>JANMWK010000053.1:0-5797 GCA_031393975.1 Hyphomicrobiales bacterium
GTCCAATATCGGAAGGTATGAAGTTAAATAGTTCACGTGTTCCCGGCGAGAACCATTTCATACACAGATTGACATCAATAAATAATGTTGCCGTTTCCGTTCCGGCCAAGAGATTATTGAGATCATTAGCATTGTCTTCAAGCTCACGCACCTTGTGCTGGAGCTGACTGTTTACGGTGTGCAGTTCCTCGTTGAACGACTGCATCTCTTCTTTAGAGGTTTCAAGTTCCTCGTTGGTGGATTGCAACTCTTCATTCATTGAGGTGGCTTCTTCGTTCGAGGCCTTCAACTCTTCATTAGTGGTTTCCAGATGTTCGATGGTATTTTGCAATTCGCTGCGAATGGCTTTCAATTCGTCCTGCATAGTGGTGTCGAGGACAGCATTGGTTGCAATGACATTGCTTGGTTTGGAATTCGCCACTGCTTCCGGCGCAAAAGTAATCAAGATGGAGCCCTGACCACTTGCACTCGAAGCAAGCGGCGTGACGCTGACCGCAACAGGCGAAATTGCGCCATTGTGCTTTACATTTGCTGTGATCTGAACGTTGCGATTTTCAGACATTGCAGTGCGTACCGCTGAACGCAGCTTAGCAGTCAGCCCATCGCGCGTCATAAGACAAAGATCTTTTGAGGGCTCGCCTGTTGGTTGTTCCAAATAATTTCCGGTTGACCCATGAAAATAGACAACGCGGCAATTGCGGTCAATCAACACTGCAGCTGGCGCAAAGTGTTCAAGCAAGGCTCGTCTTGCAATATCGCCGGCTGGCAATGCAATTGGGTTATCCACCTGCGGCTCAGCTTCTTCCTTGGTCTTGGTTGAACGCGCAGTGCCCCGCAGCACTGGGAAATTTATAATGTCGAGCCGTGCTGGCCCGGCCCGCTTAAATATCCGCCATTTTTTAGAGACGGTTTCAAACATTGCTTCATGGCGGCCCAATGTTTCAGTGTTGCCCAATAAAAGCGTGCCACCTGCTTCAAGGGAAAAATGAAACAATGCGATGATACTTTGTTGGGCTTCGGGTTCAAGATAAATCAGCAAGTTTCGACAGGTGACCAAATCAAGGTGCGAAAATGGCGGGTCGCGCAACAGGTTTTGTGGCGCAAACACCACCATATTGCGGATTTCTTTTTTAACCTGATAGGTGGCTTCAATCTTTTCGAAAAACACCCGCTGCCGTGTGGCTGAAAGCCCGGTGACGGCTGCTAAAGGATAAATGCCGTCGCGAGCCGTTTTCAAATTATCTTCGCGAGCGTCGGTCGCAAAAATTTTCACATCAAATTTTTTACCTGCCAGTGCCGCCTCTTCGCTGATCAGCATAGCAAGCGTGTAAGGTTCCTCACCCGTCGAACATCCTGGCACCCAAGCTCTGATTGTAGAGCCCGTCTCGCGCGCTGCCACCAGTGGAGCGATCACCAAGCTACCCAGCGTTTTCCAAGCTTCCGCATCACGAAAGAAACTGGTAACGTTGATCAGTAAATCTTTGACCAGCAATGGCGCTTCTTCGGAATTGGAACGCAGCTCATTCATATAGCTTGCGAGCGTTTCTATATTTTTAAGACCAAGCCTGCGCTGAATGCGACGCTGAATTGTGCTTCGGCGATAATTGCGAAAATCATTGCCGGTTCGCGTAAAAAGCAAAGTGAGAATTTGATCAATTGTTGGCTGGGCCGCTGTTGCAGCTGTTTCACCATCGTGCGGTTCTTTGATATATTCTTGGTTGATGTAGTGCACTAAAATCTCTGGCATCGCTTCGGGCGCAACGATGTGATCGGCCATTCCTGATGCAATGGCACTGCGCGGCATGCCGTCAAATTTTGCGGTTGGGGGATCTTGAATTAAGATTAACCCGCCAGCGGCTTTCACCTCTTTCAAACCATCGGTGCCGTTGCTGCCCGTGCCTGAAAGTATAATGGCAATGGTCCGTTCACCTTGATCGGCGGCCAATGATCGGAACAGCACATCAACTGGGTGGCGGTGTCCGCGACTTTCCGCTGGCTCCGCTAAATGCAAAGTACCGTTACGCACGGTCAAATCTTTATCGGGCGCAATCACATAGACCATGTTGGGCATAATTTTCATGTCGTCGGCAACTTGAACGACAGACATTTTTGTATGACTGCTCAAGACATGCGCCATCTGGCTTTCACGTGTCGGGTCAAGATGCAGCACAATCACAAAAGCCGCACCGCTATGAGGCGGCATCGCATCAAAAAACCGAGTTAAGGCTTCTACACCACCCGCCGATGCGCCAATACCCACCACAAGAGTTGATCGGTGCATTAAGAGCTGTTCTTTAGCAGAATCATCAACAATAACAGACAGCTGCGTAGGCGCACCATTATTACCGTTAGAGTGATCGTGCGATTTCACTAATATGGCCTTTGCATCAAAAATTGATAGGCGAACATTATGGCTGCTTTTTTAGTGTGTATTTCCGCTATACCGATTATGTTCACTTGTACACTAAAATGCGTGGTGGCGGAAAAGCCTTTACGCAAAGTGGCTACAAATCATGGAACATTTGCCATGTCTTGGGATTGTAAGTGGCGTTTGGGACGTCTTTCGAATTATTAGTTTGGGAATTTGGTGTTGGTTCAGCACCACCCACATTATCAGGCGCTTCGTTGTTTTCATTATTTCCAATATTCCGCTCACCGGTCGGATCGACAAGCGCGGCTTCCTGTTGACGTTCTTTGCGATACTCTACATCAGCAAGAAGGGGTTGTAATTTAACATCCAGACCGCCATCAACTTTGTCATTGCTTGAATTATTTTTCATTTTTGTTACCTATTGAGTAACATTGAACTCCTTGTACTTACGAAAGGTTCCAAATTCTCGCAATCTGGAACAACTGCCTTTCTTCAGCGTTAGTAAATAGTAAATAAAAAGGGGCATCCAATGCCAGCAAAATCAAAGGCCCAACAAAAAGCAGCAGGCGCAGCACTTGCCGCCAAGCGCGGTGAGACGCCAAAATCAAAGCTCGTCGGGGCGTCACGGGATATGTATGAATCCATGACAGAAAAGCAGCTGGACGAATTGGCAACAGTAAAAACCGCCCATCTGCCCGATCACAAAACGGAAACTTGATACTTAGATTTCGAAATTAAAAGCTCAAATGCTATTTTTGCCGAATATCAGTGAGATTTGCGCCAGGTGCAACCAACCGGCCCTTTCTGGCTTGAACTACAGCATCGGCCAAACTGCGAGCGGCGTTTCGCACTTCATTTTGTATATTGATGTCTCGGTCTAATGCAGCATGGCTCGTGGCATAGGGTTCCCAATATCCAATGTATCGATCAATTTCAGCATCATGTCCACCGGGCACCATTTTCATAAATTGAAACCAATCAGACAATGACCGCCGTACGTTTTCAACTCCTGCGACATCACCGTGAACCACCACTGAAAAAAACCGGCCTTCCAAATGACGCGGATATGACCATCCTTCCAGTTCAATTTTCTTGGCGAGCGATGGATCTTTCCCATCGGTCAATGTAGGGTCTGGGTTTCCACCATCTGCACAGACCAATCTATCCATCATAAGCTTTATGGGCGAGGTCACTTGATACCAGTTGACCGGGGTTACAATCATGACTGCGTGCGCTTCAACCCACAGAGGATAAATATCATTCATCCAATCCTGTGTTTGGCCAAGCCCGTGATTGGGATAACACGAACAGGGCCAATGACACAGTGGGGCGGCGGTTGAAAAGCAAGCTTTGCACGGGTGAATATTGCGGCCATATTCTGAAGCCAGCCGAGAAAGATCGAGAATATCGACGGCAAGCGAGAACTCATTCTCAACGACATCTTGTGCAATTTCAATAAGGCGGAAACTCTTCGACATTTCGCCCGGACAAGTGTGCTCACTTCGGGATGAGCCATTAATCAACAAAATGCGTGGCGTTTGCGATTTATCATCATGCCGCTTTTGAGCTGCGTTGACAGCTTTGTGGGTCGCGGTCCACTCGACCGAAAGATCATAGTCCGGATTTGAAAACTTAACTCCTGCCTTGCGCGTAATTGAGCTTTTACGGCCCTCATGATAAGCAGACCAAGCGACGTCAGAAATCTTCTCAAGCTCTGAAGTTAATGATTTGAATTGCGGATCCACAAACTGACTTAAATAGCGCTTCTTAAATTCTACTTTTGTCAGTTCAGGACTGGGCATGCCCTCTCGCGGTTTGGTAGATTTCGCTGTCACGCGTGATTTAGCCATGTGTCAGTTCCTTGCAAGAAAAGCTGAAAATATGAATTTCACAAAGAAATGCGCGTTGAACCTTTAAAGTTCCGATGCGCAATCAACATGATTTAAAGATTTTTAAAATGGAACCACAAGGTGCAGCTCGCTTTGAGAAGCTAAATCAAAGTGATTGACCTAGCTCCCGAACTGAGGATTGCCAACATCGTGGCACTCCTCGACCGAAGAGATCATTTCAAAAATAGAGATGGGCTCGGTTCACGACAGCCTGACCCGCCTTAGCGGGGGTGCCTGAGGAGAGTAGATCAACTGGTTTATCCCTTACAACTCTTTCCAATCAGGATTTGAATTACCTGGCACAACAAAAGTCGCGCGATTTGTGAGGGCGCGGTTTGTGGATTGAACTAGAGTGCAGCTGTTGTGATTTTTTGCGGACATAAAAAATCCAACTCTACGGGATGACCCGACTTAGAAACTGAGTACTAACAGAAACAGCAAAAATTTGAAAAGCGTAAAGCGCTACTGGCGTAATGGCTTTGCAATCTTGGAAAAATCTCGCCAAGGATTGGGTTCGCTTAGGATATCGCCCAATGCATCACTGTTGATTGTGAATGACTTTGGCTGAACACCTGCCTCCAACAATTTCCACTCGATGGGCATGGATATTGCAGCTTCTTCGTTTGCGCGCGGCGATAAAGGTGCCACTGTGGTTGAGCCGCGGCCATTGCGCAAATAGTCAATGAACACCCTGCCCTTTCGGGCTTTCTTGGCGAGCGTTGCGGTGTAGCGATCTGGAGCTGATTGTGTCATGGCACGGGCGAAATCATGCGCGAAGGTTTTGACTTCTTCCCAGCGGGCCTTCGGTTTCAGCGGCACCACAACGTGAAACCCCTTGCCGCCCGATGTTTTAAGAAATGCAGGTAGGTCAAGATCGCCCAAGTGTTTTTTTATATCCAGGGCAGCGGCCTTCACCAAGTCATTGTCCAATCCTTCATCAGGGTCAAGATCAAACACGATTTGATCAGGTGTTTCGATTGCAGTTATGGTGGAGCCCCAAACATGAATTTCCACCACACCCAACTGCACCAGTGCTGCCAAGCCATCAAAATTGCGGATGTAAAGGTGTTGCTGCTTGTCCACGGGATCGTCCATGGTGAAAATGGCGGGATGCATGCCGGGCGATGCATGTTTCTGAAAAAACAACTGGCCGCCAATACCGTCGGGAGCACGCAAAAGGCTCAAAGGCCGGTTGATGACAAACGGCTCCATGCGGGGCCAGACGGATCCATAATATTCGAGCAATCCCTGTTTGGAGATTTTGGCTTTCGGCCACAGCAGTTTGCCCGCATTGCTGAGTTGCACGTTTGATTCGGGCGTGGGCAATCGAGCAGGCTTTTTCTGTTTCACTGGTGTTTTTCCCCGTAATGATACGACTGGAACTTCCTTGACAACATCATCGGCTGGCTTATCTTCACGCAAGCCCTGAAATGACGCTTGGCGCAAAATTCCGCCATCTGTCCAAGCCCGAAATTCCACTTCAGCCACGAGTTCTGGTCTAACCCAAACTGCGGATTTCTCCGCGCGGTCCATTCCT
>JANMWK010000033.1:0-4335 GCA_031393975.1 Hyphomicrobiales bacterium
CCGACGGCATAGAAAGCTATGCCCGTCGCACTTTGGATCGACATGCCGGTCACAATCAGCCCGAGAGTTACGGCACCGGTCGCATATGAATAAAATGACCAGCTCGTTCTTCCCTCAAGGTAGAGTAATCGGCCGAACATAAAACAGGCCGAAATCAAAGAGGCAAATGCGATGAAAAAACCAATCCCGTGGAATATGGCGTGCGTACTCATGTGCTCAGGAATGCCTGCGCCTGCTCCTGGCGGAAAGCCAAGGAGTGGATCAGGAGGTGATAGGCCAGCGATCATCATGCCGACGCCATAGGCAGCAATCAGCAATGGCCCCCAAATACGCCCGGGGCGGTTCATGAGTTTGAGGCGTATGCCTCCAGCGCAAGCTATCGCCAATAAGCCAGCCAACAGAAAGTTCATAATCTGAATCCTACCGAGGTCGCCCAAACTCAGCAAGCTGAGTGGATGCCTGGTGATGTCAAAGCCTTCGCGCGTCAACATTTGGATTGTAACTGAGAGATAAAATACGGGAGCGATGAGAAGTCCGCAGGCCAGCAGAATGTTAGACGTTTGAACTTGTTTCATTAGGTGATCCTTTTCTGCCCTATCTGCTTCCACCCGCCGCTCAGTCGTCCAGCGATGTTTAAACACTCAACCACAGAGCTGGGCCAGCCATGAGTCAAGATCACGGAAAGGCTTTTGGTTCGGGGGATTTGATATGCAGGAAATGTATGGGCAGACCTTCAATCTCCGTCATGAACTGCGGACAGCTGTTCAATAGCGGTTCAATTGCGCTTCGTGCTTGCGCCAGTCATATTTGTTGAGCCACTGCTTGGTCAGTACCTTGATGAAGGATACGGGCTGGCCGCGGCTCCAATCGTCAGTGATAACCGATGGCCAGCGCGTCATCTCAAGCCGCAATTTTAGATCGTCGATCTGATTTTGTGGGATTTTGATCTTGAAAGGCGTAATGGTCATGGTTTGTGATCCTTCTGCCGACTGATTTGCCGAAATGGGCGAAACGAGCTGCGGCAGGATTGCCGCAACACTCGCTCTTTGGAGAAAGTTTCTTCGGTTCATGATCCAGTTCGAGTGATTGTCGTTCATGGTTTTTCCCGGTCACTTACTTGCTTCAACTTTCGCAACAAATTTTTTTATGGCCTCTGCCACGACTTCCGGATGATCGAGTTGCAGCCAATGGCCTTCAGTTTGCACAACCTCATGCTGAATATCGGGCCGCAGGCGATAGAGTGCGCCAGCAGTGTCTGTCGCCGGCGTGGACAGGACGAAGATTGGGCCTTTGTAGGCTTTGAGATTATTCTCTGGGTTCCAGGCGCCATATGCTTTTGCTATTCCAGCGCGTGCGGCGGGATCTATCATCGCTGCATCAGCCAAAACGCGCTTCCGTACTGCGTCATTCTTTCCTGCAATGGAGCCGACATAGGCGGTGAACACTTCGAGGCTTTTTGACCCTGCCATGTCTTTTACAAACCCGTCTCGTACTTTTGCAGGCAGAACGCGCGGGTCAGTTGCGGGATCGACCATGACAATGCCGACAACTCGATCAGAATGATGTGCTGCATAAGCCAGCGTGACTGCCGCGCCAGCACTATGGGCAACTATGACAAACGTCTTGAATTCAAAACTATCGGCAACTGCGCCAAGATCAGCCGCGCGACCTTCATAGCTATAGTCACCATCGGCAGCGGCAGCAGATTGACCTGAGCCTCGCGAATCATAAGCCGCAACAACGCGGTCATTAGAAACCAGCGTCATGACCATGTCCCATTGCAGTGCGCGGCCCTGATCGGCATGCACGAAGAGGAGCGGCAGTCTTGCACCGGAACCCATTTTGATAGCGGCGAGTTTGCCTTGCGGACCTTGAATCACAGCTTGCGTCATTGAACTCTCCATAAGTAGCGGTTTGGGTGCGGGTGAATTTGCCAAAACGGGCAATATGAGCTCAGTCGTGATGGCCGCAGCACTAATCATCAGAACAAAGTTGCGCTTTGTAATTGACTGTTCGTAGTAGCTTTCAGTCGTTGAAATTTTCCTGCAACTCAAGCGGCATAAAATGGTAAACGCCTGTCTCTTAACAATGCAATGACAGTTGAGAGGTTCCCTTCCCATGTTTTTTGCACCTACTGGGAAAGCGAGTTCTTCGAAACGTATGACGTTACTTTGCGGGAGTATGTCACGACGCAGCCGAGCGGGATGTTTGTCACAGAGCGGTCAAACTAGCAGTTTCACCAGCCCCGTTTGGGCGACTCGTTACTCGGTTTTTCGCCTGAGCAAATTTTAAAGCGTGCATCAAACATTCACGTGCCTGTTGAATTTGTTGTGAAAATAATTCAGGGCAATGCGCCAGAAACACTCGATGTCCGATTGGAATATTTGACCCACGTCAGCAGGGATTGAGGTCAATGTTGTTTGTGGACACCCAATTTTTTCAGGTGCGCTCTGAGTCTCGATGGGATGGTCGCGGATGAAGTCATTTTTCTCGCGCGCGACATATCGGCCAAACAGCAAATCTAAGGTGGGCGTTTTGATTGAATCGTATCTGGGCAACCGGCGAAAGCAAATCCAGCAATGGAAGTTCTCTATGTCATGAATTTGGGTTGGAGCAGATAATTGTTCTTGGAACCGTAAGTTCAGCGCAGCGTTAGGGTCTTAAGCTCAACACATAATGCGTTGAGAAAAAACACAGGAGCAGTCAATATGAAAAAAACTCTCATTCTAGGTCTTATGATGTCAACAGTCGTCTTCGGCACTTTGGCTATGGCCGCCGCACCCTCGGAACCCGCGATGATGGGTAAAACCTCCAAGGGGCAGGCTTGGGTTGATGCCAAGGGAATGGCACTTTACACATTTGATAAGGACGCTGGTGGAAAGTCCATGTGTAACGACAAATGCGCAACCGAATGGCCTCCTCTTGCCGTTGCTGCTGGTGGCAAGGCCGCAGGTGAATGGACAATTGTCGCACGAAATGATGGATCGAAGATGTGGGCCTACAAGGGTCATCCCCTGTATACCTTCATCGATGACAAAAAAGCCGGAGCCGTCACAGGCGACAACAAAGATGGCTTTCATTTAGCTAAATAATTTGACAAGCCGAGACAGGCGTTAAAAATCTGTCCCGGCTCGTATTACATCAAATGTCATGCGCTGATCTTGGCAAAAACCATTCCTATGTCATAATTTACTGCAACTGGGGAACGGGGAAAGACCCGACTGGCGTCTCGTTGAACGCACAGGTCAGCGCTACAGCGGCCCATACTGCATCTCCAAAGCTCGGTGCATTTACTCGTTTAGAAAATATTCGATTATCGTTCACACCAAAATTGGCAACTTGTTGTTCTGATCTGGAGATCCAACATTCTCCAATGTAGTGGCCATGGCCGCCCGGCCAAATGGCTAGTCTTGCGTGCGGCAAAGTGCGTGATAGTTCAAGCGCATGCTCAGGAGGTGACTTTGCTGTCTGCGTTCGTATCTATCGTGATGAACATTTTTTTGGACGTCACGACTGCTACGTCTACTGCCAGTCCGTCAGTCGAATAGTCAAGATTATCAGTGGTTGCGATTTCTCGTGTCCTCGCAAGTCCAGTGTTATGGCGCAGAGAGTTTTACGCTGGCGCTTCAGCTGTGCCGTCCCGTGTGTGGTAGAAAGAGTGGACAAACACCACTGGCGCGCTGCCAGAGCCTTTATTATCAACAAAGAGCTTTCCCGCAGAACCTAAAATGTTTTTACTAGCGCGTGTTAAGGTCGCCAACAATACTGAGGAAATTGCCATTGCGGCCAGGCCAGAGGTGTTGTGCATAATTATCACCTGATTTTTATCGGCATTGATAGCACTGGTTCACGCTGGGACTGTTCCAGCAGGGAACCTTCGTGAAATAGGCTCGTTATAGCTTACCTAAGCAAAAGACCATCACTTGACGGGAATTTTCATGGATCACCGTGATCGATTGATTTTGGCATTATCGGCTCTCCTTCGTTCCGAGCGGGAAACGCGATTTGCGTTTGAGACTTGCATATCTCACGGTGTTTTGGAGCCGGAAACCTTGCAGGCACTGGTCAGCGATCCTGTTCCAGTTATTACGCGCGAGGATCTGAACTATGCCGAGGATTTTGCAATGAACCGGCACAGCGTTGGGGGAAATGCCTGATGGCTGTACGTCCAGCATGGAAAGGCTATCTCAAGCTATCGCTGGTCACCTGTGGCGTGGAACTCTCAAACGCCACGACCCAAAGCGAGAAAGTCTCATTCCGCATTCTAAACCGGGCCACTGGCAACACAGTGTCACGCCAGTACACCGATTCAGTTACTGGAAAGCCGGTTGATGA
>JANMWK010000148.1:0-1573 GCA_031393975.1 Hyphomicrobiales bacterium
GCCTTGGCAAAAAGCCCAAGTGGCGCGGCATCGTCAGCGGCCACATGCTTTGCAATATATCGAAACACTAATTACCGATTTTGTGCCACTTGCTGGTGATCGTAAGTTTGCTGAAGACGAAGCGGTGGTTGGTGGACTGGGTCGATTTGAAGGCCAGCCTGTTGTGGTTATTGGCCAAGAAAAAGGCTCGGACACGGCAAGCCGTCTGAAACATAATTTTGGTATGGCCAAGCCCGAAGGTTACCGTAAAGCCGTACGGTTGATGGAAATGGCCAATCGCTTTGGTCTTCCGGTTATTACTTTTGTAGATACGTCAGGCGCATATCCGGGTGTTGATGCCGAAGAGCGCGGCCAAGCAGAGGCCATTGCGCGTTCAACTGACTGTTGCTTGTCGCTCGGCGTGCCGCTCATTTCAGTGATAATAGGTGAAGGCGGATCAGGCGGTGCCATTGCCATAGCCACAGCCAACACTGTGTTAATGTTAGAGCATTCAATTTATAGTGTGATATCGCCAGAAGGTGCTGCGTCTATTTTGTGGCGCGATCCGGCGCGGGCTAAAGATGCAGCGGTTGCTCTTAAAATCACCGCGCAGGATTTGAAAAAATTCGGCGTGATTGATGAAATTATCCCTGAACCATTGGGCGGAGCACAACGTAAACCCGAACAAGCCATGCAATCAACAGCGGAAGCCATTGCTCGGACTTTGAATGCTTATTCGAATCTGTCAGCAGACTTATTGCGGACACAGCGGCGTGAGAAATTTTTAAATATTGGCCGGGGGCTTTAGTCGTTCTCGCCTTAAGGGAGTGTAGCGATGAGCTTGACGCGCAGAACATTAATCGGTGGCTTGGCCGCTTTGCCCCTGATCAAGGTGGCCCGTGCGCAATCTGCTCCGCCACTCACCATCACATCGCGCATTTTAGATGTCAAAGGCAAGGCCGCCAAAGTGTTTGGTATCATTGGGCCAAACGGCAAGCCGGGCCTCGACATGATATTGGGGCAGCAATTTCAGTTTAATTTGAAAAACGACACATCAGAGGAAACCGCCATTCATTGGCACGGCCTCACACCGCCCACGGTACAAGACGGTGTTCCCATGCTGTCGGGGCCCGTTCTTAGGGCAGGCGAGACACGACTCTATGATTTTGAAAACACTAAGCCCGGCACCCATTGGATGCATTCGCATTTAGGATTGCAAGAACAGCGCATGCTTGCAGCACCTTTAATCGTTCATGAGTTACAAAAGCAATTGTTCGATGAGCAAGAGCATGTGGTGATGCTGCATGATTTTGCGTTTCGTGATCCACAAGAAATATTGGCTGAGTTGCGCGAGGGCATGGAAGACATGCCCGGCATGGTGATGACCAGTGACGTGACTTACGATGCATTGTTGGCCAATGACCGCACGTTGGATGATCCTGAAATTTTGCGTAGTGAAATCGGCGGACATCTTCGTCTGCGCATCATAAATGCATCAGCTTCAACCAATATGTGGATTGATTTGGGAGTGCTTGATGGCGCGCTCATCGCTGTGGATGGTAACACGGTGTTTCCTGTCAACGGCAAGCGCTTC
>JANMWK010000150.1:0-5058 GCA_031393975.1 Hyphomicrobiales bacterium
TCCGGCCCATGGTTCAATCGTGTTCACGGCTATGAAGTGAAAGAGCAGGGGCGTGATGACAGCCGCATTGTCAATTTTCCTCGTTCCTGCCTGCATTGTGAAGAGCCAGCCTGCGTCACCGTCTGCCCTACTGGCGCATCCTATAAACGCCCTGAAGATGGCATCGTGCTCATCAATCCCGACACGTGCATCGGCTGCAAGCTCTGCTCTTGGGCCTGCCCCTACGGTGCGCGGGAATATGATTACATGCAGGGTGTCATGAAAAAATGCACGCTGTGTGTGGACCGCATTTACAATACCAACCTCGAACCCGAAGACCAAGTGCCAGCTTGCGTAAAGGCTTGCCCCACCGGAGCGCGACATTTCGGCGATTTAGGCGATGAGAATTCGGACGTGTCATTGCTGGTCAAAGATCGCGGCGGTTATGATCTGTTGCCGGAACTGGGCTATAAACCCACCAACAAATATCTCCCACCCCGTGCAAGGCGTGAGACAAAGCAAGCTCATATTGAGGCGTTGCCAAAATCAACGGGCTCGCCGATGGAAAAATTATTTCTCTGGGCAGATAAATTGCTAAGCGGTAATTCCATTTCAGCCGGTGCGAATGCGCCAGACAATTCTGGAAAACTCGAAGGCTAATTCATGAACCCTGCTTATTCCGTCATCCTCTTCACCACGGCTTCAGGTGCTGGTTATGGTTTGTTGGCCCTTGCCGCATTGGCCGGAGCCAGTCATGGCCGCGCTTCCACTATAGCTTTTGCACTCACCACAATTTTCATTGCCTTGGCCTTAATCACTATTGGGCTGCTCTCATCCACCCTCCATCTCGGTCGCCCTGAACGGGCTTGGCGGGCCTTCTCACAATGGCGGTCTTCGTGGCTTTCGCGTGAAGGTATTGCTGCAATCGTCACCTATCCTTTAGCGATCGCTTTTTGTGCCTGCTGGTCAGGCCTGATTGAAGCACCCGCACTGATCGCTCCGATGGGTTATGCAACAGCTATTATGTGCACTGTCACCGTGTTTTGTACCGCGAAAATTTATTCGACATTGAAAACCATTCGGGCCTGGAATCAGCCGCTCACTGTGCCTGTCTATCTTGCCTTTTCGCTTGCGACAGGAGCTGTGCTTCTCACAGCCATTGCAAATTTCTTCGGGCGCTTCGTTATATTCCAAGCCATTTTGGCAGTTGCCGCCATTCTTGTTTTATTGCTTTTTAAATTTATTTACTGGCGGAAGTTGGATCGCGCTTCGCGCAGCCACACGATGGCGGCGGCAACAGGTTTAGGTGAAGGTGTGCGCCAATGGGAAGTGCCGCACACATCGACAAATTTTATCATGAAGGAAATGGGCTATGTCGTGGCCCGTCGCCACATAACTAAATTACGCATCGCTTGTTTCGCGTTGATGGACGCAGCTTTCGCAATCAGCATTTTCGCAATGTATTGGCCGGACCTGTGTTATTTCGCCGTGCCATTTATTTTGCTTGCAGCTTGGGTAGAGCGCTGGTTGTTTTTTGCCGAGGCCGAACATGTGGTCGGGTTATTTTATGGCAAACAAAACGCTTAGGGGGCACTATGGGCAAGGGCAGATTAGAAGCTTTCAGCGATGGTGTGATCGCGGTTATCATCACCATCATGGTTCTGGAATTGAAAGTTCCACATGGAGCAGCACCGTCTGACCTATTGGAGCTCGCTCCGGTATTCTTGAGTTACGTTCTCAGCTTTGTCAATGTCGGCATTTATTGGGTGAACCATCATCACCTCCTGCATACAGTAAAAAAAGTCAGCGGTGGCATTCTCTGGGCCAATTTGCATTTGCTATTTTGGCTTTCACTTGTGCCCTTTACAACAGGGTGGATGGGTGAAAATCATTTCGCCGCTTGGCCAGTGGCAATTTATGGCGTCAATCTTTTGATGTGTGGGATTAGTTACACCGTGCTCACCTTTGCGATCATTCGCGTTCATGGAAATAATTCTGAATTGGCCACTGCAATTGGCAGCGACACCAAAGGAAAAATTTCTGTCCTGGCCTATCTCACTTCCATTCCGCTGGCTTTTTTGTATCCTTGGCTTGCAGGCGGAATTTACATTTTGGTCGCGATGATGTGGTTCATTCCCGACCGTCGCATTGAAAATGCTTTGTAAAAGGCGTTTGCAATTCGTTTACATTTCAAGCGTACACTCCGAATTCTAGTCTACGGTAAGTTAATTCGGAGCAATTGATGACTGATACTATCGGCAACATCGCTCCGGGGCCCGCTTGACCTTTGAGTTTCCTCTGGCGGGTTCCGGTTTGCGGAACTGGAGGAACTATGACTTTTTTCAAACATGCGTTAGCGGCGACCCTGTTTTTAGCAACAGCACAGCCTGCAATGTCTGCAACTGTCTGTGCAAAGTATGATGACCTGAAGCAAGCTATATCGGGCCGCTATCAGGAGAAAATTTCGGCCTATGGCCTCTCGAAGCAAAAAGATAAAGTTGAGATTTTTGTATCGAAGGCAGGCACTTTCACAATTCTCGCAACGAGGGCCGATGGCTTGAGCTGCATTCTCGCAGTCGGTGACGATTGGGAGTTGGAACTCAAAAACCTATCTTCACTTTAGATAGGCTCCATCACAGTCTTGACGCGCTCACGCAGTGAAATGTAAATTGCACAGGCCACCAGAATGGCAATGCCCACAAAGGTCCAGCCGTCTGGAAAGTCGCCGAAGAATATCCATCCTAGGATAACTGCGTTGATCATTTCCGCATAACCGAAGGGCGCGAGTAGCGAAACTTCGGCATAGGTGAAGGCTTTGAGTGTGAGATAATTGCCAAGCGTTCCAAAGAAGCCGAGCAATATGAACAGAAAAACTTGGTTCAGTGTTGGGGTTTGCCAAAAGAAAATAACAATCACGGTGGTCATCAGTGTGCCATAGAAATTTGCGTGAACTGTCGTGGCCATGGCGCTGGCTATGCCTGACACTTTGCGCGTGAGAATGAGGGCGATGGCCGAACCGAGTCCTGAACCCAAAGCGAGAAAAACGCCAACGTTTAAAGTTTGGAAGCCTGGGCGAATAATGATCAGTACACCGACGAAACCGACGAGCACCGCAAGCCAGCGGCGGATGCCGACAGTTTCGTTAAGCAGAAGGGGGGCAAGCATTGTGACGATCAACGGCTGGATGAAATAGATCGCCAGCGTTTCGGCAAGTCCGAGATATCTGAGTGCTCCAAAAAAGCAGAGCGTTGAGAGCATAATAAATATAGCTCGCAAAATATTCAGTTTTGGCGATTGCGGTAGGAGCGCTTGGGGGCCTTCTGTTGCGATGAGTAGCGGCGTTAAGAGCAAAAACCCAAACAATTGCCGCGCCCAAACAATTTCAAAAACCGGAATAGCTTGCTGGCCAAGAATTTTGGCAACGGTATCCAAAAATGGAAAGACTGACACTGCGGCTAGATTCAACGCAATGCCGAGCAGAGGCCGATTGAGGTTCATGCCTTCAAGCTTGAATTGGAGGGATCATAAATTGATTCCGGAATAATCCGCGCCTTTCGCATTTCTCCAAACATCATCACTTCAAACTCTTGTCCCACTGCCGTCAATTTCGGATCAACATAGGCAAAAGCCAACGACAAATTTGTTGCATGGCCAAAGGCACCGGACGTTGTTAGTCCCATAATCTTACCCGCATGATAGACGGGTTCATTGCCTACACAATCTGAATCAGTGTTATCCACGCTCATGGTGACCAGCGTTAAACGCGGGCCTCGCTGCTGGGCGACAAGTGTCGCGGCCTTGCCAGTAAAGTCTGGCTTTTCCAACCGGATAAAGCGGCTCATCGAAGCTTCGAACATGTCGATCTCAGTGGTGAGTTCCGAACCCCATCCTCGATATGATTTCTCCATTCGCAACGAGTTCATCGCATAAGTGCCGAACAACTTTATGCCATGTGGCGCACCGGCTTTCATCACAGCGTCATAAACCTGTTTGAGGCCAGGCACCGGAACATGCATCTCCCAGCCAAGCTCACCCACATAGTTTACCCGCAGCAAACGCACTCCATCTACGCCAGCAATATTTGCAACGCGACCAGTCAACCAACGAAAGCTCAAATCTTCATCCGTACACGGAGCAAGTGTATCGCGAGCACGTGGTCCGGCCAGAACCAACACACCAAAGTCGCCGGTGATGTCGATGATCTCCACATTTTCGGAAACCTTCTTGCGCCAATTCAACTGATCAAAATCATGGAGCTGTGCGACAGCCGCAGACAGCACATAGAAATGATCGGCAGCCAGACGCGTAACCGTAATTTCACTTTCGATCAATCCATTCTCGTTCAGCAAATGCCCCAGAATAATTCCACCATTCTTGGTTGGAATCTTGTTGGCGCAGATGCGTTCCAAAAACGAATAGGCATCCGGTCCTGTCACGTCAAACTTAGAGAAAGTCGATAGATCCATCAAGCCAACACGCGTCCGAACCGCCAGCGCTTCTTCGCGCACAGCATCCCACTGGTTTGAGCGTCGGAAGGAAAACTCCTCGCCCTTGCCTGTGGTGTCATACCAGCGTGGCCGCTCCCACCCGAAGATTTGCGCGAACTGCGCGCCTTCATTTTTCAGCGTGTCATACAATGCTGATTTGCGAAGCCCGCGCCCAACCTCATGTTGCTCACCGGGCTTATAGCAATAATACATGTGGTGATAATCGGCGATGGAAACTTCCGTGGTATAATCCTTGGTGGCCCATGACCCAAAGCGACGCGGATCAAATTCACGCATATTGATTTCCGCTTGGCCATGCACCATCCACTGCGCCAGATATTTTCCAGCACCCCCGCCTTGGCAAATGCCAATGGAAGCTCCGCAATGCATCCAGTAACCTGGTGCACCATGAGCGGGGCCGGAGAGATAAACGCCATCAGGCGTGTGAGTGATGGCGCCAGAAATGATCGACTTCACACCCGCTTGGCCAAACAGCGGCAAGCGTTCCGTGGCCTTTTCCAACCACGGCATAATCCGGTCGAGCTCGTTTACTTCAAGCTCGCTCTCATAATCCCAGCGTGGTGGCTTCCCA
>JANMWK010000168.1:0-2706 GCA_031393975.1 Hyphomicrobiales bacterium
TCTATTCATGTATATAGGTGACAAGTCTGCAATGACGGTCTCAAGACTTGCGAGCCTTCCACGTCTCGTGGTGGATAAGGTTCTCCAAGGGTAGTCTCTTCTGCCACGATTAAATATGTGTTTGGAGTTCCAAAATTTTGGTTATTTATGATGTTTGTTCAGCATATAGTTCTGATAGGATCGCGGAAATGAATATTCTTGTAATTGGTGCTGGCGGAATGTTAGGTGACAAGCTTGTGAAGCAGCTTGCACGTGCTGGGCAACTTGGTGGCCAGCGGATCACCAAGCTAACGCGGCATGATGTTATTTTACCGCCTGCCCCTCCCTCGAGTAATTTTCAGATTGACACTTTGATGGGCGACGTTTCGAGCGCGGACGAAGCAGCCTCGGTTATTGCCGAAAAGCCTGATGTGATTGTTCATTTAGCGGCAATTGTTTCAGGCGAGGCCGAAGCCGATTTTGATAAGGGCTACCGGATCAATTTGGATGGAACGCGAAATTTGCTGGAAGCAATCCGCGTCATCGGCGGCGGCTATTGTCCGAAGTTCATTTTTACATCTTCGATCGCGGTGTTTGGTGCACCGTTTCCTGATTCAATTAGCGATGAATATTTTACGACGCCACTCACTAGCTATAGCACTCAGAAGGCGATTTGTGAGTTGCTGATTTCGGATTATTCGCGCAGAGTGACCTTGCCCCCGGATCTTAATCCATATTGAAGTTAGCTCTGGCCCAACAGATGAGGACCAGAGAAATGAAACGGAACAGATTTAGCGAAGAGCAGATTATCGGGATATTGAAGGAGCACGAGGCTGGGGTTTCGGTTTCGGACTTGTGCCGCAAGCACGGCGTCAGCGATGCCAGTATTTACAAGTGGAAAGCCAAGTTCGGCGGCATGGATGTGTCTGAGGCCAAGAGGCTCAGGAGCCTTGAGGATGAGAACGCCAAGCTGAAGCGATTGCTGGCTGATGCCATGTTGGACAATGTGGCGCTGAAAGATTTACTTGGAAAAAAATGGTGACGCCCGCTGCGGAGCGGGAAGCTGTCGTGCATCTCAGGGGTGAACATGAGATGAGCGAGCGGCGGGCGTGCCAGCTTTTACAATGTTGCCGGATGACAGTCAGATATGCGTCAGTGAGGGCTGACGATACCAACCTGCGTGATCGGATGAAGGCAATTGCACACGAACGGCGGCGCTTTGGCTATCGGCGCATTCATGTGCTGCTGAAGCGCGAGGGCGTTGCGGTCAACCACAAGCGCCTGTTTCGGTTATATCGTGAGGAGAAGCTGTCTGTGCGCAAGCGTAGTGGTCGCAAAAAAGCGCTCGGCACCCGCGCTCCCATGCTTGTGCCACTGTTACCCAATCAGCGCTGGAGCCTTGATTTTGTGTTCGATCAGTTCACTGATTGCCGCAGGTTCAGGGTTCTGACAGTGATTGATGACTGCACACGCGAATGCTTGGGCTTGATCGCCGATACATCGCTGTCAGGCAGTCGCGTGGCAAGGGAGCTTCACCAAATCATCGCATAACGAGGATCACCGAAAATGATTGTCAGTGATAACGGCACCGAGTTCACCAGCAATGCCATTCTGAACTGGGCTGATGAAGCGAAGGTCGAGTGGCATTACATTGCTCCCGGAAAGCCACAACAGAACGGTTTTATTGAAAGCTTCAACGGCAAGCTCAGAGATGAGAAGTTGAACGACACCCTGTTCAGCACCTTGCATCAGGCCCGTGTTGAACTGGCGACCTGGAGAACCGACTACAACCACCACCGCCCACACTCAGGGCTCGGCTGGCTGACGCCATCCGAGTTCGCCAAAACCGCAACGTCTGCGCAAGCAAAGGCCATGGACGCTGCGTTACTTGATGTCTACGCGCCCATGGCCTTTGCACAACCAGCCCAAAAGGGTACAATCAACCGCCAGAGCGAACTCAAAACTGGATAGAAGTTTGGGGCAAGGTCACAACCACCAAGCCGCCAATCATGGCAAGATTTAAGAGCAACACTAGAGTCAGTCGAGTTTCTTGTTTCATTATTTTCTATTCCAAATCAATCCGACAGAAAGCAGTCCTAATACGCCCACGCGACAAAATCGATAGTCAAACCGAACAGCTGCGCGAGTAATTTTGCTGTTAGTGATCGATGAGGCATTGGCCGACCTCTCGGGTGAGCCTTATAGTGGACATTGTCTCACACCGCTCTAAGCCGTCATGATATCACGGATTCTAATGTCGGGCCTTCGAGTTGCAATGTCGTGACACGACTCTAAGCAGTCACGATATGATAAATGAGCGAGTTCTCAAGGTCATTAGGCTCGAAGAGGAAATTGCCCAAGACAATTTAGAAGATCCGGACTAACAGCTTAATCAGTTCCGAACTCGATTTATATAAGACGTGAACCAATGCGGCGGCAATCAGAGCGGTAACTGCTCCACCAACTACATCGCCAAAAAAATGGACGCCAATGAACACTCTTGCCAATGCGATCACAACGGCAAACAGCACATAGATAGTTCGAAACCGATCTCGCAGCAAAATCAACATAAAAGCCATTGCGAATACCACTGTGGCATGGTCTGAGGGAAATGAAGGGTCAGCACTTTTCTCCACAATGAGATGCGTCAGACCGAGATCGTAAGGGCGAACGCGGGAAACAAAGAGAAGAATTCCTTGATTGAGCAGGAGGCCTGCTGCGACTGCC
>JANMWK010000181.1:0-12005 GCA_031393975.1 Hyphomicrobiales bacterium
GGCGGCTGCATACCAAAAAAATTCATTGGCGCTGCCGATGCTGGCCGCCCCCGATGAGATATTCACAATAACCCCGCCCCTGCCACCTAATCTGGGGGACATGCACTTCACAGCTTCGCGCGCCACTAAAATTGTGCCGAACAGATTTGTGTCGATGGTTTGGCGAATGGTTTCCAAATCAGCATCGACAACCCTGCTGCTTTTTCCGGTGATCCCTGCAGAATTCACCACATGGGTGATCGTGCCGAGTTTGGCTTCTATTTCTACAAACATCCGGGCCACATCTTCAAGCTTGCTCACATCAGCTTGGATGGCAAGACCACCGTTTTCCTTGGCGAGAGTTTCTGCTGCTAATTGATCAGACTGATAATTCACTGCCACCGCATAGCCAGCCTGTGCGGCCAAGCGACAGGTTGCAGCCCCAATGCCGCGCCCACCACCCGTCACGAGAAGGACTTTTTTCATGCTACTTTCGCAATCAAGCGCAGGGCTTCTTCAACATCAATGCGGCCATCATAAAGCGCACGGCCTGTGATAGCACCTTCGAGCTTTTTGGCATCGGGCTGTAACATCCGCTTAATATCATTGATGGATGCAAGCCCCCCGGACGCGATGACGGGAGTTGAAACAGCATCCACCAGTGCCAAAGTTGAATTCCAATTGATCCCTGTGAGAATACCGTCACGATCAATGTCGGTATAGATGATTGCTGAAACACCTGCCCCTTCAAATTGCTTGGCAAGTTCTATCACTTCTAATGTTGAGGCTTCAGCCCAGCCTTCAACAGCCACTTTGCCGCCCTTGGCATCAATGCCAACAGCCACTTTGCCGGGGAAGAGTTGGCAGGCTTCTTTCACGAGTGCCGGATTGCGCACAGCAACGGTGCCAAGGATGACACGCGCGAGGCCTTTGCTCAACCACGATTCAATTTGAGCCAGCGTACGAATGCCACCACCGAGTTGCACCGGGTTTTTAGTGGATTTGAGAATGGCTTCAACGGCTGAACCGTTCACTGATTGACCTTGAAACGCGCCGTTCAAATCCACCACGTGCAGCCATTTGAAACCTTGGTTCTCGAAGGCAAGCGCCTGAGCCGTTGGATTTTCATGATAAACCGTCGCCTGCGCCATATCGCCCAACTTCAGCCGCACGCACTGGCCGTCTTTGAGGTCGATAGCGGGGAATAATATCACGGTCGCCACCGCAGGAAGTTTGCGATCAATGCGAGCCCCAACGCCTGACTTTTTTCAGGGTGGAACTGGGTGCCGACAATATTGTCATAACCCACCATGGCTGTAATCTCGCCGGCATAATCCGCAGTGGCGATGAGATCTTCTGGCAAGGTTGGCACCATGTGATAGGAGTGCACAAAGTAGGCGTGTAGGCCATCGTTGCCAGCGAGAATGCCGTCGAGAAGTGCGTGTTGGCCATGCGGTGTGATGGTGTTCCAGCCCATGTGTGGAATTTTTAAAGTGGGATCGCTTGGCGTAATCGGTTTCACATCGCCTGCAATCCAACCCAGACCTTTGGTCACTTCATGCTCAAGCCCGCGCGTGGCCATAAGCTGCATGCCCACGCAAATGCCTAAAATCGGCTTGCCTTTGGTGATCACTTGTTCTTGTAAAGCTTCGCGCAGGCCTGCAATGGCCAGCAGGCCATTCATGCAATCTTTGAAGGCACCGACACCGGGCAACACGACGCGTTCCGCTTTTTCTAAATCTTCGGGCTTATTTGAAACAATCACTTCGCCTTTGATTTTAAAATCTTTGGCGGCGCGTTCAAAAGCTTTCGCAACCGAGTGCAAATTGCCAGAACCATAATCGATAATAACAGTTTTCATCATCCGGCAAGCGTGCCCTTGGTGGAGGGAACGCGGTCCGCTTGGCGAGGATCAATTTCCAGAGCATCGCGCAAGGAACGCGCCAGCGCTTTAAAACTGGACTCCGCAATGTGATGGGAGTTGAAACCGTAAGCGTTTTCCAGATGCAGTGTGATGCCAGCATTCATGGCAAAAGCTTGGAACCACTCGCGTACCAGTTCCGTGTCAAAGGTGCCAATTTTGTGAGTGGGATAGTTGCATTTAAAAACGAGGAACGGACGCCCGGAAACATCGATGGCCACGCGCGTCAGCGTTTCATCCATGGGCAAGTCACAGCTCGCATAGCGGCGAATGCCTTTACGGTCGCCTAAGGCTTGTGACACAGCTTGGCCCAAAGCAATACCGCAATCTTCTACAGTATGGTGGTCATCAATATGCAAATCGCCTTTGGCTTCAAGTTTGATGTCGATCAGTGAATGCCTCGCCAGCTGTTCCATCATATGATCAAAGAAGCCCACGCCGGTTTTAATGGCGTAAGTTCCGGTGCCGTCTAAATTAACGGTGGCGGTCACTTCGGTTTCAGTGGTCTTGCGAGAAATAGTAGCTTTGCGCATGGATTTAAACCTTTCGCGGGGGCTCTTAGCAGATGCAACATAAATTGGGAAGTTGGCCTTTAAGTTTGTGTGAACAACGCCTAGATGAAGGCTTCAAAAGGAAATTAAACATGAGTGATCCCACAAACTGGCATGGCACGACGATTTTGGGTGTGCGTAAGGACGGGAAAATCGTTATCGCGGGCGATGGCCAAGTGAGCATGGGCGACACAGTGATGAAGGGCAATGCCCGTAAAGTGCGGCCACTGGGATCGACAGGTGTTATCGCCGGATTTGCCGGAGCCACGGCGGATGCGATGACCTTGTTTGAACGGCTGGAAGGCAAGCTGGAGCAATTTCCGAATCAGCTCACGCGTGCCTGTGTGGAAATGGCAAAGGACTGGCGCACAGACCGCTATTTGCGGCGCCTAGAAGCCATGATGATTGTGGCTGATAAAAATATCTCGTTGGTCCTCACCGGCACTGGCGACGTGTTAGAGCCAGAACATGGCGTAGTGGCGATTGGCAGCGGTGGCAATTATGCGCTGGCAGCGGCGCGGGCTTTGATGGACACCGATATGGACGCCGAAGCCATTGCAAGAAAAGCCATGGGCATTGCGGCTGATATTTGTGTTTATACCAATGGTAATTTAACGATCGAGACTCTCACAGCATGACAAATTTTACACCGCGCGAAATTGTTTCCGAACTTGATCGCTATATTATTGGCCAGCATGATGCCAAGCGCGCTGTGGCTATAGCCCTTCGTAACCGTTGGCGCAGGCAACAGCTGAAAGGTCAGATGCGCGAAGATGTGGTGCCAAAAAATATTTTGATGATTGGGCCTACTGGCGTCGGCAAAACTGAAATTGCACGGCGGCTTGCGAAACTGGCCAATGCTCCATTTCTGAAAGTTGAGGCCACGAAGTTTACTGAAGTTGGTTATGTGGGCCGCGATGTTGATCAGATTGTGCGAGACCTGCTTGAGGCAGGCATTGGTATGGTGAAGACCGCGCGGCGTAAAGATGTGGAAGCGGCGGCCCATGCCGCGGCTGAGGACCGCGTGGTGAGTGTTCTAGTTGGTGAGAATGCGTCTGATACGACGCGCGATTCCTTCCGCAAGAAGTTGCGGGCGGGCGATCTTGACAGCAAGGAAATTGAAATTCAGGTGGCTGATACGGGTGGTGCGCCCAGCTTTGACATTCCAGGAATGCCTGGTGGTTCGGCTTCCATCATCAATATCTCTGATATGATGGGCAAAGCTTTTGGCAATCGCTCCAAGGCGCGCAAAGTCACTGTGGCGCAGGCCCATGAGATATTGATGGTGGAAGAAGGTGAAAAACTTCTCGACCAAGATAAAATCGTTCAAGAGGCCATCGAGATTGTCGAGAATAACGGCATCGTGTTTTTGGATGAGATCGACAAGATTGCCTCTTCTGGTGGGCGCGGTGGCGCCGATGTTTCACGCGAAGGTGTGCAGCGTGATTTGCTGCCACTGATCGAAGGCACAACAGTTTCCACCAAGCATGGCCCGGTGAAAACGGATCATATTCTATTCATCGCATCGGGTGCTTTTCATGTCTCGAAGCCTTCTGATTTATTGCCCGAACTGCAAGGCCGTTTGCCCATTCGCGTAGAATTAAAAGCGCTGGGCCAAGATGAATTCCGCCGCATTCTCACCGAACCTGAGACGAGCTTGATCAAGCAATATAAGGCGCTGCTTGACACCGAAGGTGTGGTGCTGGAATTTTCTGAGGACGGTGTGGCCGCCATCGCGCGGATTGCGGCAGAGATTAATGGTTCAATCGAAAACATTGGTGCAAGACGCTTGCAGACCGTGATGGAGCGCATTCTCGATGAAGTGAGTTTTACGGCGACCGATCGTTCTGGCGAGACGGTGAAGATCGATGAAGAGTTTGTTGTGAAGAACGTGGGTGCCCTGGCGAAGAATGTGGATTTGAGTAAGTTTATTTTGTGAGGTGAGGAAATCTAGATTGCGGTTCATAACTCGCCAACATTACTAATGTTGCCATAATATTGCCTATATGTTCTACAAAAATTCTGTTAATTTGGATTTCTCCAAAGAATCTTTGAAAGAATAAAAAAATGACTAAGGCACCTGAACCAAAGAAAATAGTTTATCGCGATTCAGAAGATGGTCAGTTTGTTACTAAAAAATACTCAGATCAGCATCCCAAGACTACCGAAAAAGAACGAGTAAGAATCGATAGCAAGGACTGAGTTGCTTCCAAAAGCCCTCATCTGGCATTTGGCCACCTTCTCCCATCGCAAGAAGGACGGGCGGAGGCGATAAAATTATGGGCCTTCGCCCATTTATTCTTACAAATGGGAGAAGGTACCGACAGCTAAGCGATTTTAGATAAATCGCCTTGATGAGGGCTCTTCTCTACTTAATCAACAGCCTCGCAACTTCGGCACGCAGATCATCAATGCCATAGGCTTTTTCGGCTGAGGTAATGTGGATGGTGGGGTAAGCCGCGGCGCGTTTTTTTATTGCGGTTAGTGTTTCTGCTGTCAGACTTTCCAGCTCCGACTGTTTGATCTTATCGGATTTAGTGATGACCAGTTGATAGGCCACGGCTGCGTCGTCGAGCATTTCAAACATTTCAATGTCGGGTGTCATCACACCATGCCTTGCGTCGATCAGCACGAAGGCTCTCGTCAGCCCCACACGGCCTCGCAGATATCCGCGCAACCCGGATTGCCATTGCTTCACATCTTTTTTGGAGGCTTTGGCATAGCCGTAGCCTGGCATGTCCACCAGGCTAAGGTTTGGGCCGACGTCGAAAAAATTGAGTTCTCTGGTGCGGCCCGGCGTATTGGAGGTTCTGGCCAGACCATTCACGCCGGTCAGCGCATTGAGCAGCGTGGATTTGCCCACATTGGAGCGGCCCGCAAAGGCCACTTCGATGTTTCGCATGGGGGGCAGTTGGTCAAGCTTGGCCACACCCATGCGGAAGGTGGCAGAGCCATTGAGAAGCTGGCGACCGGCCAGCAACTCTTCGTCGGTGAAGCTATCACTCAAGGGATGGCCGGTTTTTTCTTGAGGAATGGAATGCTGTCGCGCATGTTGCCGAACAGATCAATTTCGGTGCCGTGCTTTTTCATAATATAGCTTTGTTGAATGACGGAAAGCGTGTTGCTCCATGCCCAATAAATGACAAGGCCTGCCGGGAAGGTGCCGAGCATGAAGGTGAACATAACTGGCATCCAGTTGAACATGGCGGCCTGCACAGGGTCGGGTGCCGTGGGGTTCAAGCGCATTTGCACCCACATGGTGATGCCCATGAGCAGCGGCCACACACCGATCAGCAGAGCATGGGGTGGTGACCATGGAATGAGGCCGAAGAGATTGAACAGCGAGGTTGGATCTGGCGCTGATAGATCCTGAATCCAGCCAAAGAACGGCGCATGGCGAAGTTCGATGGTGGTGTAGATCACTTTATAGAGCGAGAAGAACACGGGAATTTGAATGACCATGGGCAAGCAACCGGCCAGCGGCGACACTTTTTCGCGCTTGTAGAGCTCCATGGTTTCTTGCTGTTGCTTCACTTTATCATCAGGGTATTTTTCTTTGATTTCATCCATCAACGGCTTGAGCTTTTTCATTTTGCTCATCGACGCATAAGATTTGTTGGCAATGGGAAATACGGCCAATTTTACAAGAACAGTGACCAAGAGAATAGCCACCCCGAAGTTTCCAACGATACCGTTCACAAAATTGAGCAGATAGAACATGGCTTTGGTGATGTAGGCAAACCAGCCCCAATCAATCATCAAGTCAAAGCGAGTAAACCCATATTTGTCGTAAATAGCGTTGATGGTTTTGACGATCTTGACGCCTGCAAAGACATGGTCTTCGTAGGATGCTGTGGCGCCGGGAGCAACTACGATTGACTGTGTGCCGACATAATCAGCTTGAAAGGCATCCCGGTTTGGCAGGGGTACAAATTTATAGGAGTTTGTCGTTTTGGCCTTTTGATCAGGGATCAACATCGTTGACCAATACTTATCGGTGAACCCTAACCAGCCGCCTTGGCTGTCAATGCTGACCGGCTCTTTGGCTTTCTTGATCGCATCATATTTATTTTCTTGCAGGCCATTATTCTGCACGCCCAACATGCCTTCAAAAAACACCCAGATGCCAGCGATCTTTGGCGTATCTTGGCGTTGAACGCGCGCATAAGGCAGCAGGCTGATAGAGCTTGCGGTTTTGTTGGTGACGTCTTGCTTCACAGTGAACAAATAATCATCGCTGATCGATATGGTGCGCGCGAAGGTGAGGCCTTCGCCATTGTCCCATGTCAATGTCAGCGGCTTATCGAGCGTCAACTTGGCATCAGCGGGCGCAGTCCATACAGTTTTGGAGTCAGGCAATTTCACAGTAGTGCCGGGTTGGGCCACGAGGCCCTGCTCTACAAAATAAGCATTAGCCGTGCCCGATGGCGAAAGCAGCGTGATGAGAGGGCTCGTCTCGTTGGCTTCTTCACGATATTTATTCAGGTGCAAATCATCAATCTGTGCGCCGGTGAGATTGATGGTGCCTGAGAGCTGATCAGTGTCGATAGCAACCCGTGTAGTCGCCTTGATCACTTCATCATGGTCTTTAACTGTAGTAGCAGGCGCTACATCAGGAACTTGGGTTCCTGAAACTGTCTGCTGCGCAGTTGTTGTCGCCGCTTGCTGCTTGGCTTTTTGATCAGCGGGGCCTTGATAATAATATTGCCAACCAAAAATAATCAGCATGGAGAGCACAACAGAAATGATGATATTTTTAATATCGACGGGTGGTTGCTTGTTCATGGGGCTCTCAAATTTAATGCGACTTTAGAATGAAGTTTGGTCATAGCTGAGATAAGGTCTGCCTGCAAAATTTCAAAGGGGCGATTTTCAGCAGCACTACGCCCAATAATTACATAGTCAAAACCCGCTTGCGCTACTTGGGTCATTGATAACCGTGCTGCTTCTTTCAGGCGGCGCTTAATGCGGTTGCGCACAACAGCATTGCCCAGCTTTTTGGTGCAGGTAAAACCCACACGCGGGCTTTCCAAATCGGCGCGACGCCGCATTTGTAAAATCAGGCTTGGCATGGGTTGCGACATGGCTTTAGCGGCGGCAACAAAATCCTGCCTCCGCTTCAACCTTTCCATGCAAATTAACGAATTAAGCCGAAAGGCGCTTGCGGCCCGCAGCACGACGACGGCGGATCACATTGCGACCACCCACTGTTGCCATACGAGCGCGGAAGCCATGGCGGCGCTTGCGAACAAGCTTTGATGGTTGGTAAGTGCGTTTCACGTTAGAACTCCGTCTCTCTCATCCTTGTCTGGTAAGCGTTTCAAAAATAACGATATAATCGTCATATTGAAGCACCAAAATAGCCAGAATTTTGGGATATTTCATTCAGTTGGGCGGTTTATGGTCGAAAGCCTGATAAAAGTCAACGCAAGCCGCAGCGTTAAGTTTTTTCACGGCATAACACGCTTGCTAAACCCTTGTCACGAGTGGGTGAAGGGCCTTTTCAGGCTTATAAATTTAAGCCATGTGTGGATTATGACGCAACTTCATTCTGTATTTGGTCGCTGGGGGCCGTTTTTTGGCCTTATGCTGATGATTGCAGCGGCTTATTATTTTGGTTTGCAAAATTATTTTTCACTGCAAAACATTGTGGCGCATCGTGCGGCCTTGCAAGATTATGTCAGTGCCCACTTGGCTTTAGCGCTTCTAGTCTATGCTGGTATTTATATCCTCGTTGTGGCGTTATCGCTGCCGGGAGCGGGTATATTGAGCATTGCAGGCGGATTTATTTTTGGCTGGGTATTGAGTGCGCCGGTCTCCGTTTTGGCAGCAACGATTGGCGCGGTGATTGTGTTTCAAATTGTAAAAACCTCACTCGGTGCGGCTATTGCACTGAGAGCAGGCCCATTTCTTCAAAGTCTCGCCAAAGGCTTTGCCAAGGACGCTTTCAATTATCTTTTGTTCCTGCGGCTGGTGCCCGCTTTCCCGTTTTTTGCGGTGAATGCTGTGGCCGGACTCTGCAATGTGAGTTTGCGTAGTTTCGTGTTGGCAACTTTCGTAGGTATTATTCCGGGCTCCTATATATTCGCTTGGCTGGGACTGGGGCTCGGAAGTGTTATTGATGCGCAACTGGCAAACCATGATGCTTGCATATTGAAAGATGGTTTTAACAACTGTTCTTATGAGATTTCAGTTTCCTCGCTGGTAACGCCGCAGCTGCTTTTGGCTTTTGCGGCTCTCGGTGTGATGGCGCTTATTCCAGTGGCCTTAAAAAAATGCTCTAAGCCCACATGATGTTTGATTTTGCGATTATTGGGGGTGGCTCTGCAGGATTATCACTGGCTGCAGCGGCGGCACAGTTTGGTGAGAAGGTTGTGCTGTTTGAAAAAGGCGAAATGGGCGGCGACTGCTTGAATTCCGGCTGCATACCGTCCAAGTCCCTGATCGCTGCAGCAAAGGCTGCCCAGGTCCAGCGCAGCTCCACGCATTTTGGTATTGCCGCCATGGAGCCAAAAGTAAATTATGCCAAAGTCATGGCTTATGTTGAAAGTGTTATCACAACTATCGCTCCCCATGACAGCCAAGAAAGATTTGAAAACCTAGGAGTGAGCGTGGTGCGGGCTACAGCGCGATTCACAGGGTTGCGCAGTTTAGAAGCGGGTGGCAAAACCTATCAGGCGCGCAAAATTGTGATCGCCACCGGTTCTCGTACTGCTATTCCGGCCATTCAGGGATTAAAAGATGTGCCCTATTTGACCAACGAAACCATTTTTAAAAATCGCGGGATGCCAAAACATTTGTTGGTGCTGGGCGGTGGACCCATTGGCCTAGAAATGGCGCAAGCCCATCGCCGCCTCGGCTGCGCAGTGACCGTGTTGGAGGCGCTTCAGCCACTGGCGAAAGATGATCCAGAGCTTTCTGCCGTGGTTCTCAATGCCTTGAAGCTTGAGGGCATTGATATCCGCTCTCAAGTTTCTATCGCAGAAATAAATCAGGTGAAAAGCTCGATAAAAATAATCTTGAGGGATGGGGAAATGATTTCCGGCTCGCACCTTTTGGTGGCCGCAGGGCGGTTGCCCAATATCGAAAACTTAAATCTTGAAGCGGCAAATGTCGCTTACACGCCGCGTGGCGTGACAGTGAATAGAGGCCTTCGCACGTCAAACAAAAATGTCTATGCGGCAGGTGATGTGGCGGGCGGCCTGCAATTTACCCATGTGGCGAGCTATCACGCGGGCCTCATCATTCGCAATGCCCTGTTTCGCCTGCCGATTAAAAATAGTACCGATATTATTCCTTGCGTCACCTATACTGATCCTGAGCTTGCTCACGTCGGGTTAAATGAAATCGAAGCCAAAAAACGATATGGTAACACCATCAAAGTGCTGCGCTGGAATTTTAAAGAGAATGATCGGGCTCAAGCTGAGGGCAAAACCGCAGGACTCATTAAAATCATAATCCGCAAAAATGGAACTATTCTGGGCGCCAGTTTTGTAGGAACAGGAGCTGGAGAATTGATTGCGCCGTGGGTTTTAGCCGTGACGCAAAGTATGAAAATATCCGCTTTCGCCAACATGGTTTTGCCTTATCCGACGATGGGCGAAGTGGGCAAACGCGCCGCCATCAGTCATTATTCTGGCCTCGCGCAAAACCCATGGTTGCGGCGGGTGCTGGGCTTTCTCAAGGTGCTGGGGTAATATTTTTCGATGGCTGAAAGAACAACCAATCGTTTGTTTCGTCTCCTGACAGGATTGTCGGGTAAAGTGCTGTTGCTCACCATCATATTTGTAATGTTAGGCGAAGTTTTGATATTTCTGCCGTCGATAGCCAATTTCCGCATTCAATGGCTTAAAACTCATATTGCACAGGCGGAAATTGCCGCCTTGGCAGCCGAGGCCGCACCCAATCAAATCGTTGATGCAGAATTACGCAGCACAATTCTCAAAGGGGCTGGTGTTGAAGCGGTTTCTCTGACCCGTGGCGATAAACGACAATTGATGTTGCGCAGCAATGATGAGGGCATGGTCGATGAAACCTTTGATCTGCGGCCGGGCATGTATTACACGACGATTGGACAAGCTTTTGCGGTGATGTTTAGACAGCAGGATCGCCTCGTCAGTGTGATCGATAAGCCGCCCGCCATGTCGGGCGATGTGATTGAAATTTCGCTTCATGAATGGCCATTGCGCGATGCGATGTTTCGTTATGGTCTCAATATATTAGCACTTTCAATTGTGCTTTCTCTGATTGTAGCCACCATGATTTTTGCGGCCCTTAATCGCGTGTTGGTAAAGCCTATGATTAGGCTTTCAACCAATATGATGGCCTTCGGTGACAAGCCCGAAGATCCATCACGGATCATTAAACCCTCTGCGCGCCAAGATGAAATCGGCATTGCCGAACATGAGTTGCAGTCGATGCAAACTCAACTTCAAGGCAGTTTGCAGCAGAAAACCCATCTCGCAGCATTGGGTCTTGCGGTGAGCAAGGTGAGCCATGATTTGCGCAATATGTTGACGTCAGCCCAACTGATTTCGGATCGGCTTGGAGAGGTGCGCGATCCTACAGTGCAACGTTTTGCGCCAAAATTGATTTCATCTTTGGACCGCGCGATTCTGTTCCTCAATCAAACTATAACCTATGGCCGCGCCCAAGAACTTCCACCGCAGCGTGAAAGACTGTGCTTGAATGAAGTGGTCAATGAAGTGTTTGACTCTACGGCGTTGATGGCAGGCTCCACGGTTAAGTTGAACAATTTGGTTCCATCATCTATCGACATTGATGCCGACCATGAACATCTCATCCGTATACTGACGAATTTGACACGCAATGCGATTCAAGCTCTTGATACGCGTCGTAATGTTGGTGATGAAGTGCGCATCGCCGCAACCCGTCAAAGCAACGTGACAATGATTACGGTGGGTGACAATGGTCCTGGCATTCCGCCCGCAATCCGCAATAAAGTGTTTGAGGCCTTTCAAACCTCCGCCAGAATCGGCGGAACCGGTCTCGGCCTAGCCATTTCCGCAGAACTCACACTAGCCCATGGTGGCACGATCTGCGTGCTCGAAACCAGCGAAATGGGCACGGTATTTGAACTGGCAATCCCGGATCGTACCCAAGTATTGCAAGATAAAATGCAGCGAATTTCTAAGCCACATGAGGCTTGAAACTTCTATGCTTGCGTTATGAGATAAGGCGTACTAATCAGACCCCGCTTTCGCCAGTTGGCGATAACACATTGCGCGCCCGTAGCTCAGCTGGATCAGAGCACTAGACTACGAATCTAGGGGTCAGAGGTTCGAATCCTTTCGGGCGCGCCACTTCCGAACAAAAGAAAGAACTTCAGGCGAGTCGAGATTTGGCTGACTTGCGGCCAGACGCGCCAGAAGTGATTTCGCACCACTGATGCGGATTTCATCGGTGGTCACGCGCACCTCATTCATAAGAAGTCCCGCATAGGCTTGGCGGAACTCTGGGCTGCCATTGTGAAGTTTGTCATGCAGCAGCAGGCACAGGCGCTCGATCTTGTCAGGGGTCACTTGTGGTTCACC
>JANMWK010000196.1:0-14160 GCA_031393975.1 Hyphomicrobiales bacterium
CGAGGCTAACGTGTCTTGACCATTTGATCAAGAATGAACCGTTTGGGTGATGATGAAATCCAAGGCAAAGCCTGCTGCAAAAACTCGCATTCAGAGCCAAAATCAGGATTTAATCTTGAAAGCCGCCCTCGACGTGTTCTCCACCTATGGGTTTCGCGGTGCCACCGTCGACCAGATCGCCAACAAATGTGGCCTCTCAAAGCCAAATTTGCTTTATTATTTCAGACGTAAAGAAGACATTTATACCGCTGTTTTGGAGCATACTTTAACCGAGTGGCTGATCCCCCTGCGCCTGTTGGAAGTAGGCAATGACCCCATCACTGAGCTCACACACTATATAGTGACCAAGCTTGAAATGTCAGAGCGCAATCCGGCTGCATCTAGGCTTTTTGCCAATGAGATTTTGCATGGCGCGCCCCACATTAAGAAATTTCTCAATGGTCCTCTTAAAGATCTAATCGAGGCCAAAGCAGCCGTGATCCGCACTTGGATTGCCGCCGGAAAAATTCGACCTATAGATCCCCATCATTTTATTTTTTCAATCTGGGCCGTCACCCAACACTATGCCGATTTTGCCGCGCAAGTCGAAGCGCTCATGGGTCCAAATCTAGACCCGCATAAAACTCGAAATGCTGTGTTGGATATTTTATTGAATGGTTTGAAAGTGAAACTCTAACGCAGAGCGAGTCAAACTGATTTCAAAACTTTGACCGCCGCCACAATATCTTTTACTTTTTCAGTCAACCCACGCTTCGTAACCAACAAACACTCATCAGTGACCACAACCACCAGATCATCAACCCCATAAAGAGCAGTGATATGCTGAGACGAGTGTACCAAATTATTACCACCCTTGAGGATTAAGCCGCGACCGACAATGACATTGGCTGAATCATCCTGCTGCAGCATTGCGTGCACCGCGTCCCATGAGCCTATATCGTTCCAATCATATTCAACAACACAAACCGCAGCACGGTCGGTTTTTTCCATCACGGCAAAATCAACTGAAATTTGTGACGAACGCGCGAAGGCCTCTGCCTCAAGCCAGACAAAATCCACATCATGCCGCGCGTGATCAAACGACGCTGCGACGGCTGCCAATATGTCCGGTGCTAAATTTTTGAGTTCGTCGATAAAAATCTGCGCTGAAAATAGAAAATTGCCACTATTCCATAAATAGCCTTCACGCATATATTTCTCGGCTGTGGGCGCATCAGGCTTTTCAACAAACTTTTCGATCCGAGCACAAGACTCAGTCGATAGTTTTACGCCGGGCTTGATATATCCATAACCCGTTGCAGCATGTTTGGGTTTAATCCCAAAACTTGTGAGATAACCCGCTTCAGCGATATTGCGGGCACCGGCAGCGGCGTTCACAAACGCTTCTGCATCTGAAATTTGGTGATCGGCAGCTAACACCAGCACCAATGCATCGCGCGAACGTTTTAAAGCCTGCAAACAACCAGCAACAATTGCGGCACAAGAATCACGGCGCATGGGTTCTAAAATAATATCGGCTTCACGGGTAATTTCCCGCAAGTCTTCCGCGATAAGGAACCTTTGGCTTTCGCCAGAAACAATAATGGGCCGCGCATCGAATAAAGCACCTGAGCAGCGCAACACTGTTTCTTGCATCAGCGAAAAATCTGAACCAAATCGTAAGAACTGCTTTGGCTTTGCATCATTGGAAAGTGGCCATAGCCTGGTGCCAGCCCCGCCACTCAAAATAATTGGGATAATCGGTTGTGCACTCATCATCAAATCTTCTGGTTAAACTCACCAATCTGGGAAAATAACGCAAGCTCGCTTTCCACAAAGCGAAAAATATCGCGCATATGAGCATCTGACGAAACACTTTCGCACACTACAACCAATTCGGGTTTATTTGACGACGCACGCATCAAGCCCCAACTACCATCAGAAAATTCAAAACGCACTCCATTCACCAAGTTGATAGCGCTGATCGCTTGGCCTGCAATCAATGCACCCGATTTGTAATGAGTTTGAATGCGCGCAATCAAAGCATCAATCACACCGTATTTTTCCTCATCAGCGCAATGGGGAGACATGGTGGGCGTTGCGAAAGTTTGTGGCAATGCGCGGTAAAGATCGGCCATGCTTTTCTCAGGGGCACGGTCCAACATGCGACAAATGGCAATCGCCGAAACAATGCCATCATCATAGCCGTGGCCATAAGGAGCCCTGAAAAAGAAATGCCCCGATTTCTCAAAGCCGGCGGAAGCGTCAAGTTCGGTGGTGCGTTGCTTAATATAGGAATGTCCGGTTTTCCAATAATCAACACTGGCACCCAGATTCTTCAACACCGGATCAGATTTAAAAAGTCCCGTCGATTTCACATCCACTACAAATTTTGCGTTGGGAACTTGGGCAGCAATATCTCGCGCAATCATCACGCCCACTTTATCAGCAAAAATTTCATGACCTTCATTGTCAACCACACCACAGCGATCACCATCGCCATCAAAGCCAAGTGCCACATCACACCCATGTTCTTTCACGGCATCGGCCATGCGGTGCAGCATCTTAAGGTCTTCGGGGTTTGGATTGTAATTTGGGAAAGTGTGATCGAGTGTACAATCCACCTCCACCACATCACAGCCAAGTGCGCGCAAAACCTCAGGCGCAAAAGCCCCCGCTGTGCCATTGCCACACACCGCAGCCACACGCAGTTTGCGCTTCAGAGGCCCACCCTTAATAAGATCAGCTTTATACTTTTCAAATAGGCCTTCAATTCTTAAGACTGCACCACCGGCGCGCGATTTGCCAAGCCCATTCATCACAATTGTTTTAAGGGCCACCATATCATCGGGGCCAAAGGTCAAAGGCCGGTTCATGCCCATCTTGATTCCGGTCCAACCATTATCATTATGCGAGGCCGTCACCATCGCAACCGAAGTCACATCCAAGGCAAACTGTGCAAAATACGCCATCGATGTGGTCGCCATACCAATGTCATGCACCGTGCAACCCGCACTCATCAATCCGACAATAAGCGCATGTTTGATCGCCGACGAATAGCCGCGAAAATCATGGGCAACGACAATATGTGGAGAAACTCCACGCTCATGCATTAACGTCCCAAGACCGAGGCCAATGGCCTGAATGCCATAAAGGTTTACATCTTTTTCAAAAATCCAGCGCGCATCATATTCACGAAAACCGGTCGCCTTCACCAACGGATATTGCTCATAGTCTAAGCTATTCACCACGAGGTCTTGCTTGGGCTTCATCATGCGGATTTCAAGTGCTCTCTGATTCAGAAAAAACGCACCAGTCTATCAAAATTTGATTTTTGTCAACTAGACAACCATCGCTTATTGGATAGCCACCGCAGCCCTTCCCATCGAATGATAAGAAAATCCCGCATCTGAAACGGCCTCAGGCAGATAAAGATTTCTAAAATCCACAATTAAAGAAATTCGCATTATCGCCTTCAACTGTTGAAAATCGATCTCCCTGAATTCCTTCCATTCCGTCAGAATAACCACAGACTCAGCATCCTTTGCTGCTTCATAGGGGTCTTCACACCACTTCACATTTTGGAAAGTATTTCGACCATGATCCATCGCAGCAGGATCATAAGCTGAAATCAAAGCTCCCATTTGCTGCAATAGGGGAATTACAATAATGGCCGCCGAATCTCGAATGTCATCAGTGTTAGCTTTAAACGCGATTCCGAAAATCGCAATTTTTTTGCCTCTAATATTACCTCCCATCGCAGCGACAATTTTATGCGCTACATTCTGGCGGCGCTTGTCATTGGCCACAACGAACTCTTCAATAATTGACATCGACACATGATGGTCCTGTGCAATAGCAACCATGGCCAAAGTATCTTTTGGAAAGCACGATCCCCCAATGCCGGGTCCCGGCGCAAAATAATGTTGACCGATACGTCGGTCTAAACCCACGCCCAAAGCCACCTCGCCAATGTCAGCGCCAACAGCCTCACAGACATCTGAGACTTGATTGACAAATCCTATACGCATCGCGAGATAACAATTGGCCGTATATTTGATCATCTCCGCCGAAGCCGATGATGTGATCACCAGTGGCACAGCGTGATCCGACAGCGGGCGATAGAGTTCCCGCATCAACACTTCAGCTTTTTTAGAACTTAAACCGATCACCACACGGTCAGGCCGCAAGAAATCCTCAACTGCACTGCCTTCACGCAAAAACTCCGGATTCGAAGCGATGTCAAATTGGGCTTTGGCGTTGGTCTCCAAAATTATGTCGTGCAGGCGCAAAGAGGTGCCGACAGGCACGGTCGATTTTATGACCACAACGGCATAGGTTTCGAGAAACGGCGCAATTTGTCGGCCCGCATCAAAGACTGAGGTAAGGTCCGCTTGGCCAGTTTTTTCATCGGTCGGTGTGCCGACAGCAATGAAAATGATTGCAGCACCCCCACACGCCTGACGTAAATCTGTGGTAAAAGACAACCGACCTTTGTCCCGATTTTCTAAAATAATCGGTTCAAGCCCTGGCTCATAAATAGGAATGGCACCCTTTTCGAGAGACCGAATCTTCTCTGCATTTTGATCAACACAAACCACGTCGAATCCCAAATGTGAAAAACAAGCCCCAGAGACCAGTCCCACATAGCCTGTGCCAATAACTGCGATTTTCATCAACTCACTTCACCACATTAAAACTATTGCAACGGCCATTATCACAGATAACTCAACACTGACATGATGATCACACAATCTTGATCGTAGCCGGATCCCATCCTTTGGGTTCGGGAAATCGCGGATTCAACTCCTCCAACTTCTCCCGTACAATGCGGGCAATAGCACCATTGCGAACCCAATTTCGATCTGCTGGAATAATATGCCACGGTGCATGTTTGGTGGAACAGCGCGAGAGAGCCACTTGATATGCCCCCATAAATTCATTCCACAATTCACGATCATCCAAATCGCTGGGGTTAAACTTCCAACGCTTAGTGGGGTCATCCACGCGCTCTTGCAGACGCACAGCTTGTTCTTCTTTCGACAGGTTCAACATAAATTTCAAAACAGTGGTGCCATTATCAACTAGCAGCTTTTCGAAATTATTAATCTGCTCATAACGCTGCTCAATCACTTCGGGCGTGGCAAACTTCCGCACCTTAGCTACGAGAACATCTTCATAATGTGAGCGATTGAAAATCCCGATCAAGCCACGCGGCGGGCAAGCCTTGTGAATGCGCCACAAATAGTCATGGGCCAATTCATCTGCGGATGGTCCTTTGTAAGCGGTCATCACCACGCCGATAGGCCCGCACGTATTAAACACCGCCCGCACCGTGCCATCCTTGCCCGACCCATCAATGCCTTGAATCACCACCAACAAAGCACACTTACGCTCGGCGTATAAAATATTCTGCAAGGCATCAATGGCCGCAGCATCTTTCATGGTCTGTTCTTTGGTCTTATCTTTGTCTTTGAAAGAACCCAAATCGCGCGGATCAACCTTTGAAAGATCAACCGCTGTTCCGGGCTTCACAACATAATCATCGGCAAATGACATGGCTTTAATCCTTTTGGCTGATCTAAACTTGCTGAGACTTCACTTGATTGCAAGAGGCTAAAAGCTTAGGCCTGACTTAGAGTTAAAAATTGAGGATTCGCAGTGTCTGACCGTCCTTCCAATAAACCGCAAATGGCCGCTAGCGCCTTTCGTCTGGCAGCGCTTGATCAAGATTTTCTATTGGGTGATTCAACGCGCGGCATTCGCTTTCAACTCGAATATCAAAAAGCTGAAGAATCACTGCGCAGCATGGCCATTGAATCGACCATCGTGGTGTTTGGTTCAGCCCGGGTAAAAGAAGGCGATGCCAATGGCTGGTATGAAAAGGCCCGTGCCTTTGCCAAACTGTCATCAGAAAATAGTGGCGCCAAACTCAATCACAAAACCGCCCGTCACAATGTAATCGCCACGGGCGGTGGCCCCGGCATTATGGAAGCTGCAAATCGCGGCGCTTTTGATGCTAGCGCCAAATCCATCGGTTTTAATATCACCCTTCCCATGGAGCAGGAACCCAATCCCTTCTCCTCTCCAGAGCTTACCTTCCGCTTCCATTATTTTGCCATGCGCAAAATGCATTTTGCCATGCGCGCTGCAGCCTTGGTGGTGTTCCCTGGCGGCTTTGGAACGTTAGATGAATTGTTTGAACTTCTCACCCTTAGGCAAACCGGCAAGATGACCAAACCTTTGCCTGTGGTCCTGTTCGATAAACACTTCTGGACCTCGGCAATTAACTTTGAACACTTCGCCAAAGAAAAACTGATCAATCCGAAAGACCTCGACCTCTTCACATTCGCCGATACACCACAGCAAGCCTGGGACGCTCTGGTTGAGCGCGGCTTGCACATTCCAAGGGAGTAATCATGACATTCAAACTCACATTTCACGGCGCGGCCCGCACCGTCACAGGCTCTTGTTATTTAATTGAAACTGATGATGCCAAAGTGCTGGTGGATTGCGGCATGTTCCAAGGTTCCAAAACCATGAGCGAGCTGAACTATCGCCCCTTCCCGTTTGATCCCACAACGGTTGATGCCATGTTGCTCACCCACGCCCATATTGATCATACGGGCGTTATTCCCAAACTCACTAAGAATGGCTTCAAGGGTAAAATCCACTGCACGCAAGGCACTGTTGATCTTTGCCAAATCATGTTGCCCGATTCAGGCCACATCCAAGAATCTGATGTGGAGCAGCTGAATAAGCGTAATGCCAAACGGGGGCGTGATCCGGTTGAACCCATTTACACGTTGCTCGATGCCATGGCAGCACTCAAGTATTTTTCAACCGTCCCCTATGAAACGTGGATGAGCCCTGCCAAAGGCATTCGCGCTCGTTATTGGAATGCCGGTCATTTATTAGGATCTGCTTCAATTGAAGTTGAAATTGAACAGCCGGGCAAACCCGCTACGCGCCTTTTATTCTCAGGCGATATTGGCCCTGACAATAAATTGCTCGAACAAGATCCCGAAGCGCCAACTGCTTGGGACTATGTGATCTGCGAATCCACTTATGGCGGGCGTGACCGTTTTGAACGCAGCCTTGAAAAGCGCCGCGAGATTTTGGCCGGTGAATTAAAAGATGCAGCCGCTCGCGGTGGCGTTCTCCTCATTCCATCTTTCGCAGTGGAGCGCACCCAAGAAGTAGTGACCGATATTATCTATCTGATGAATCATAATTCAGTGCCTTCCACAAATGTCTTCATCGATTCGCCGTTGGCCAACAAAGCCACCGAAATTTTCCGTAAACACGCGAGCGAAATCGAAAATGGCGGTGATCTCGCCAAAGCTTTTGCCTCCCCTTTGGTGAGAGCATCGGAGAGTGTCGAGGACAGCAAAGCCCTGAACAATCTCTCGGGCTTCAACATCATCATCGCGGCTTCCGGCATGGCTGAAGCCGGCCGCATCCGCCATCATCTCCTCAATCATCTTTGGCAAAAATCAACCACGGTTTTATTGGTGGGCTTTCAAGCTGGCGGCTCGCTGGGTTCGATGTTGGAAGAAGGTGAAAAGAATGTGCGCATCATGGGCCAGCAAGTGGCCGTCGCCGCAACCATACGAAGGATCGAAGATTATTCCGGCCACGCCGATGGGCCGGAACTCGTGACGTGGATTAAGAAGCGCCTGCCCATCGCCAAAAATCTCTTCCTCACCCATGGCGAAGAGGAAAGCAGCTTGGCTCTGGCCAATGATGTAAAATCCTTCGTGTCAGAAAGTCTTATTATTAGACCCGCGCTGGATGAAGCCTATGATTTGAGCGGTGATGAGGCGAAGCTTTTAGTAAGCGACACCAAACCCCGCATTGATCCTTCCAGCGTGGCCACCCTCGATTGGCACAACGATACGCAAAGCCTGATTTTAGATTTGCAAGACACTCTGAAAAATGCCGCCACCGATAAAGACCGAGGCGTGATTATACGCAAACTGAAACGCGCTTTGTCCGGCGGCGATGAAAGCGCCATAGCCGCCATCAACACCGCACGGCGCAGGCCGTATCGAGCGCGCGGGTTTGACGAAGGCTAATGCATTCCTACAATAGGCGTTTAATCGCATTTTAAGTTCTCCAGAGCCGGTTCGCGCGGGTGTCAGCTACCCCTCTAGCCCAAACCCAAAATCGCGCCCTCCGTAAGGTTGAGATAGGTTAGGATTAATTTCCATTTTGAGTGCGTATCATTTCTCTATAGAACATCTGTTCCAATTGTCTTGGCAGCGCAACAAACCTGTGTTCTAGTATGCTATGACCGATACTGATCTTCCCCGCGATTTCGCCAGCCTCAAAGCCCACATTGTCGAGCGTGCCGCGACATTGCCGCGCCGCCTCACGCAGGTGGCAAGCTATGCCATAGAACACCCGGATGAAATTGCTTTTGGCACCGTGGCCTCCATCGCAACGGCCGCCGCTGTCCAGCCTTCCACCTTGGTGCGCTTTGCCCAAAGCATGGGTTATCAAGGCTTTTCAGATTTGCAGGATGTCTTCCGTTCGCGTCTGCGCGACCGGATTTTGAATTATGACGAACGCCTTGAACATTTACGCCAGCATGATCTAAACGCCACTAAAGCCACAGTCATTTTCGGCGGTTTCAGCGATGCGGCGGAAAAATCACTCAGCGATTTGCGCGAGAAGCTGGATCCAGAAAAACTCGAAGAAGCTGTCGAAATGCTGGCTAAAGCCAATACTATCTATTTAATAGGCTTGCGTCGCTCCTTCCCCATCACCTCCTATATGTCTTATGCGTTTGGAAAACTCGGTATTCGCACTCATTTGATCGGTGCAATGGGCGGCTTAGCAGCCGAAGATGTGAGTTTTGCCACCGCCAAAGATGTGGTCCTGGCTATCAGCTTCACACCCTATGCTTCAGAGACCGTCAGCCTCAGCCAAACCGCTCATGCGCGAGGCGTGCCGATTGTGGCCATCACTGATTCTCCCTTTTCACCCTTGGCCCCCATTGCAAAAACTTGGTTTGAGGTGACGGAAGCCAATTTTGAAGGCTTCCGCTCGATGGCTGCAACCCTTTCACTGGCCATGACCCTCACCGTGGCTGTCGCAGAACGCCGCAGGAATCCTAAAAACTAATTTGGAATAATTATTCTATCTTGACTTAAAAATAGAATTGGCGTTTCATTACATCCAAACACACCTCAAAGGGGCTTACATAATGCCGTTCCCATTGGACGTTATCACTATGGGCCGTTGCTCGGTCGATCTCTATGGCCAGCAAATCGGTTCTCGTCTGGAAGATATTGCGTCATTTGCCAAATCGGTGGGCGGCTCGCCTTCTAATATCGCCATCGGAACGGCGCGTCTGGGCCTCAAATCCGGCCTGATCACCCGCGTGGGCGATGAGCAGATGGGCCGCTTTGTGTTGGAGCAAATGGCCAGAGAAGGGGTTTCAACCCAAGGCATTGCGACCGACAAGCAGCGCCTCACGGCTTTGGTTTTACTCAGTGTTGAAAACGACAAAACTTTTCCTCTGATTTTCTACCGCGATAATTGCGCTGATAATGCACTGGACGTGGATGATGTGGACGAAAGCTTCATCCTCTCAGCAGGCGCATTACTGGTGACAGGCACGCATTTTGCCAAAGCCAACACCGATGCCGCCCAACGCAAAGCCATGGCGATTGCCAAAGCCCATGGCCGCAAGATTATCATCGACATTGATTACCGCCCCAACCTCTGGGGCCTTGCAGGCCATGCCGCAGGCGAAGAGCGCTATATAAAATCCGATAAAGTCACAGCCCATCTTCAATCCATATTGGCCAATTGCGATTTGATCGTCGGCACCGAAGAAGAGGTGCACATCGCCGGAGGCTCCGAGGACACCCTTGAAGCCTTGCGCAAAATCCGCTCATATTCAAAAGGCGTGATCGTTTTGAAGCGCGGCCCCATGGGCTGTGTGGTTTATCCATCCGCAATTCCATCCTCCCTGGAGGATGGAATTGTCGGCACGGGCTTTCCCATTGAAGTTTACAATGTGTTGGGTGCAGGCGATGCCTTCATGTCGGGCTTTTTGCGCGGCTGGTTGAAAGGCGAGGATTTCAAAACCTGCGCCACCTATGCCAATGCCTGTGGTGCCTTTGCCGTGTCACGCCTTCTGTGCTCGCCTGAATATCTCACTTGGACGGAGCTGCAATATTTCTTGAAAAACGGAAGCTCGCATCACGCTCTTCGCAATGATGAAACTCTGAATCATATTCACTGGGCCACCACCCGTAGAAAGCAGCCGGACCAAATCCTGTCCTTTGCCATTGATCACCGCAAGCAACTCGAAGACATGGCTGACAAGCTTGGCGCATCACGTGAAAAAATCGCCCCCTTCAAACGCCTCGCCATGCAGGCGATTGGCAAAGTGTCGGGTGGAAAGCCCGGCTTTGGCACTTTGCTCGATGACACTTATGGCCGGGAAGCGATGTACGATGCCGCCAAGCTGGGCCTGTGGATCGGCAGGCCTTTAGAGCAGCCGGGCTCGCGTCCTTTGCGCTTTGAATTCACCCAGGATGTGGGCGCAAGGTTGGTTGATTGGCCCGTCACCCACACCATCAAGTGCCTCGCTTTCTATCATCCCGATGATCCGCAAGAGCTGAAAACCGAACAAGCCCAAAAACTGCGAACCCTTTATGAAGCCTCCCGCAAAGTGGGCCGTGAACTTCTGGTGGAAATCATCGCCAGCAAAAATGGCCCCATGGATAATCATACGATTGCCCGCGCCATGACTGAACTTTATGCGCTGGGCATCAAACCTGATTGGTGGAAGCTTGAACCGCAAGCCTCATCAGCGGCCTGGGATGAGATCAGCAAAGTGATCGATGCTGAAGACCCCTTCTGCCGTGGCATTGTTCTGCTCGGCCTGGAGGCGCCTCAAGATGAACTGGCCCAAGGCTTCAAAGCCGTGGCCGGAAAAAAATACGTGAAGGGCTTTGCAGTGGGCCGTACAATCTTTAATGAAGCGGCACAGGAATGGTTGCGGGGGTCAATCAGTGATGATGCGGCAGTTGCGATGATGACTGAAAAATTCGGCAGTCTGGTTAAGATTTGGAATGAGGCGCACAGTGTTTAATCTCAGCAAAACCATCAAGCTCACCACAGCCCAAGCGCTGGTCAAATTCCTCACCAAGCAAATGGTGATGGTTGATGATAAAAAAGTCCCGCTCTTTGCTGGCATGTGGGCAATCTTCGGCCATGGCAATGTTGCGGGCATTGGTGAAGCGCTTTATCCGGCGCGCAAAGAGCTTCCAACCTATCGGGGTCATAACGAACAAACCATGGTGCACGCCGCCATCGCCTTTGCCAAAGCCAGCAACCGGCGCCGCATGATGGCGGTGACAACCTCAATTGGTCCCGGTGCCTTGAACATGGTAACAGCCGCTGCCGTGGCCCATGTCAACCGCTTGCCCGTGTTGCTTTTGCCCGGCGACATTTTTGCAAACCGCAAACCAGACCCTGTGTTGCAGCAGATCGAAGATTTCAACGATGGCACGGTGTCCGTCACTGATTGTTTCAAACCGGTCTCACGCTATTTCGACCGCATCATGCGGCCCGAACAACTCATCCCTGCTCTCAACCGTGCTATGGTGGTGTTGACCGATCCTGTGGACTGCGGCCCCGTGACTTTGGCCATGTGCCAAGATACGCAAGCTGAAGCCTATGACTATCCCGCTGATTTTTTCGTCGAGAAAATTTGGACCACACGCCGCCCGCGCGCCGATGTGGATGAACTTGATCAAGCCATCCGTACACTGAGCATTGCAAAAAAACCGGTGATCATCGCGGGCGGTGGCGTGCTTTATTCTGAAGCCTCGCAAACTCTGGCCAGCTTTGCCGCCAAGCATGGCATTCCTGTGGTAGAAACCCAAGCCGGAAAATCATCGCTGCCTTTTACCAATGAACTGAACATGGGGGCCATGGGCGTAACAGGCACCGCTGCCTCAAATATTCTCTGCAGCGAAGCTGATGTTATTCTCGCTGTGGGCACCCGTCTGCAAGATTTTACGACCGGCTCTTGGTCGCTGTTCAAAAACGACAAGAAAAAAATCATCGGCCTCAACACCCAAAATTTCGACGCGACCAAACATCGGTCCTTGCCCTTGGTGGCCGATGCAAAAACCGGCTTGGAAGAACTAACCGCAGGGCTTGGCAAGTGGGTGGCCCCATCATCGTGGACAACGCGCGCCAAAACCGAGCGCGTAAACTGGATCAAGACGGCTGAGAAATATACCAAAGCCAGCAATGCCGAGCGCCCTTCCGATGCGCAAGTGATTGGCGCTGTGCAACGCGCCTTGGGCAGTGCTGCGCATGTCATGTCAGCAGCAGGGGGATTACCCGGCGAAATGCATAAGCTCTGGCAGGCGGGCATTCCCGGCTCCTATCACATGGAATATGGCTTTTCCTGCATGGGTTATGAAATCGCTGGCGGCCTTGGGATTAAAATGGCCAGACCCAACGCCAATGTTGTGGTGATGATGGGCGATGGCACTTACATGATGGCCAATTCCGAACTGGCCACATCGGTGATGCTCGGTCATAAACTCACGGTCGTGCTGCTCGACAATCGCGGCTACGGCTGCATCAATCGCCTGCAATTTGCCAGCGGTGGCGAGCGCTTCAATAATCTGTTCGATTACAACACCAAACAAGATATCTCCCCCGCAATTGATTTCGTGGCCCATGCTGCAAGCATGGGAGCCATTGCTGAAAAAGTATCATCGCTGGCCGATTTGGAAACCGCATTGGAGCGCTCCAAGAAAAACTCGCGCACTACAGTCATCGTGATTGATACTGATCCGATGGAATCAACCGATGCCGGTGGCAGTTGGTGGGATGTGGCCATCCCTGAAGTATCCACCCGGTCAACTGTGGTTGCTGCTAGAAAGAAATATGTAAAGGCGTTGAAGAACCAGCGCGTGGGGAATTAAACTCGGGACCTCATCCGCCCCTTCGGGGCACCTTCAACACTAGGAGAAATCGATGCCAAAACTTCTCGTAAAACCAAAAAAAGGCGCGGGCCGTGTAACCCACGTCACACCTAAATCCGCCAACTGGAAATATGTAGGCTTTGATCTTTGGAAAACGCCGAAGGGTAAAATTGCTAAGGGCTCCGAAGCCAAGCGTGAAACCTGTTTGGTGTTTGTGTCCGGCAAAGGCCGCGTGACCATTAATGGCAAAGATTTTGGTGTGATCGGGGACCGTATGTCGCCCTTTGAAGGCAAGCCATGGTCGGTCTATGTGCCACCTAGCGTTAAGTGGAGTGTCACCGCAACAACGGAAATGGTGTTGGGCGTGTGCTCTGCCCCTGCCAAAGGCACGCACGAAGCCCGCATCATAGCACCTGAAGGTCTTTCACAAGAAGTGCGCGGCAAAGGTTCAAACACCCGCCACGTCACCAACATTTTGCCCGAGCAAGACCCACTGGCTGAAAGCCTGTTGGTTGTCGAAGTGATCACACCGAATGGCAACACCTCATCTTATCCGCCGCACAAACACGACAAGGATGATCTTCCAAATGAATCTTATCTGGAAGAAACCTATTATCACCGCATAAACCCACCACAAGGCTTTGCCTTCCAGCGCGTCTACACGGACGACCGCAGCCTGGATGAGGCCTGCGCTGTCGAAAACCATGACGTGGTGATGGTGCCACGCGGCTATCACCCGGTGGTCGCACCGCACGGCTATGACTTGTACTACCTGAACGTAATGGCCGGGCCGAATCGCTTCTGGGTGTTCAAGAACGACCCGGCGCACGAATGGATGCTGGCCCCGGCGCGCACCTGATTTCTGTCGCTATTTCATCCGAGCGGCGAGTTCACCTTCCAGATCGCGGCAGCACAGGTCTCACCACATGGGCAAATAAAGTTTCATCGGATCGTCCTCGCAAGGATGAAACCCAAACGCGGAATAAAACCGCGTCGCCACCGCATCTTTCGCATCAACAAAAATCCCCGCGCTTCCCACCGCTTGTGCCGCGCCGCGTGCCCGCGTGATCGCATCCGCCAGCAGCAGCTTTCCCAAGCCCTGACCATGCAGATCCGCACGAACGGCAAGGCGACCGAGGCGCGTGATCGGAATTTGTCGTGGATACTTATTTCGCACCCTCGGTGGCAGCTTTGGCATAGCGGGCCGTGGTGC
>JANMWK010000198.1:0-31070 GCA_031393975.1 Hyphomicrobiales bacterium
TGGTTTCCTGCATTTTCACCCAGTTGAGCATGGCGCCTAAATAATTGCCGAGATGCAAATTGCCAGTGGGCTGCATTCCTGAGAAAACGCGGGGTGTAAAAGTGGTCATGGTTCTATTCCAAAAATCAACGCTTCAGGGCGGCCTTTAATTCAGAAATTCGAAAAGCGCCAGAAATTTGCGCGGCAGCGAAATAGCTGCCGATTCCGGCCATCACCAGCACTACAAGACCCCAAGCTGCGTGAATGAAATGGGTGCCTTCAGCAAAATTATCTCGCAGGAGCCAAGACAGCGCTAGAAGGACAACCGCCATAATTAATGTTGAGAAAATGATGCGTGGCAGACGTTTTTTGCTACGTTCGTCAAAAGTAAAATGTCCCAATTTATGAAGGCGGAAATAGAGTTGCGCGGCATTGGTCCATGCGGCCAAGGTTGTGGCCATCGCAATGCCCACATGCGCAAAATAATGCGCAAGGACAAAGCTTCCGATGATGTTGACGATCACGGAATTGATAGCAAAGCGCATGGGCGTTTTGGTGTCTTCGCGGGCGTAGAAGCTTGGTTGAAAAACCTTAGTCAGAGCAAAAGCTGGAAGACCCGCTGCAAAGGCTGTGACTGTCGGTGTCACCTGCAGGGTGTCCTCATAGTGAAAAGCGCCATGCTCAAAGACCGTATGTAAAATAGGCCCGCCGATGGCCATTAACGCCGCTGTCGCAGGGAGAGTAAGAAACCACGAAAATTCAATTGAACGGTTCTGAGAATCAAGTGCACCAGAAAAATCGGCGGCGCGCAGTTTGCGCGACAAGGTTGGCAATAAGACCACACCTATGGCAACGCCGATAATGCCAAGGGGCAATTGATAGAGCCTTTCGGCATAATAGAGAAATGCAACACCATGGGGCAAGCTTGTGGCAATGTTAGATGCGATCAACAAATTGACCTGCATGATGCCACCTGACAAAACACCAGGACCGCTGACTTTAATCACACGCCTTACATCGGGTGTTAATTTCGGCCAGCTCGGCCAAAAAGACATGCTATTTTTGCGGCAGACGATGGCCAACAAAGCGAATTGGGCGACACCTGAAAGTGTCACCCCGGCTGCAAAAATATATCCGGTTGTGGCCGTATTTCCGGTTCCAAAATACCAAGCCACAATGTTGGAGGCGATCATTACGACATTCAGCAAGATAGGAGCGGCGGCGGCGGCGGTGAATTTGTGCAAACTGTTCAACACACCGCCTTGCAAAGCGGTGAGTGACATGAATAAGAGATAAGGAAAACAAACACGGGTAAGGTTGACCGCGAGATCAACCTTTTCTGGTGTTCCTTTGAAACCCCAAGCGATGATGAAAATCAACCACGGCATAAAAATCATCGCGGCCGCGGTGAAGATGAGCATCCATGCGAAGAGAGCCGAAAACACTTCCTGCGCAAAACTTCGTGCCGCAGGCAGGCCTTCGCCTTCTACGCGCTTGGCAAACATTGGTACAAAGGCAGAATTGAAAGCGCCTTCAGCAAAAAGGGTTCGAAAAAGATTTGGCAATCGTTGAGCAATGAAAAAAACTTCGGCAACGAGCCCCGTGCCCAAGGTGTAGGCGACCATTTGATCGCGCACAAAGCCCAAAATCCGACTTATGGTTGTGTAGCCGCCGACTTTGGCAACAGATCTAACGAGTGACATAAGATTCTGTGGCTTTCATCGTCGCACTATCATCCCGTGGTGGTTCTAGGACAAGCATTAATGCTTTTTCGATTTGCATCTTGCGGTTCTCGCTTTCTATTTTTGCTCCAGTCAGATCGGTGACGTAGAACACGTCAATCACCTTTTCGCCGAAGGTCGTAATGTGAGCAGAAGCGATGTTCAAATTGAGATGGAACAAGGCCTCCGTTAGTCCATGCAAAAGCCCTACGCGATCGAGTCCGTTAATTTCAATCACCGTGTATTTGTTGGAATGGCCATTATCGATAATGACGCGGGGTGCCACTTTAAATGCCAGCGCTCGGCCTTGAGCTTGTTGCGCGCCCGCTAACGCTTCACGCAAACGCAGCTGCCCATGCAAAGTCTTGCTGATCGATTCACACACACGAGCAGCTCTGCGACGCTCATCTTGCTCGCCTTCGTATTCACGCTGGAGCAAAATCGTGTCGAGGGCCATACCGTCTGCCGTGGTGAAGATTTGTGCGCCAATAATATTGGCCCCTGCAGCTGCACAGGCCCCTGTGATGAGCGCCAACAACCGCGGATGGTCGGGTGTGTACACAGTGATCTCGGTGACGGCCGCAAAGGCATCTGTGTGAATATCAGTGGCGGCTTCACCGTGAATTGATTTATCAATTAAAGCTTGGTGACGGAGCTGACGCTCAACAGCCACATTGAGCCAATAGGCATCATAGTGACGGGTCGTGGCAGACTTTTTTCTGGTATCATCCCACATCGGATAATTAACGAGAAATTGATTTTGCGCTGCGATTACGCGATCTCTACGCGATATCGCTGTATGACCGCCAGAAAGCATGGGCTCGGCCTCGGCATAGAGTGTGCGCAGCAATTGACCTTTCCAGCCATTCCATACACCGGGGCCAACGGCGCGAATATCAGCCACCGTCAAGATCAGCAACAGCTTCAAAAGTTCCGGACTTTGCACCACCGCCGTGAAATCTAGGATGGTTTTGAAGTCATTCAAATCACGCATCTGCGAAGTTTCGCTCATCAATAGGTGATGACGAATGAGCCATGCCACAGTTTCAGTTTCGGCGGGCGTTAAACCTAACCGCGGACAGAGTTCGCGTGCCACCTGTTCGCCTGCAACGGAATGATCTTCTTTGCGGCCTTTAGCGATATCATGCAAAAGAGTTGCAACATACAGGGCGCGACGCGAGGTGAGCGTGGGGAATAGTTTTACTGAAAGTGGGTGATCTCCTGACAAGTTGCCGCGTTCTAGATCTGAAAGGATGCCAACCGCGCGGATCAAATGCTCGTCCACTGTATAGTGGTGATACATATTGAACTGCATCATCGCTACGATCTTGCCAAAATCAGGAATAAAGCGACCAAGAACGCCAGCCTCATTCATCATGCGCAATAATGTTTCAGGCGTGGTACTGGTGGTCAGAATATCAAGAAACAACGCGTTGGCTTCAGGACTGTTGCGCAACTTATCATCAATCAAACGCCATGATTTACGAAGTTCTTTTAGTGCATCAGGGTGAATTTCCAGGCCCTTATCACTGGCCAATTTGAAAATGCGCACCATGTTGACGGGTTCACGGACAAAAACATTTTCATCGGCAACTGTAATGCGGCCAGACTCGAGTTTAAAGGATTTGTTTCCGCGCAACACAGCAGTCCTACCCGGCAAAAACTTTCCCAACATGCGCGAAAGTGAAGGGGCATCTTTGAATTGTTTGGCTTCTAAGCTGGCGCAAAAAATCCGAGTGAGATCTCCCACGTCCTTGGCTATTAAAAAATAATGCTTCATAAAGCGCTCAACATGCTGCAGACCATGATGTGATTTATAGCCAAGGCGCTCGGCCAATTCGGATTGACGATCAAAGCTTAGCTTATCTTCGCCGCGCTTGGCGATGAAATGCAAGTGGCAGCGCACGGCCCATAGGAAGTCTTCACATTTTTTAAAACGCGCGAGTTCAGATAATGTGAATGCGCCTTTCTCGGCCAGTTCCTCGGTCGTATTGGCGTTGAAGATATATTTTGCGATCCAGAACAGTGTGTGCAAATCACGAAGACCTCCCTTCCCATCTTTTAAATCGGGCTCGACTGCGTAACGACTCTGACCGGATTTGGTGTAACGTTGATCACGTTCAGCCAATTTATCGGCAACAAATTTTTTGGCGCTGCCAGCTACAATTTCAGCCCGAAAGCGCTGCACTAAAGTGGTGAAGAGTTTTTCTTGTCCACAAATGAAGCGGGCTTCTAAAATAGACGTAAGAATTGTATTGTCGGTTTTGGCGAGGCGTAGACAATCATCAATATTGCGTGTGGCGTGGCCCACTTTTTGGCGGGCATCCCACAATGCATAAAGTAAAAATTCAACAATTTGTCCGGCCCGACCGTCGGCCTTTCCAGTGAGCAAAAACAAGAGGTCAATATCGGATCCGGGAGCTAAAGTTCCGCGCCCATATCCGCCAACGGCCACAACTGAAAGGCCAGTAGATTGCGCACCGGGAAACACGATATCAGTTGCATAGGTAAAGACCGTGCGGATGATTGCATCCTCGGTTTTTGACAAATGTTCAGCGCAGTTTGTGCCCTGTCCGTCTTTCATTAAGTTTGATTCAGCGAGAATACGTGATTCTGCAAGACAGGACTTGATCAAAGTTGAAATCTCAACGCGCCAAGGCAGCAGATCTTTTTTGGAAAGTGCCGCGAGAGCGGCTGCGAATTTAAGTTCCGGCGTCATTGTTGCTCTGAATTCTTAGCAAGAGTTTTTAATTCGTAGATCAGGCTTAGGGCCTCACGGGGCGATACATCATCTGGATGAAGAGTTCGTAAGCGGTCTCGCAGTTCATCTTTTTTCGTTTCTGATATCGGTGCTTTCAGAGCTACTGAAAAGAGCGGCAGCTCATGCACAAGATTAGTTTTTTGCGGCTGACTACGGCCTTCTTCCAAGCGCTTGAGGACTTCGGTCGCGCGGGCGATCACGGGCATCGGCAGGCCTGCGAGCTTTGCGGCCTGAATGCCGTAAGAACGCTCAGCGGTGCCTGCCCCCACTTCGTGCAAAAAGATGATGTCGCCCTTCCATTCTTTCACTTTCATGGATGCACAATGCAAGTGTTTGAGTGTGACGACTAAGGCCGTGAGTTCATGATAATGCGTAGCAAACAATGCACGTGCTTGGTTCACATCGTGCAGATGTTCAAGTGTGGCCCAAGCAATTGAAAGGCCGTCATAGGTCGCCGTGCCCCGTCCGATTTCATCGAGGATCACCAGTGATCGCGGTGTAGATTGGTTGAGGATGGCGGCAGTTTCAATCATCTCTACCATAAAAGTTGAGCGCCCCCGTGCCAGATCATCGGCCGCTCCGACGCGACTGTAAAGGCGGTCGACGCAGCCAATATGGGCATGAGTTGCTGGTACAAAGCTGCCGGCTTGCGCCAAGATGGCAATTAAAGCATTTTGGCGCAAGAATGTGGATTTACCCGCCATGTTTGGGCCGGTGAGAAGCCACAATCTTTTGTGGTGTTCGCTCAAATCACAATCGTTAGCTGCAAAGTTTTTATCCCCTTGGGTGCGCAAGGCTTCTTCAACAATGGGGTGTCTGCCCCCCTCAATTTTGAATGCCAGAGTTTGATCAACGATGGGCCGGACATAGCGCCGCTTCCTCGCTAGATGCGCAAGGCTCACATGCACATCTATCTCGGCTAAGGCCAAGGCGGCAGCTGATAAAGTTTGGCGGGCGTGGCTGACTTCAGCGACTAAGACCTTGAAGTGATCAAGTTCCATGGCCAAAACGCGCGACGCTGCTAGAGCGATTTTCTGCTCTAACTCGCCAAGCTCAATTGTGGTGAAGCGGGTAGCACTGGCCATCGTTTGGCGGTGAAGGAAGCGGTTGACATCATCGGAAGATTTTAGAATTTCCGCCTGCTGGGCGGTGACTTCGATGAAATATCCCAATACATTATTATGCTTCACTTTGAGGGTGCGCACCCCGCTCAATTGCGCATATTGGGTTTGCAAGGCGGCGATGACTTGGCGGGTATCATCACGTAGTTTTCGGTTCTCATCCAGTTCAAGCATGAATCCAGCTGCGATAAAGCTACCATCACGAGCCAATAGCGGCAATTCATCAGCCAAAGCTTCTTCTAAACCCTGCACCATATGATGGGGGGCGGCAGCCAGAGTTTCATACAAACTTAACAAGCGTTTTGGCATGACCGTTAAAGTGTTCTGTGAATGCAGTTTGCTTTGCAACGTATTGATGGCCACTAAACTGTCGCGAATCGCACCCAGATCACGCGGGCCGCCGCGCCCACTGGTGAGTCGCGCTAAGGCCCGCTCAAGATCAGGCATGGATTTAAGCGCCATGCGGAGTTCAACAATGAAGCCTTCATCACTGTGAAAATGCGAGACCACGTCTAGGCGCTCATTGATGAGAATTGGATCTGCCAGTGGCCGCGCTATCACATCGGCCAACAGTCTTGTGCCGCCAGCTGTCACCGTTTCGGTGAGACACTCTAACAAGCTTCCCTTGCGCTCGCCTGACTGGCTGCGGGTGAGCTCGAGATTGGTTCTGGTGGCAGCATCAATCAAAAGGCCAGCCTCTGGTGCTTCGCGGCGTGGCGGTCTCAGATAGGGTACATTTCCCACCTGAGTGATGGCAATATAATCTATGAGTGCGCCCAGTGCTGCTACATCTATGCGGCGGAAATCACCAAAGGCTTCTAAAGTTTCAACGCTGAAATGTTTTTTTAGGCGATGTTCAGCGGCCGAACTTTCGAACCTGCTGGCGGCCATGGGCGTGATTGAAGCGCCCGATTCGGTGAGCATCGTATTCAAAATACTATCGTTTAATAATCCATCATTCACCAATATTTCTGAGGCGTTCAAGCGCGCCAAATCTGAAAAAAGACGATATTGATCAGTCGCGGTTACAGCGAGTTCGCCTGTCGAAATATCGGCGAAGGCCAAAGCCATTTCGCCGGTGCCTTTGGAGCCGGTGACCGCTGCTAAATAATTGCGCGCTTTGGAATCAAGGAGTGAATCTTCAGTGAGGGTCCCAGGCGTGATAAGTCTAACCACATTGCGAGCCACAACCGACTTGGCACCGCGTTTTTTGGCTTCGGCTGGGTCCTCTATCTGTTCGCAAATGGCGCAGCGATGACCAAAGCGGATGAGTTTTTGCAAGTATTGATCAAGCGCATGAACAGGGACGCCGCACATGGGAATATCAGCACCTCTATGCTTGCCGCGCTTGGTCAGCGCTATGCCCAAAGTAGCTGACGCTTTTTCAGCATCTTCAAAGAACAGCTCAAAAAAATCGCCCATGCGGTAGAGCAATAACGAGTCTGGGTGGTTTTGCTTAATCGCCAGATATTGCGCCATCATGGGTGTGGGCGCGTTGTCTTCAGCGAGTAACACTCCGTTTTCCTCGATTTGGCTTACTTCCATAGTGATCACATATCAGATATGAGGTTGTTCGTACTATTGCTCTTTTGATGGGTTATTAATTGAGCTAGGATTGATTTATCATACAAATAAATAGGTAAAGTTTCTCATGAGCAAAATTCCAGCCCGCCCCTCTTTCACTGACGAAGAAGCCCTCCAATTCCATTCGCGCGGCAAACCCGGAAAGCTGGAAATTACACCCACCAAGCCGATGGCCACTCAGCGTGATCTTTCTCTTGCTTATTCGCCGGGCGTTGCGGTTCCGGTGAAACGTATCGCTGAAAACCCTGACCTTGCTTATGACTATACCTCAAAAGGCAATCTGGTAGCTGTGATCTCTAATGGCACGGCCATTTTAGGCCTCGGTGACTTGGGGGCTTTAGCTTCAAAGCCAGTGATGGAAGGCAAAGCCGTTTTGTTCAAGCGGTTTGCCGATGTGGACTCGATTGATCTTGAAATTGACACCAAAGATGTCGAAGAATTTATCGGTGCGGTGCGTTATCTTGGCCCTTCATTTGGTGGCATTAATCTGGAAGATATTAAAGCCCCAGAATGTTTTATCATTGAACAGCGTTTGCGTGAATTGATGGATATTCCAGTGTTTCATGACGACCAGCATGGCACAGCCATCATCGCTACGGCAGCACTGATCAATGCTTTGCACATCACAGGTCGCGATCTCAAAACCTGTAAAATCGTTTGCAATGGTGCGGGTGCTGCGGCGATTGCTTGCGTTGAACTTGTGAAGTCGCTGGGCGTGCCCCATCACAATGTTATTCTCTGCGATTCTAAAGGCGTGGTTTATCAGGGCCGCACCGAGGGCATGAACCAGTGGAAATCGGCCCATGCGGTTCCCACAAAAACCCGGTCTTTGGCTGATGCAATGGATGGAGCAGATGTTTTCTTTGGGCTTTCTGCGGCGGGAGCACTGACGCAACCCATGGTGAAAAGTATGGCGGCAAACCCGATTATTTTTGCCATGGCCAATCCGGATCCGGAAATTTTGCCCGAAGATGTGGCAGCGGTGCGTTCCGATGCGATTATGGCTACAGGCCGTTCAGACTATCCCAACCAAGTGAACAACGTTTTGGGCTTTCCTTATATTTTCCGCGGGGCATTGGATGTGCGGGCCCGCACCATTAATGAAGAGATGAAAATTGCTGCGGCAGAAGCGCTGGCAGAACTTGCGCGAGAAGATGTGCCAGATGAAGTGGCTGCGGCTTATCATGGTTCGCGACTTTCATTTGGCCGCGAATATTTGATCCCTGCTCCGTTTGATCCGCGGTTGATTTCACGCATTCCACTTGCTGTTGCAAAAGCCGCGATGGCGTCTGGTGTTGCCCGCAAACAAATCACTGACCTCGGTGCCTATGCGGCCCAGCTTTCGGCACGCCTTGATCCAATCGCGGGCACCTTGCAAAGTGTTTACAGCCATGTGAAATCCAGCCCGCGCTGTGTGATTTTTGCGGAAGGCGAAGAGGACCGCATGATTCGCGCCGCCAATAGTTTTGCCAATCAAGGCTTGGGCAAAGCTATTTTGATTGGTCGTGAAGATGTGATTGCCAAGACGCTGAGTGTTTCGTCCCTTGAGTTGAACGAGAATGTTGAAATTCTCAATGCAAGACTTTCCCACCGCAATAATGACTATGCTAACTTCCTTTACAGCCGACTTCAACGGGAAGGCTTCCTGCACCGCGATTGCCAACGCATGGCTAATCAAGACCGCAATATATTTGGCGCTTGTGCTTTAGCTTTAGGTGATGCCGATGCGATGGTAACGGGTCTCACACGGAATTATTCCGTGGCGCTGGATAACGTGCGCAGAGCCATTGATGCCAGAGAGGGCCATCGTCCGATAGCAGTTTCCATGGCTTTGGTGCGGGGTCGCACGGTGTTTATTGCTGACACTTCGATCCATGAATTACCGACTGCGGAAGAGCTGGCTGATATTGCGCAAGAGGCCGCCGGGGTGGCGCGGCGCTTCGGGGTGGAGCCGCGGGTGGCTTTCCTCTCCTATTCGACTTTCGGATATCCCAAAGGTGATCGTGCTGAATACGTGCGGCGTGCGGTAAAAATTTTGGATCAGCGGCATGTTGATTTTGAGTATGATGGAGAAATGGCGGCAGATGTGGCTTTATCACCAGAAGCGATGGCTCTCTATCCGTTCTGTCGTCTCAAAGGTCCAGCCAATGTGTTGGTGATGCCTGCTGCCCATTCGGCTTCAATCTCAACCAAGATGCTCCAACAATTGGGCGGCGTGACTGTTATAGGGCCATTGCTCACTGGCCTTTCTAAACCAGTTCAGATTGCATCGATGTCAGCCACCGCCAATGATATTGTTAATCTGGCAGCGCTGGCGGCCTTTGATATTAATTGGTAGGAGCGCCAAAATGGGCGAAATAGCGTGGGTTGATTTTTGACACCGGCAAAATGATCAACACGTCTGTGGTGTTAAAGGCGCGGTCGATGACCGCGCCATCACCGATATAACTTCCCAAACGTAGATAGCCTTTGATGAGCGGCGGCAGGCTGAGCATGGCGCGGCGCTGATCAAAACTGCCCAGAGCCTTGCGTTTCATTTCCACATACTGATTTTGATGGGCGCGGACATGCCATTCATCCGGTGCCGCTGTGTAGTGACCGAGAAAACTCAACGTATCGCAATGGACTTCAGGGTCCGTGCCCTCAAAACTGGCACATCCAATCATCACATCCAATTTATGATAACGTACATAATTCCAAATGCCCTGCCACAAAAGTTCGATCACAGGTGTGCCCCGATAAGCTGACAATACGCAGGAACGACCCAACTCCAAAAATGAAAGTTCGCTTTTTCGAGTCAGTAGTGGGTTCAAATCAAATTCTTTTTGGCTGTAAAAACCTGCATGAGACGTTGCGACTGATTGGCGTAGGAGGCGGTAAGTGCCAACCACTTCGCTATCAGCAACGCAAAACTCTGGATGAGATTCTGAGGTTTGTGCGCGTGTGACAACAAGATGATCACAGATTGTATCATAACTATCAGCGTCCCGTTCAATGATCCGTGCATCAGCATCGGCGATTGCACCCATCTCATCATGAAACACCCGGTAGCGCAGGCGTTGGGCGACCTTCACTTCAACATCGGAAGTGGCGAGCCTGATACTGAGCTCAAGACGTTTAGAAAAATGCGGTTCGAGCTTCAATCCAGTCCCCTAAAACCCACTCTTTAAAGCCTTAAAATATGACAGTTTTGCGAACGATTAATATTATGCGGCACGCTTTGAGTTCGTCAAGTAGCGGATTTTTTCTTCAAGGTCGAGTTGGTCATAAGGTTTGGAGAGGTGACCGTTCATTCCGCTCGCAAAACAGGACATCACATCTTCAGCGCGAGCATTTGCCGTGAGCGCTAGCAAAGGCAGGGCATCGCCACTACGCGCTTTCAAGTTTAGCGACCGAATGGCTCTTGCTGTATCAAAGCCATTCAGCTTCGGCATTTCAATGTCGAGCAAGGCCACGTCAAACTTTAGTCCCTCGCCTAGGAGTTTCATCACGGCTTCGCCATTGCCCACGGCTGTTACGCTATAACCCAAGCGTTCCAACATCGTGCGCGCGAGAAGTGCATTAACTGGATTGTCTTCGGCCAAGAGAACCTTCAAATCCTCTCCACGCTTCACATTATTGGTAATTTGTCGCAAGGCAAAGCTCGCTTGCTTTACCGCGGCTCCATCTTGCGCTGTCAATAGATTAAGCAATGTCGAACGGCGCAATGGCTTTAGCAAGTATCCACAAAAAGGTGCGCCCAATAAAGATTGAAATGGTTTTCGTTCCTCACTCTTCAACATCACCCAGACCTTGGCTGGCGTCTTGCGTGGCTTTTTCTTGGCCCATTTCTGCAGCACAGTGGCATAGCTGCTGTCACAAATTATTGAAGAGCTCGGCAATGAAGATTGCAATTTCTTTTGCAATTCATCTGCATTGGACAGAACACTCACTTCGGCGCCCAATTCCTTCAGACTGATGGCCAAGTGGTGGGCCGTGACTGTTGGTACCATGGCGAGGCTATAGCTGCGATTTGTAAGTGATTTTGAGCGAATGGTGTTTGATTCAAAAGGACCGGGCAGGGTTATTGTAAAGGACGTGCCGTGACCAAGCGCGCTGATCATTTCCAGCGTCCCACCAAGACCTAAAATGAGCTTGCGACTGATTGATAGGCCTAGTCCAGTACCGCCATAATGTTTAGACGTGTTTGCATTGGCCTGGACATATTCATCAAACACACGAACCTTTTCATCATGTGTCATGCCAATGCCGGTGTCGGTTATTTTAATCACGAGATTTTGGGCCAAGTTCAAAGCGACATCGATCGAAATGCCCCCTTTTTCAGTGAACTTTATGGCATTGCCAGCTAGATTGAACAGAATTTGGCGCAGTCGCAAATCATCACTCTTGATAACGTCGGGCACATTGGCTGCAACATGAGCAGAAATTTCGATGCCCTTTGCATGAGCGCGCGGAGCCATGAGTTCTGTTACATTTTCAATCAAACTTAAGAGTTCGACGTTGTGGCGTTTTGTGTTGTGCTTTGATTCGGCCTTTGCCGTGTCAAGTATTTCATCAATAATCGACAATAAAGTGCGGCCAGATGCATTGGCCGTTACCGAATAGTTTTTCTGTTCCGCGGTGAGATCGGTTTCGAGGAGTAACCCTAACATGCCAATGACGCCGTTCAGGGGGGTGCGAATTTCGTGGCTCATGGTAGCTAGAAGTTGACTTTTTTCGCGGGAAGCCAATTCGGCTTGAGCGCGGCCCTGCTCGGCTGCTGTCATAGCCGTGAGAATCCGGTGCATTCGCTGTTCGTGGCCGCGTTGCATCATATAGAAAGACGTTGTGACGATGGCCAATGTGCCGCCTACCAAACAGGTGGCAGAAAGAATTAAATCATTGTGCCGCGCTAAAGCGACGACAGAAAACATGAGGGTCAAAGTTGCAAAAAGCGCTGCGATCAAGATGGAATGCGAGCGCATACTACTTCTTATTTTTGACTTTTGCAGATCTTCAACTCGCTTTGACGCTGGCAATTGACTAAACTCACTTAAGTTTTTCTCCCCGCATATTGACAGGCGATACTTGCAAAACCATTGCGAAAAGTGATGAGTTCAGATGAAGGTAAATAAGTGCTAAATTAGGCCGCCTGACGAAGACCTGCAGGTTTTTGCCGATAACTCAAGGCTTCTGCCAAATGCAACCGTGAAATGAGGTCGCGGCCATCCAAATCTGCGATTGTACGGGCCACACGCAAAACACGGTGATAACCCCGTGCAGAGAGATTCATTGCATCCGCAGCATCGCGGATTAAAGTAGTGCCTGCAGCATCAAGTGCGGCAATGGTTTCAAGAACAATGCCATCTGCTTCAGAATTAGTGCGCAAGTTTGGGTGATCAAGATCGACAAAACGTTGAGCTTGTATATCTCTGGCGCGGGCGACACGGAGAGCCACATCAACACTGCGTTCTTTGGGCGTGGGTAAAGTGAGATCGGATGCCCGCACGGCAGAAAGTTCAATTTGAATATCGATGCGGTCTAGCAGAGGGCCAGAAATGCGGCCTTGATAATCAGCCGCACAGCGTGGGCCCTGCCTGCAGGTATGACCGGGTTCGCCCGCCATGCCACATTTGCAAGGATTCATTGCGGTAATCAGCTGAAATCGCGCTGGGTAGGTGATGTGATAATTGGCTCTAGCGACATTGGTTTCTCCGGTTTCCATCGGTTGACGCAGGGCCTCCAGAACGCGCGGTTGAAACTCTGGTAACTCGTCGAGAAACAGAACACCATGATGCGCCAAAGCCATTTCACCAGGTTTAGCGCGAAGACCACCGCCCACTAAAGCTGGCATGGAAGCTGAATGATGCGGCGAGCGGAAGGGTCTGCGCCGTGTCAGCTGGCCATCCTTCAATTCGCCGCCCAGTGAGGCGATCATGCTGATATCCAACATTTCGCGAGGGTCCATGGGAGGTAAAATGGAAGGCAAGCGCTGGGCAAGCATCGATTTACCAGCCCCCGGCGGCCCTACCATGAGTAAATGATGCCCACCCGCAGCCGCCACTTCGAGGGCGCGTTTTGCTGCCTCTTGGCCTTTGATTTCTGCTAAATCAGGTAGCGGCTTATCGACCATTGCCAAATGCGGTTTGGGACGCGACAGAACTTGCGTACCTTTGACATGATTAATTAATTGAATGAGATTGGCCGGAGCCAGAATATCAAAATCTTCTCCCGCCCAAGCCGCTTCTGACCCTGACGCTTTTGGACAAATGAGACCTAAGCCCCGCGCATTCGCGGCCATGGCGGCGGGCAAAGTCCCAGTGGCCCCTAACAAACTGCCATCCAATGCCAGTTCACCCATAGCTACATAACGATCTAGAAAATCAGGCGGCACCACTCCTAAAGCTGACAGTACTGCAAGGGCAATCGGTAAATCATAGTGACTGCCTTCTTTGGGCAAATCTGCGGGGGAGAGGTTCACGACCAGTCTTTTGCCCGGTAGTCCCAAACCAATGGCATGAAGGGCCGCCCGCACGCGTTCTTTGCTCTCGGAAATTGCTTTATCGCCCAGCCCCACGATGAGAAAATTGACTTGGCCTGACAAAAACTGGGCCTGAACATCAACGGGCACAGCTTCTACACCTTGAAACGCCACCGTTGCCACCCGCGCTGTCATTGCTCGCCCCACCCTGAGGAATAGGCTAGCGCAGATAATTCAGCGAAGCAAGAACATTTAAAGAACGTTTTGAAAAGCCAGAGCCGCCGCACCGAGCAGCCCGGAATTGCCTATATGTTGAGCAGGCTTAATAGCGACGTCTTTAAAGGCGGCCATTGCGGAATTCTGGATGGTTTGGGTTATTCCTGTTTTGAGCCGTTCAAAATTTTGGCTCACGCCGCCCCCTAGCACGACAAGTGCTGGATCATAAGCGTGCAATATATTTACAATCCCGATGCCGAGCAATTCGGCTTCACTGTCAACCATTTCAGTTGCAAAGACATCGCCTGCCGCTGCAGCTGCGAAAATCTCCTTTGCAGTTGATGCTTCATTTAACACGGAATGAGAGCTTGCTCTCAGCAATGCGTGGGTGCGCTTTTCAAATGCCGGTCCAGATGCATAGGCTTCCCAACAACCTCTACGGCCACAATTGCAAAGCGCTCCATCTTTCTCAATCAGAATGTGGCCAACATGGGCCGCCATGCCCTTGCGGCCTTCCATAATTTTGCCGCCGGAAATGACTCCGCCGCCAATGCCGGTGCTGACCGTGACATAAACAAAATCGTTATAGCCTTGTGCAGCACCAAATTTCCACTCCCCCACTGCCGCAGCCATACCATCATGGGTAAGATGAACTTTGCGCCCAAAGGTCTCTTGCAGCCGATCACCAAATGGAAAATGATCAAAACCAACTATAGTCGGTAGGCCAAGTGTAATGCCGCGCTTTGTATCCAACGGACCGGGGGATGCAACACCAATCGGCATTTGATTTGAGCTATCTGATAGCTTCTGTGTCGCCTTTAATATTTGAGCCAAGACGGCATCTGGACCTTCTTTGGCAGGCGTCGGCAGGGCCACACGTTCGATGATTTCACCTGTTTCAGTCACAACGGCGGCACGGATTTGCGTACCGCCGAGATCCACGCCAATGGCATATTTTTGACTCATAGTGATTTAAGCCAGGACATACGCGCACCAAGGTCGGCGGCGCCAAAAGCCAGCGATCCCAGAACCACTGTTTCAGCTCCTTGTGCCCGCAGGAGCGGCACCGTGTTTTCACGAACGCCACCATCGGCAGCAAGCACAATCCGATTTTCCTTCTGAGCACTATTGATGAGCTTTTTTGCTTCAACCAAACGTGCACCTGCAGCTTCGTTGAGGTTCTGACCCTTTACACCAATCGCTGTTCCGAGGAGGGTTAAAAAATCGAGGCGCTGAATGAAAGGAGCCGCCAAAGCAATAGGACTTTCGACACGCAAGACCATGCCTTTTCGAGTGTTCACTGAATCGAGATAGTCAAACGTTGGTTCTATCGCTTCACCGTTTTCAACATGAACGCTGATGAGATCAGCACCTGCCTCGACAAATTGCTTTGCTTGATCAAGCAAAATGTCGTTGTGAACCATGAGGTGAACATGAATAGGGATATGAGTTTTCCGCTTTATAGCGGTCACCAAATCAGGGAAGAATAACATGGCAGGCGCAAAATGACCGTCGGCCACATCGATATGTAAAATATCGGCATGGAGATTAATACGTTCGAGATCGGCCGACAAATTGATGAGATCAGCCGACCACAGCGAATATTCGGCGATGAGCCGATTGGTGGGGAGACTGGTGAACCAGTTCATTATATAATCCCCTCAAGAAATTTACTAACGTTGTATGCGTCACTCGCTGCCAAGCCATGGGTTATCAACGGGCCACCATAACCCACATTGCGCAAGCGTGCGATGAAGTGAGAAAAATCAATCACGCCTTGACCAACTGCTACAACTTGACCCTGTGTATCGCGGTCTTTGGCGTGGGCAAGCATAATATATTCGGCCACTTGGTCGATTGCATTTGCGATAATCGCTTTTTGTTCCGCTCCAGATTCAGGGCTCACTAAATTCGCAGGATCAATAACGACTTTCAAGCAAGAGCTTCCCATTTCTGTGATTAACAATCTTGCTGCGGCAGCGGAATTGACAACATTTCCACGCTCGGGCTCGATGCCCAGAAATATACCGTTGGCCTCAGCGACATCTAGGGCTTTCTCCATCGCGTATCGCAGATCAGCCCAAGCCTGAGAAGACTGATTATCACTATGATAGGCCCACTGGTCGTCTGGGTTTCTGGAACCGGTGCATAGCGTGAGCAATTCAATTTTTAAACTTTTGGCCACGCGGGCAAGAACTTCCAGACTGCGGAGGCCCCTATCTCGCACTTCAATATCAGGGTGAATCATATTATAAGTTGCTGACAAAGCGGTGATGGAAACGCCTGTGTTATGTGTGGCCGACCTTATAGATTCGATCTGCTCGGTTGTAATGTGTTCAGGCAGAGACGAAAGACCTGAGCACGCCATATTAAATTGGCAAGTTATGTAACCTGCATCAGCAACTGCGCGCAAAACTTTTTCCGGATTGGTGCCTTCAAAGGTTTTTGCAAAAATACCGATCTGCATTAAACGCCGCCTGACACATCAGCCAAGTTGATGCGCTTTCCGCTTTCAACCGATCGTGCAATGGCCACCATGGCACGGACCGAGGCAATACCATCTTCCAAATTGGCTCCAGTCATTTCACCGCCATTTAGAATTAAATCGGCAAAACCTTCGAGCTGTCTCCGATAAAAATGTCCATCCGCTCCGAGCGTACGCGAATACCCTCCCGTTGCTTCACGGAAAATATCGACTTCACTTGAACGATAGAACCATGGGTTAAATGTTTTGCCAAGCACGCTGCCATTTTTGCCATAAATCTGGAAGCCTTCATGCCAGTCCAGGCGCACCGCCACAGTGAGATCAAGATGGCCCAACGTGCCAGAGGCAAATTCGACATCAACAAACCAGCACCAGATGCCAGCGCGTTCTGAAAGCCGCGCCTGCACTGAAATAATATCGCCGGCAAAATAGTGCGCCGTGTCGATGAGATGACAACCATGGGCCAACATATAATAGCGGCGCAGATCAGCTTTAGGGTTTTGCGTAGGTTTTCTGGCATGGGCGCTGGACACCACGAGAGGTTGGACTGCGTCAGTATTGGCGTAACGGTGTGTGCTGTCACAATACCAGGCTTTGAGTGCGACCACTTCTCCGATTTCCATATCGATGAACTCTTTTGCGGCTTGCAGGCCTGCATCAAATCGCTTCATATGGCCAATCTGCAAAATCTTGCCGGATGTTTTTACCAGAGGCCGCAAGGCTTCGACTTCTTCGACAGTCAACCCGATTGGCTTTTCACATAAAACATGCTTGCCAGCCTCTAAGGCAAGTTTTGTAGCAGGCACATGGAAGGCATCAGAGGTGGCAATAATCACCGCATCAATATCTGGGTCGGCGAGCATCTGCGCGTAATCAAAATAAGTTCTCTCAGCGCCATGAGTCACAGCCATGCGTTTGCACAGGTCTTCGGCCACATCGCAAATGGCATAAAGATCGGCATTGGCAGCCTTAGCGCAGCTTTCAAAATGAGCGGCTTGGGCAATTTGTCCAGCTCCTAAAACACCAACCTTCAAACGCTTGCCGCTATTTTTCTTCACGTCTCTACCTCAGATTCTATTTGTAATTTTCTGCTCGAATATCGCGCACGGTAGTGTCCAATCCATTGAGAGGATTGTTCCGATTCCAGCTCAGTTTTGTTTCAAAAAATCGTGCCAGCAATGCATCATACATCAATATGCGACCCGCCAAACTTTCGCCGATTTCTAAAATTTCTTTGATTACTTCCATCGCCTGCATTGAACCAATGATTCCGGGCAACGCTCCTAAAATTCCGGCCTCTTCACAAGCGGGAAACATGCCGCGTTCAGGCAAATCACCGATGAAGCACCGATAGGTTGGGAAGGGTTCACCGGAGGGTGAAGTGAGGTAGGGTTTATAGGTCGAAATCTGGCCATCGAATTGACCAACCGCAGCTGAGACCAAAGGCTTCTTCGCGAAATAACACGCATCAGCCACCAGAAAGCGTGTGTTGAAATTATCGCAAGCATCGGCGACGACATCGTATTGGCCCACCAGTTCCAGCGCATTTTCGGCAATGATGCGCATTGTGTGTGGGATGATTTCGACATGCGGATTGATGGCCGTCATCATCTCTGCCGCACTTTGCGTTTTCAAATTTCCAACTTGTGATGTGGTGTGAATCACTTGGCGTTGTAGATTGGAAAGGCTCACCGTGTCGTCATCACAAATGCCAATGTGGCCCACACCCGCGGCGGCAAGATAAAGCAAGATGGGTGCGCCGAGACCGCCCGCGCCAATCACTAAAACCCGCGCAGCTTTTAGTTTATTTTGTCCCGGGCCACCGACTTCAGGAAGCACCAAGTGGCGGGAATAACGTTCGATTTCGTCAGCTGAAAGTGCCATCAGATTTTTCCCGAAGAACCGAAGCCGCCTGCACCTCGCGTTGTTTCATCGAGTGCTTTGACTTCATGCAATTGCACTTGCACCACAGGGGCGATCACCATCTGAGCGATGCGATCACCACGGATGATGATAAAATCTTCAGTGCCATGATTGATCATTGGAACTTTGATTTCGCCGCGATAATCACAATCAATGGTGCCGGGGGAATTGAGCACTGTGACACCATGCTTCACAGCGAGGCCGGAACGGGGGCGCACTTGGGCTTCAAAATTTTGGGGGAGCGCAATGGCTATTCCGGTCGCCACTAAAGCGCGTGCACTTGGTTTGATGGTGAGTGATTCAGCAGAACGCAAATCCAGTCCCGCAGCACCGGTTGTGGTGTAATTTGGGAGTTCTAAATCAGCGCCATTGACCAGTCGCATAATCTCCACTTTCATTTCAGCAAACCAACAAGGTGCGCCATGATACGCGTTGCCACCTCAGCTTTTGAAAGCTCTGGCCAATCCACAACGCCAAATTTACTCACCAGATGAACAATGTTGCGGTTAGTGCCGAACACGCCTTCGCTCACATTATTGGCAATGATGAGATCGCAAGATTTTGTCACTAGTTTTGCTTGCGCATTTTCGATAACTTTTTCAGTTTCTGCTGCGAAGCCGACCACAAGCAGTGGACGCATTTTTCCGGTGGCTATGGTTTTGAGAATATCGGGATTTTCGGCAAAGCTGAGAGTGGGGAACTCACCGGATTTTGGCTTTTTGATTTTGTTAGTGGCGGGCGTTGCCACTTTCCAATCGGCTACGGCAGCAGCAAAAATAGCGATGTCCGTAGGCAAAGATTTTTCGCAGGCTGACAACATTTCATCTGCGGTTTGCACGTCAATGATTTTCACACCAAATGGTTTTGGCAAAGATACAGGGCCAGACACCAATGTTACATCAGCACCAAGTCGTATAGCGGCTTCGGCAAGAGCATAGCCTTGCTTGCCCGATGAGTGATTTGAAATATAGCGTACCGGATCGATCGGCTCTCGCGTGGGGCCAGCCGTGATCAAAACTTTCTTGCCGTTGAGTGGTTTTGCTGCGGTGGAAAGCAACGCTTCGATAGCAACAAGAATCTCAACTGGCTCCGCCATGCGACCCGGGCCAAACTCACCGCATGCCATGTCGCCATCATTGGGGCCAATGATGTGGATGCCATCGGATTTCAAAGTTGTCAAATTGCGCTGTGTTGCCGCATGAAGCCACATGCGTACATTCATTGCTGGTGCAATCAGCACAGGTTTATCAGTGGCGAGCAATGTGGTGGACGCCAAATCATTGGCGAGGCCCTGCGCCATTTTTGCCATCAAATCCGCCGTTGCCGGTACCACCAAAACGAGATCGGCGGAGCGTGACAGCTCAATGTGCCCCATTTCAACTTCATCAGTGAGATTGAAAAGAGCTTCATGTACTTTTTCGCCCGACAAGCTGGCAACAGATAGAGGCGTTGCAAATTCCGCCGCCGCCTTGGTCATAATAGCGCGAACGGCAATGCCACGGGTTTTCAAAAGCCGGATCAATTCCAGACTTTTATAAGCGGCAATGCCACCTCCGATGATGAGAAGAACCGATTTACCCATTGCCTATCTAAGCACCATTTTCAGGGCAATCACAACTAGGGCGGCGGCCCCGACCAATAGAGCTGGGGTGTGCCACCGGGAAGGCTTGGGCGCATCGGCTTTGGCAATCTCAGAGAGCTTGCGCGTGATACGGTGCGCATCATCAATAATAGTTGGAATTTTAAGGCTGAGACGGGCTAGCGACATCACACTGCCGCCTGCTTGTTCAATCTTGCCCAGCGGCCCTAATTTACGCTCAATCCAATGGCGCACCACAGGCTCTCCTGAAGACCAAATATTAAGATTGGGATTGAGTGTGCGGGCCACACCTTCGGTGACCACCATGGTTTTTTGCAGTAGGAGCAATTGTGGCTGGGTTTGCATCTGGAACTGCTCTGTCACTTCAAATAATTGCGTGAGAAGTCGCGCCATAGAAATTTGTTCAGCAGGTAGTCCCATAATTGGCTCGCCAATTGCCCGCAAGGCTTGTGCGAAAGTGGAGACGTCTTGAGTGTCTGGAATATAGCCCGCGTCAAAATGCACCTGCGCCACACGTCTATAGTCCCGCGTGATAAAGCCATAGAGAATTTCAGCGAGGAACAAGCGGTCGCCTTCGCTCAAACGCCCGGTGATGCCAAAATCGAGCGCCACCAATGTGCCTGCATCATCAACAATCAAATTGCCCTGGTGCATATCAGCGTGAAAGAAACCATCGCGGATGGCATGGCGCAGAAAACTTTGAATGACGGTATCTGCGAGCTTGTGGAGATCAAAACCCTTGGCGCGCAGGCTTGGCACATCGGCCATCGGCGTGCCGTCGATCCATTGTGTGGTGAGGACACGTTTGGAGCCGCGGGCCCAATCCACTTCGGGCACCCGAAAGCCCGGATCATCTTTAGCGTTCTGGGCGATCTCGGACAGAGCCGAGGCTTCCATGCGCAAATCGAGTTCCAGTTTCATGGACTCTTCAAGCATGGCAACGGCTGAGACCGGGCGCAGGCGGCGGCCTTCTTTGCTCAAGCGCTCAATCATCCGAGCAGCAAAGCCAAAGCTCTCAATGTCATTGCGGAACCGCGTTTCAACATTAGGCCGCAAAATTTTAACAGCAACGGTTTTGTCTTCAAATGTGACGGCCTTATGCACTTGGGCAATGGATGCAGCTGCTATGGAGGGGTCGAAGGTTTTGAAAAGTTCGGCGATGGGTTTTCCAAGTTCACGTTCGACAATAGCGCGGGCTTCAGCATCAGAGAAGGCTGGCAAGCGGTCTTGCAAAACTTTCAATTCAAAAGCTCGCTTCGCACCAATAATATCGGGACGTGTGGCAAGGAACTGACCGAGCTTGATGTAGCTGGGGCCGAGTCGGGTGAGGGCGGCGGTCAGATTATTGTGCTCACCACCATTTAGGTTTTCGGTGCGGCCAAGCTTAGCAATCTTTAATAGTGCGCGGGCAAACAATGGCGCTTGCATTAACTGATCAGTCGGAATGAGCGCATCATATCTGGCCAACACAAAACCAGCGTGCAACAACCGCGCTATGTTGGATACTACATTGGCCATTAAATGCGCCAACCCGAATGAATAGCAACAACTCCGCCAGTGAGATTATGATAGGTCACTTTGTCGAAACCGGCATTTCGTATCATGTCGGCAAAATCTTCCTGCTTTGGAAACATGCGAATGCTTTCGACTAGATAACGATAGGGTTGGCCATCGCCGGTCACCACCTTACCCACAGCGGGAATGACGGTGAATGAATAAGCGTCATAAATTTTTTGCGCCAAAGGTAATTCCATATGCGAGAATTCGAGGCACAGAAAACGACCCCCTGGTTTCAACACACGGTAGGCTTCGGCCAGTGCTTTATCAATGCGGGTGACATTGCGAATGCCAAAAGCGATGGTGTAGGAATCAAAGCTTTGATCTGGAAAGGCGAGGCTTTCAGCATTGCCTACCGTAAATGAACAACGATCCAAGCGCCCTTCACTCTCACCGCGCTTCTGACCTTCGACTACCATTTCGGGAGATATATCCGCCACAGTCACGCGGGTGCCAGTGCCACCCGCATCCAGAATGCGAAATGCAATATCGCCAGTGCCCCCCGCCACATCCAGCGCATTAAAAACCCTGTCGCCTTTGGGCGGGTTCAACATCGTAATCATATCGTCTTTCCAAAGCCTGTGCAGCCCCGATGACATCAGATCATTCATCTGGTCGTAGCGACTGGCGGCTTTCGAGAAAACCTCATTGACGAGGCCTTGCTTCTCACCGGTCGGCACCTGCCTAAAACCAAAGGCGGCATTGTCATTTTCTTGGGTCATGGGACTAAGATAGTGTATTGCGGCAAAGACTTCTATTGAAACTGTGGCGCTAAACGTTAACACAGTTAACCATGCCAGAACTCCCCGAAGTTGAAACAGTTAAACGCGGTCTTGAGCCAGTGTTGCGCGGCCAAAAACTGGTGCGCGTCGAAACCCGACGCGCCAATTTGCGCTTTCCGTTTCCGGTTGGTTTTGCAGGCTTGCTGGAAGGGGCCACTGTCCAAAACCTTACCCGGCGGGCCAAATATATCCTAATTGGATGTGATAACGGCAAGAGCCTCATTGTGCATTTGGGCATGACGGGGCGCTTTACGGTGTTGAAGGCGGAAGGCGGATCCGCCAATTTGGGTGAATTTTATTTTGAAACCGCAGCTGGCCGCGAGGCTGACGGCCCGCATGATCATGTGGTGTTCACTTTGGGAAATGGAGTGCGGTTGGTTTATAGCGATCCTCGAAGGTTTGGCATGATGGATGTTACGGCAACCTCAGAACTGCACATACATAAATTGCTTAAAGATATCGGTGTTGAACCTCTCGGAAATGAACTTGGCGGCGCACATCTGGCCGATAAATTTAAGGGTAAATCGGCGCCATTAAAATCCGCGTTGCTCGATCAGCGCGTTGTGGCGGGGCTTGGCAATATTTATGTATGTGAGGCGTTGCATCGCTCAGGCCTCTCGCCCAAACGCAAAGCAGGATCATTGGTGAAAGGCAAATCTTATGATCCGCGCCTTGATGTGTTGGTGCGCAATATCAAACAAATTTTGGCGGAAGCGATTGTGGCTGGTGGTTCAACTCTTCAAGATTTTGCGGGGGCCAATGGGGAGAAAGGATCGTTCCAGCAACATTTCACAGCTTATGATCGCGAAGGCGATGATTGCGCCACAGCGAAATGTGTGGGTAAGATCAAACGCATTGTACAGGCGGGTCGCTCAACATTTTATTGCTCCATCTGCCAGAAATAGGAAACACACATGGCTTATGAAAACATCATCGTATCCACACAAGGTGCCGTTGGTATCATCCAATTCAATCGTCCTAAGGCATTGAACGCTTTGAATGCCGCAATGATCACGGAGTTGAATGCAGCTCTTGATGCGTTTGAAAATAATGCTTCAATCGGTGCCATCATTCTCACTGGAAATGAAAAGGCTTTTGCCGCCGGTGCTGATGTCAGAGAAATGAAGGATAAAACTTTTGCGCAAGTGAAAGCAGAAAATTTTCTCCACGACTGGGATCATATCAACACTATCACAAAACCAATTATTGCTGCCGTATCGGGCTTTGCTTTGGGCGGTGGGTGTGAATATGCATTGGTGTGTGATTTGATTATCGCTGGCGACACTGCAAAATTCAGTTTGCCAGAAACAGGCCTTGGCATCATTCCTGGCGCAGGCGGCACGCAACGCTTGGTGCGGGCTGTCGGCAAGGCTAAAGCTATGGATATGATTTTGACCGGACGGATGATTGATGCGAGCGAGGCTGAACGTGCAGGTTTGGTGTCACGTGTTGTGCCTGCAGATAAAGTTATGGGTGAAGCTCTGGCTGTCGCCACAAAAATTGCTAGCCTTTCGCAGCCCGTGGCTAAGGCTGCAAAACAAGCCGTTACTGCAGCAGCCGAACTGTCTTTAACTGCGGGGATGAAGCTTGAACGTGATCTTATTCATTCAATGTTTGCTCTCCATGATCAAAAAGAAGGTATGGCCGCTTTTTTGGAAAAACGAGCTGCTAAGTTTGAAAACAGATAACTGGTGATTGCGAGTGGCGTGGAAGACATGACTATACCATCATGACTTTTTCTTCGCCTTCGTGGGTGATGGACATATATACGACGATGGAAAATATGGCTCCGAGAAACAAAAGACTGGTGATGATCGTGCCAAAGCCGAGGCCGCCATATTCCTTGGGTTGAGACAGTAGATCTCCAAAAGATGCCCCGAGCGGACGGGTGAAAATATAGGCTGTCCAAAATGCTAAAATGCCGTCGACCCTCAGATAGTAATAGGCAAGTGCAATGAGGGCGATAACCACGCCAAAGAGAATTCCGGTATAGAGAAAACTATCACCCAACCAAGTCGAAACCAAATCGCCCGACGCAGTGCCAAGAGCAAAAGTGAACAAAATAGCGAACCAATAATAGATCTCGCGTTTGTTCGTGAAGATTGAATGGATGGACAGGGTTTTTTCTGACCGATACCAAAGGAAAAAAGTTAGGGCGAGGGCGACAGAAAAAATAACAGTAGTTGTTTCAAGTGTCACACCGAAATTATCGACTAAATTATCCGTTACCAAGGTGCCAACAATGCTGAGCAAAACGACAGCCAGCCAATAGGCCCAGGGCACATATTTTTTCTGAGCAAATTGCAGTGCCAATGCAACGACCAAAATGCCTGCCATGACCAATGATGTTTTGGTAAGGCCCCAGCCCAAATTTACTCCCAGAAAGTCGGCTGCAGTTTCACCCATGGTGACGGCCATAAGTTTTATCAGCCAAAAATCAAAGGTGGCCCTTGGCACACGGTTATAGACTGAGATGAGTGTGGACACTATTTGCCCATCAATTTCATGGCATCAGCAAAGAAGCCGTCTGCACGCTTATCGTCATCGGCGTTGCAACGTTCAACACCTTTGTCTTCGAGAACTTTAATTTGCGCTGCGAGAGCGGTGTTTGGTTTCACGAGGGCTTCAGTGTCGCGTAACGTTTTCAAAGTGTCTTCACACGGCACATTGGCAGCAAAGGCGTTTGAATCGGCAAAGCTTGTGATCACTACAGCCGAAATAATGAGAAATTTATTCATTGAATGGCACTCCAATTTTTCAAAGCACCGTGCCTTGATTCTATGCGAGTCTCAGTAGCCGAAGCAAAGTTGCATTGAGCTGTCGAGAGGTTTACAAATTTGTAAAGTCTAGGTCTCAATACTCGGCAATGACAGACTGACGCGAAGCCCAGGCGCGTTATCCTCAAGTTCTATGACGCTGTTGTGCAGTTGAGCTATGGCTGAAACGAGAGAAAGCCCAAGTCCATTGCCAGGTGTCGTTCGACTTTCCTCAAGTCTGTAAAAACGATCTAAAACTTTGAGCCTCTGTTTGTCAGGAATGCCCAGACCATTATCCGAAATACTCAGACGTGCATGCTGCTTCTCGAGATGAAGTTTGAGTATGATCCTTGTTCCAACGGGTGTGTGACAAATGGCATTTTCCAAAAGATTGACCAGCATTTGCAAAAGCAATTCCTCATCGCCGAGCACAATGATCGAAGGTTCAATGTCGCGCAAAAGTTTACGATCCGAATCTTCCACAACGGCCAAATAGATATTTGTGACCCGCTCACAAAGTTGTGAAAGATCGAGCCTGGAAAATGCTGATTTACGGCTGCCGGATTCAATTTGTGAAATTCGCAAAAGTGCTGAAAATGTTGATAGGAGTTGATCAGAATCATTCAACGCGGACGAAATATGACTGCGAAATTCTGCCGCACTTTTTGCTGTTGATTGTGCATCCTCTAATCGCTGTCTTAACCTGCTCAGAGGTGTTCGAAGATCGTGGGCAATATTGGTGCTGACGTGTTTCAAACTATCGAGCAGGTCCTGATTGCTATCAAGAAGCCTGTTGAGATTGGCCGAAAGCTTATCTATTTCATCCGAAGTTCCACGCATCGGAATGCGCTCTTTCAAGTTTCCATTGATGATAGCCAAGCTGGTTTTATTGATGTCATCAATGCGTCCTAAAAATTTCCGGCTGACAATGATTCCCGCAAGAAGTGCAAGCACTGTAGCAAGACCAGCTAACCAAAAGAACGAGTCTATAATGGCTTCTTGGGCGGCCAAGACGCGGTAAGCATCTTGACCTACAAATATGAATGAACCGTCGGCCAAGCGCTCGCCTTGACCCCAGATTTGATGATCTTCATCCTGAGCACCGGTGATATCGGTGTCGGCGGTTGGAATAATTTTTTGCCAGCCGAGTTGCTCTTGAAAGTTTGGAATGTTGCCTACTAGTTTCTGATTTGGCGCATCATTCAGGCTATAAAAAGCCAAAGTCGTAGCCGCATTGTTGAGGCGTTCTATGATGTCTTGCACCACAGTTTGTGTCCCGTCGGTTTTCGCTTCGGTGACGAAAGCATTTAATTCATCGCGCACCCGGGCCCGCAATTGCTGTTCCAAAACATTGGTCGTCGTCCAATAGGTGAAGAACAGAAATATCGCAAAACAGCAGGCAAAGACCACCCCGCAAAGTGCGCTAAGGCGAAAATTGGCGGTGTTAAAGAGCCTCAGCATGGCCGATCATTCGGTAGCCCACACCACGCAATGTCAATATCATTTCATAAGAAAAACCCTTGTCGAGTTTTGCACGCAGACGGCTGATATGAGTTTCCACGACTGAAGTTTGCGGGTCAAAATGGAAGTTCCAAACCGCTTCTAATAACATAGTGCGGGTGACCACGCGGCCTTCACTACGCATGAGATATTCGAGCAGTTTGAATTCCTGAGGTTGGAGATCAATGGTTTTGCCGCCGCGTTTCACAATGCGTTTGAGTAAATCCATTTCGAGCTCATCAATTTTCAGCGTCGTTTGTACAGTGCTCAAGGGTGGGCGCCGCGCAAGCGCCGCAAGACGAGCCACCAACTCGACCAAAGCGAATGGTTTCACTAAATAATCATCCGCTCCTGCTTCAAGCCCTTCAACGCGGTCATCAAGTCCGCCCATTGTGGTGAGTAAGAGAAGTGGTGTTGGATTGCCAGTGGCACGGAGCATTTTTACAATGCTCAATCCGTCAAACACCGGCAACATGCGGTCAATGATCAATGCATCATAGGCGCCGCTTGCGGCAAGAAACAGCCCATCTTTACCATTCTCTGCCACATCTAAGACATGGCCATGCTCGCTAAGGCCGCGGCGAATAAAATCTGCAGTGCTGGCATCGTCCTCTATGAGGAGCAGTTTCATATCTCAGTGGGCCTCGTCCCAATTATTAGCCGCCCGTGCATCGACTTGCAAAGGCACCGAGAGTTTTAGCGCAGGCTCGGGGGCCAGCGTCATTACTTTTTGGACAAGTTGAGTGGTGGCTGCAACTTCTGCATCAACACATTCAAAGATCAATTCATCATGCACCTGCAGCAACATGCGGGCGCTGAGTTTGGCTTCGTGCAGGGCAGGCATCATCCGCACCATAGCACGACGGATAATATCGGCAGCTGAACCTTGAATGGGCGCGTTGATGGCAGCGCGCTCAAGGAATGCTTTTTCCGAAGGGTTCGGCGAATTGATCCTTGGAAAATTACAGCGTCGACCAAAGATGGTTTCAACAAAACCATTAGCGTGGGCAAATTTCTTGGTGGCTTCCATATAATCTTTGATGCCGGGAAAGCGCTTGAAATAGGTACGTATATACTCGCCTGATTCTTCACGGCTGATTGATAATTGATTAGCCAAACCAAAAGCTGAGATGCCGTAAATGATTCCGAAATTAATGGCCTTGGCGCGGCGGCGCACAGCGCTATCCATGCCTTCGATTGGCACGCCAAACATTTCGCTTGCCGTCATGGCATGAATATCGAGACCATCGGCGAAGGCTTTTTTGAGCTGCGGAATGTCAGCCACGTGTGCCAGCACGCGAAGTTCGATTTGCGAATAGTCGGCGCTGATAAGTTTGGAACCTTTAGGTGCAACAAAAGCCGTGCGGATGCGGCGGCCATCTTCAGTGCGCACAGGAATGTTTTGCAAATTTGGATCTGTCGATGATAGACGACCTGTCGACGTAGAAGCCATAGAATATGAGGTATGAACTCGCCCAGTTTTCGGATTGATAAATTCGGGCAAAGCATCTGTGTAAGTCGAGCGCAATTTTGCCAATTGCCGCCATTCTAAAACCTTCTGCGCCAGATCAATGCCTTGCGCTGCCAAGTCGTCGAGGGCATCAGAGTCGGTGCTCCACGCCCCGGTTGCAGTCTTGCGGCCACCTGGCAAGGCCATTTTACCAAATAGAATATCACCCAATTGTTTTGGCGAGCCAATGTTAAACGGTTGCCCCGCCAATTTATGAATATCGGTTTCCACCAAGGCCTGTTTGTTCGCGAATTCCGATGATAGTTTGGCCAATACACTACGGTCAACCTCAACGCCTTCACGTTCCATCTGCATTAACACTGCAACCAGTGGCCGCTCCAATGTTTCATAGACAGTCACTTTGTGCATCGCGAGCAAACGAGGTTTCAAAATCATCCACAAGCGCAGCGTAATATCAGCATCTTCGGCCGCATAAGCGGTGGCCTTATCAATCGCCACGCGGTCAAAAGTAATTGACGATTTGCCACTACCCGCCACATCTTTAAACGCAATCGGCTTATGACTGAGATGACGTTGTGAAAGTTCATCCATGCCGTGACCAACATCGCCGGATTCGATGACGTAGGACATCAACATGGTATCATCAAGCGGCGTTATGGATATGCCGAGATTGCTCAGTAACAACATATCATATTTGAGATTTTGACCGATCTTTAAAACGCTCGGATTTTCGAACAGCGGTTTTAATTTTTCTAAAGCCTGATCACGCGGAATTTGCCCGGCAATCAACCCGCCACTGAATAATCCATCGCCAGCACCTTGGTGGGCGAGCGGAATATAGCAAGCCTTGCCGGGAGCAATGGCCAACGACACGCCAACAATATTGGCTTGCATAGCATCAAGGGAATCGGTTTCGGTATCAATGCACACGAAGCCATGCGCGTTGGCGGCGGCGACCCATTTTTCTAGGGCCTCGATTGTTGTGACGGTTTCATAGTCGGCGTGAATGACGGGAATGGTACGCAGTAATTCAGCACCATCGCTCTCCTTAATATCGTCATTGCCGCGCAGGCGGGAATCAATCGTAGGCTGGTCGATGGAGCTGGGTTCCCGCTTTCGCGGGAAAGACGGCTGTGAGGAATTTAGAGGCGCACCCTCCTCCGGTGGCCATTGCGTGAACGTGACAGGTGCTGCATCTATCGCATCGACATCAGCTTGAAGTGCAGCACCAATCTTGCGAGTGAAACTCGTAAACTCCAGCGCCTTCAAAAATCCAATGAGTTCTGATGCGCGAGGTTTATCAACTGCAAAACTATCGATGTGTTCTTTGGTTGGAACATGTTGATCCAACGTCACAAGACGTTTTGACATGCGGGCTTGTTCAGCAAATTCAATCAAATTCTCTCGACGTTTATTTTGTTTAATCTCACTTGCTTTTTCGAGCAGCGTTTCAACATTCCCATAAAGATTGATCAACTCCGCTCCGGTCTTTAAACCAATGCCGGGCACACCCGGCACGTTATCCACCGAGTCGCCCGCCAATGCCTGCACATCAATCACCTTATCAGGGGTCACACCGAATTTTTCGAATACTTCAGCATCGCTGATTTCTTTGTCCTTCATGGTGTCAAGTAACATCACGCCGGGTTTGACCAATTGCATCAGATCTTTATCGGATGTGACGATGCGCACCGTGGCGCCTGCCGCTACAGCTTGACGCGCGTACGTGGCGATCAAATCATCGGCCTCGAAATTTTCCATTTCCACGCACGCCACATTGAAAGCGCGGGTTGCTTGGCGGATCAAGCCAAATTGTGGACGCAAATCAGCTGGAGCTTCGGGGCGGTGGGCTTTATATTCTGGGTAGAAATCATTGCGGAAGGTTTTTCCCGAGTGATCGAAAATCACGGCCAAGTGTGTTGGTACTTTATCTCCGCGCTTTTCTTCCAGCAGTTTCCACAACATGTTGCAGAAGCCTTGCACAGCCCCCACTGGCAAACCATCGCTTTTGCGTGTGAGCGGCGGCAGCGCGTGATAGGCGCGGAAAATATAACCAGAACCATCAATCAGATAAAGGTGGTCACCTGGCTTTAATGTGGAGCTTTGTGTTGACATACTTTGTGTTATGCCACCGCTCCTCTACGATTGCCAGCCTTGCCCAAGCTGGCCTTTGAAAAAGGAATGACAACTTTGTCTTTCGTGTCACCCAGAACAGGAGAACTGGACCGATGACCCCAACGGCGGTTACCAGCAATGCCACCTGGCCCAAATCCATGGCGGGCAGATATTTGAGCAGCGCAAAGCGGGAACCTGCCATGAAGAGAAAGAACGAGAGATAAATAACAATCGAATTTTCACCACAATAGCGAATGGCACCAGCGAGACCTGTCTTGGAGAGCAACACGCCACTGCTGATTACGGCACACGCCCCGATAAATCCAAGAACCAAACTGAACCCTGGCCATGTCGCATAGCCTAACTGCACCATTTCATAATTGCCGACACCCCAGATGATGAGGGCCGCTAATAAATAGGTCAAAGAATGAGTTGTCATTTGCTTGGCAAAGTTAAATATGGGTTTGGCAAGCCAATAACCAACAAAGAAATAGACATAGCGTGATGCAAATTCATCAATGAGCGTCCAACCGGTTTCGATTGGAGCCATTTCAAGTGCGGCTGCTCCGGCAAAGACTAACAGCGGCGGAACATTGCGCAAGATTTTAGTAATTGGGAAAAAGATCGCTAATACATAGATAAACCAAAGTGTGCCAAAGGGTTGCAAAAATCCTAGCGCGTAGGCCGAAAGTATGGCGTTTGCGCCTTGCTCTGCATAAATCCCGTAAGCTTTGGTGAGAAGTTGTATGCTCATCCACAAAATGTAGAAATATATAAAATGGACGACCTTGCTATCGAGATAGCTGCGCCACGGGCGATCGATGCGGCTGCTGAGAAACAGGCCCGAAATGAGGAAAAAATCCGGCATGCGAAAAGGGCGTGCCCAATCGATGAAATAATGTAACCAACTGGTCTCGCCAGCGGCTTTTTCAACACCCAAGGTGGAGTGCATCATCACCACCAGAATGATGCAGATGCCTTTAGAATAATCTACCCAGTTTACACGTGAATTTAATGAGGTATTTACCATGATGAATCC
>JANMWK010000063.1:0-18381 GCA_031393975.1 Hyphomicrobiales bacterium
TCACGCCACCCCGCGCCTTTAAAAATTTCGCTGATATCATTGCCTTGGCGCAGGAGCGGCGCGATATTAAATTTAAAACCGATCTTGAAACCTATGTGCGCCCCATTGCAGTGAGCGAAGGAAAGATTGAAATTGCTCTGGTGGAGGGTGCCAACCCCGCCATTGCCAATGAACTCTCGCGCAAGCTGGAAGCATGGACGAGCAGGCGCTGGATGGTGATGGTGGCTAAATCCGGTGGGGCAGCACCAGCGGCACAGCTTAAAAAAGAAGCCAAAGTCTCGGCGCTGAATTCCGCGTTACAGCATCCTGATGTGCAAGCGATTCTAAAACGCTTTCCCGATGCTGAAATTCTCAATGTGACCGAAACCCCCATTCCAATGGAAGAACCTGATGAAGAACCTAGCTGATATCATGAAACAAGCCGGCCAAATGCAGGCCCGCATGGCCGACATGCAGAAAAAACTTGAGAGCCTGACTGTTGAAGGCCAATCGGGTGGTGGCATGGTGAAAGTGAAAATGACGGGCAAATCCGTTGTGACCGGAATTGAAATTGACCCATCACTGTTGAAACCCGAAGAAAAAGAAATCGTCGAAGATTTGCTGATTGCTGCTTTGAGCGAGGCCAAAGGCAAGGCGGAAGCTGTGATGGCCGAAGAGATGAAAGTGGTAACAGGCGGAATGCCCATGCCTCCGGGGTTTAGTTTTTAGTCTATGAAACGCCAGGCGGGCCCAGAAATTGAACGGCTGATTCAACTGCTCGCCAAAATCCCGGGCCTCGGCCCTCGTTCAGCCAGACGTGCCGTTCTGCATCTCATTAAAAATCGTGATAAGCTTTTAGCTCCCTTGGCTTCAGCGCTTGAAGACGCTCATCTCAAAGTGAAAATTTGTTCCGATTGCGGCAATGTCGATAGCTTGGACCCCTGCACCATCTGTGCTGATCACCGCCGTGACCGCAGCATCATTTGTGTTGTCGAAGAAGTGGGAGACCTGTGGGCGCTGGAGCGGGCGGGCGCGTGGAATGGATTGTACCATGTTCTGGGTGGCACCCTTTCGGCTTTAGGCGGCGTGCGGCCAGAGGATTTGGATATCACAGAACTGGTAGGCCGTTGTTCAGGCGGCAGTGTCAAAGAAGTAGTGCTGGCCACCAATGCCACGGTGGAAGGCCAAACCACCGCGCATTATATTACAGAGCGGCTGAAAAATCTCGGTGTCGCCACATCACGGCTCGCGCACGGAGTGCCGGTAGGCGGGGAGTTGGATTATTTGGATGAAGGCACCCTAACGCAAGCGATTAAGCAGCGGCGACCGTTTTGAAGAGGCGCACAGGGTGATTGACAATCAAAAACTCTCCCAGTTCGCTGTTGATGCGGCGAAAATAAAGGAATCTGGCAGGTGGGAGGCCCTCAACAAAAAATCATTTTCTTGGCAGAAAACCCTAGACCTGACAACGAATGGCAAGTGCAACTACTGGGAGCACTCTGCTTTCAAGTTTTTTCGGAATATATGCGCCTGCAAGAGGCACATACAGCAGAACGCGCCGATCCTCCGCAGACAGCTTGGAGAGCGAGAAACCTCTTAGAACTTTCTGTGTGGTCCACATATTTTGTGAGGAGCAGAGAAAATGCGCGTCGGCTATATGAAGAGGCCGGGCGTGACGCAATGGAGCTATTGAATGCCTTTGAGCGTTGGGGCCAAAAAGCAGGGCAGCCTGTCGATTGGCTTTTGGTAATCGCTGACGGCAAGTCAGATCTTTCCGGTCGAGCAGCGAGCGAGGAAATCGAAAACCTGAGCGGGAAATACATGCGTGTTTCAAATGCTGCCGACGAATGTGGTTTGAAAGAAATGTTTAGTGTCATGAATAAGCTACTTTCCAAATTCGCACACCCAACCGCTATGCAGATTCTCGGCATGGTCGACGACGACAAAACACGCCTACAACGCGATACATTTTATGAACTCGGTTGTTCTTTTTTGTCGGTGCTTTCAATGCGTTGGAAGCCAGCGTTCCGGTTGTTGGCAACAAACTCAAAACTTAGAACGGGATCAATTTGAGTTGATCCACCCTAACAACTTCATTTCTGCACCTCACCCCTCCACATAAAAAACCTCAACCTTGCCGGTCAGCTTCACCATCATCGGATTGCCATAGCGGTCTTTGCTTTTGCCGCCTGAGGGCAGGCGCACCCAGTTTTCTGAGATGCAATATTCTTCAACAGTGGTTTTTTCCACACCGTTGAAGCGGATGCCGATTGGGTGGGCGAGGACGGCTTCGTTAAAATATGGGCTTTTGGGGTCCGTGCTCAAATGGTCTGGCAGGGCAGGCTTGGTGTCGGTCATTCGTGCTATTCCTTTTCGAATTTTCCGCCTTCATCTAAACCACGTTCAAGAGTTTGTCGCCCATTCTGAAACAGGCTGTTAACAATTTTTAAACCTTCTGATTAACCGATTTTGTTATGTGGGGCCGCTTGGACCTGCACTTGCTCCCTTCCTCTCAACTAATCGGCACCGTGCCGGAATGAGACAGGAGCGTTGACCATGGGAATTTTAAAACGATTTGCGACATCGGAACACGGCGGAACCGCAATAACCTTTGCAATTGCAGTTGTGCCACTGTTGGTGGCGGCTGGCGTGGCCATTGATTTAGGGCGTTATTATGCCAGCCAAACCCAGTTGCAGGCGGCACTGGACGATGCCACTTTGGCCGCAGCCGTGGCCCGCGATAAGACCCTCGTTCAACGTCAGAAAATTGGCTTAGAAGCCTTCAATGCCAACATGAAAACGGGCGAAGTTGCGAATGTTGTTTCACGGGTTGATTTCAAAGTGAACGCTACGGATGTGACGGCCACGGCGAGTTTTTCTTTGCCCACCAGCTTCATGTCTATCGTCGGCATTAACCACATGGATATCGCCACCCAATCGGTTGTGGCTATCCCTGAAAATAAAAATGCTGAGATTGCCTTTGTGCTCGATTATTCTGGTTCCATGGGTGATGTGTCGGGCACTGAAGTTAAATATATCGCCATGCGCAAAGCCGCCACCAAGCTGATTGATGACCTCACCAAAACCGATGCCGACAAGCTGAAATTCGCCTTGGTGCCGTTTTCGCATCATGTCTATACCAGTTTGCCGGGCGAATACGTGTTGGGCAAAGCCGCAGGAAGCACCTGGACGGGCTGCACGCAAGACCGACAATATCCATATAATTTAAGCGATGCCACACCTGATGGCACTGCAGGTTCCAAATGGGGCCAGCCCAATGCACCAGAGCATGCCTATTATGGCTGTGCAGGTTATAAGGATCATAACTTAAAACTTGTGCCCCTGACCAAAGATTTTGCCAGCCTTAAAAGCCAGATGAGCGTGATGACGCCCTATGCCTATACCCATGTGGCCTTAGGTGTGGAATTTGGGTATCACGTGCTTTCACCCAATGCGCCTTATGGCGAAGGCGTGAGCTATACCGACAAGAAAACCCAAAAATATATGATAGTACTCACCGATGGCGAACAGACGGAGCCTGCCTTTGGCCCCGGCGGCACCCGCACAGTGGCCCAAGGTGACAGCAATTTGGAAGCCCTGTGCAGCAATGCCAAAGCTTCGGGAATCACCATGATGACTGTGGCTTTTGATCTTGATGATTCCAGCCAACGCGCTCGCTTGAAAGGCTGTGCTTCTGACGAAAAGCAAGACTTCTTTGTGGCCAATAGCTCAGATGAGATGGCACAAGCGTTTAAGAGCATCACCGCGGCCATTTCGTCGCAAGCATTCTTAAGCAAATAGCGCCGCTCACGTCTTGTCATTTTGCGCAAACTGTGATCCTCTAAGCCCATCTTAGAGGATCAAAAATTGTGGGCAAACTGACAACGCATGTGCTGGATTCGGCGCGCGGAAAACCAGCGGCAGGGTTGCGCATTGAGGTGTGGTCTGACCAGCTTTTGAAGACTATTATAACCAATGCTGATGGACGCGCCGATGCGCCGCTTTTGGAAGGTGCGGCTTTGGCTGTTGGCACTTATGAATTGCGTTTTTTTGCGGGTGATTATTTGCGGATGCAGAATTTGAATTTGGCTGAACCTTTATTTCTTGATGTGATCCCCATTCGTTTTGGCATTGCCGATGCTTCACAGCATTTTCATGTGCCGCTGCTGCTTTCACCCTTTAGCTATTCAACTTATCGGGGCAGCTGATGGGCGGATTACAGTTCTTCAGGCGCGGGGAGGTTGTGCAGATAGAGAAATTTGCGCCCGATACTATGCTGCTGGATTACCTGCGCCTCACTGAAAAGTCCAAAGGTACTAAAGAAGGTTGCAACGAAGGCGATTGCGGGGCTTGCACGGTGGTGCTGGGCACCGCCCATAATGGAGGTGTGCGTTATCAGGCGGTGAACGCTTGCATTCTTTTGTTGGGGCAAATTCACGGCAAAGAATTAATCACCGTGGATGATCTGGCGCGCGACGGAAAATTGCATCCCGTGCAACGAGCCATGGTCGATGCTCACGCCTCGCAATGTGGGTTCTGCACGCCAGGGTTTGTGATGTCTCTGTTCTCGCTGGCCCATGAAGATCGCAATGTGGATCGTGCTGATGTTGTCGATCAGATCGCTGGAAATCTATGTCGGTGCACAGGTTACCGCCCGATAATTGACGCAGGACTGGCAGCATGCAATTCGGCGGATGATCATTGGTCGCGGGCGCAGGCTGAGACTTCCAACATTCTCAGCGACATTGATGGTGACTTGTTTACGGGCAATGAAACATCATTTTTTGCAGCGCCTGAGACTGCGGAAAAATTGGCTGAACTCTGTGCACAATATCCTACCGCGACAATTGTCTCAGGCGCCACCGATGTCGGCTTATGGATCACCAAGCAAATGCGGATGCAATCGCAAATTATTTATTCAGGACGCGCCAAGGATTTTGCGACACTTGAAGACCATGGCGATGCTGTTTTAATTGGTGCAGGTGCTACTCATACGGACGTTTTGGAAACTTTGCGCAATTTGCATCCTGATCTTGGGGAATTGCTACGTCGCTTTGGATCACGCCAGGTGCGCGCCTCAGGCACTATTGGAGGCAATATCGCCAATGGTTCGCCAATTGGAGATATGCCGCCCGCTCTCATTGCGTTGGGAGCAAGGTTGCATCTTCGCCACGGTAAGAATGAACGCGTCTTAAAACTCGAAGATTTCTTTATTGCATATGGCAAGCAGGACCGGAAAGCGGGCGAACTCGTGTGGCGGGTTGATGTGCCGAAACCAGCGGCCAATCAAATTTTTAAATGCTTCAAAATTTCGAAGCGATTTGACGATGATATTTCCGCTGTGATGGGGGCGTTTTTGTTGACAGTTGAGAGCTCTAAAATCATTGCAGCGCGTATCGCATTTGGCGGCATGGCGGCGACACCTAAGCGGGCTTATAAAACTGAGGCCGCACTTATTGGCAAGACACTTGAAGAAGCTTTGAGCGTGACGCTTGACGATTATGCACCCATTGCTGATATGCGGGCCAGTGCGGAATATCGTATGACGATAGGCAATGCCTTGCTGCAGAAAGCGTTGATGGAAGCGGCGGGTGCTGATGATGTGCGGGTGAATATGCCATGAAAACAATTGGCAAAGCCATCGCGCATGATAGCGCCGATCTCCATGTGACAGGCACGGCAATTTACATTGATGACATGCGCGAACTTGAAGGCACGGTTCATGTGGCGCCGGGTTATGCCAAAGAAGGTGCGCGCGGAAAAATTGTAGCTTGCGATCTTTCCGCGGTGCGTGCTGCCGCAGGCGTGATCGCGGTTTTTACGGCAAAAGATATTCCACACAAAAATGATTGCAGTCCGACAGCGAGCGATGACCCGATTTTGGCCGATGGCCATATTGAATTTCATGGCCAAGTTATTTTCGCTGTGGTGGCAGAAACCCGCGATGCTGCACGCCGAGCAACGCGCTTGGCGAAGATTGAAATAGCGTCAGAGCCGCCGATTGTTTCGGTGCATGATTCCAAAATAAATTTGTTGCCACCTTATGCGTTTAAAAAAGGTGATGTTAAAAAATCTGCGCCGCATAAAATCGTCAGTGAACTGACGATTGGTGGACAGGAACATTTTTATCTTGAGGGGCAAGTGTCTTTTGCCATTCCGCAAGAGCATGGTGGCATGATGGTGTATTCCTCCACGCAACACCTGACAGAAATTCAACATTGTATAGCGGCCATGCTCGGCATTCCCGATGCCCAAGTCACCTGTGAGTGTCGGCGTATGGGCGGGGCATTTGGCGGCAAGGAAAGTCAGGGAGCGCAATGGGCAGCTTTAGCGGCTCTGGCCGCGCATAAAACGGGCAGACCTGCAAAATGCCGCCTCGACCGTGATGACGACATGATGATGACAGGCAAGCGCCACGATTTTTATGTGAGCTATGTAGCAGGCTTCGACGCCACGGCTCGCATCACCTCCGTCGATGTCAATTTCGCGGCGCGCTGTGGATATTCCGTTGATCTGAGCAATGCGATTTGTGACCGCACCATGTTTCATGCCGATAATGCCTATTATTATCCAGCCTATCACATCGCCACGCAGCGTCTGAAAACCAACACCGTTTCCAACACTGCGTTTCGCGGTTTTGGCGGCCCACAGGGCGTTTTGTTTGCCGAAGCCATGATTCAATCGATCGCCATTCAAACAGGCATGGATGCGCTGGATGTGCGCAAGCGCAATTTATATGGCCCGCGCCGTGATGTGACACCTTATGGGCAAAAAGTGCGTGACAACGTGCTGCCAGAAATTATTGCGCAGCTTGAGAAATCTTCCACCTATAAAAAGCGCCGCAAAGAGATTGATGCTTTTAATAGAGCCAGCCGCGTTCTCAAAAAAGGCATCGCACTCACCCCGGTAAAATTTGGCATTTCATTTACCTTAACGCAGATGAACCAAGCGGGCGCTTTGGTGCATGTTTATGCTGATGGTTCGGTACATCTCAACCATGGTGGCACCGAGATGGGCCAAGGGCTTTATGTGAAAGTGGCGCAAGTTGTGGCGGAGACTTTCGGCATTGCGCTTGACCAAGTGGCGATTACGGCAACCACCACAGGCAAAGTGCCCAATACATCAGCCACTGCGGCTTCATCCGGCACGGACCTTAACGGCATGGCGGCGCGCAATGCGGCACTGGTTATTAAAGACCGCATGGCTGAACATGCAGCTTCCGTTTGGAAAGTAAAGAAATCTGCAATTGTTTTTGAAAATGGTTGGGTGAAAGCGGGACGCAAATCAATGAGTTTTGCAGCACTCGCTAAGGCTACGAAACTAGCCCGTATGTCTCTATCAGCCACTGGTTTCTATGCAACACCGAGCATTCATTGGGACCGTGCATCTGGTACGGGCAATCCGTTTTTCTATTACGCTTGCGGTGCTTCTTGTTCGGAAGTTTTGATTGACACGATGACGGGTGAAATGAAAGTGACACGCGTTGATATTTTGCATGATGTTGGGCATTCTCTAAATCCTGCCATTGATATTGGCCAAATTGAAGGCGGCTTTGTGCAAGGCATGGGGTGGCTGACCACGGAGGAATTAGTTTACGGTACAGATGGCAAGCTGCAAACCCATGCGCCTTCAACTTACAAAATTCCCTGTGCTTCGGATGTGCCTGAAGATTTCCGCGTGGCGCTATTCAAAAGTGATGGCAACAAAGCTGACACAATTTATCGCTCCAGAGCGGTGGGCGAACCCCCATTAATGTTACCTATTTCTGTGTGGTGCGCAGTGATGGATGCAGTGGCCAGCGTGAAGCCCGGTGTTGTGCCGCAGCTGAATGCTCCAGCCACGCCGGAAGCGATATTAAGGGCAGTGCAAAGCCTATGAACCCGCACGCCAAAATCCTCGCTGCTCTCAACAGCCATGGCACGTGCGCTTTTGTTATTGTGACTGCGACGCAAGGTTCCACGCCGCGCGAAGTGGGTGCTTGGATGGTGGTAACCCCGCTGGGGTTTCATGGCTCCATTGGTGGTGGCACATTGGAATGGCACGCTATGGCTGAGGCGCAGGCGCTGTTGGGCAAGCCTGCCACGCATAAAACCATTCTCAAAACTCTGGGGCCTGATATGGGCCAGTGCTGCGGCGGGCGAGTTGAATTACGCATCGAAAGTTTTGATAGCACTTCAATCGCTGATGTTCGAACTGAAGCTGAAAATTATATTGATGATGTGCGCCACCTCCATCTCTGGGGAGCGGGCCATGTGGGCCGGGCCTTGGTCCTCGCACTTGCCCCACTGCCATTTCGCATTTCTTGGTGGGATGCGCGGCCCAATGCTTTTCCGGGCGTTGTTCCGCAGAATGTGACGTGCCGGGTGGGTGCGCCCATCGACATGGAACCGGATGCTTTTATTTTAGTGATGAGCCACAGCCATGCTCTCGATTTTGAAATTGTCGATGTGGCGTTGCGCAACCCTTCATTTTCGTTTGTGGGCCTCATCGGCAGTGACACCAAGCGGGCGCGATTTGTTAAACGCCTGCGTGAGGTGCATGTTGATGTGGAGCGCCTTACTTGCCCCGTCGGAGCGGGAGCGTTCCAATCGAAACATCCTGCGGCAATTGCGGCTGGCGTTGCGGTGCAGCTTTTAGAGGTTGACGAAAAGATGCGACGACAGAATTTGCCAGAAACAAATAGAAAGACTGCGACGGGTTGATGACGGTGGATCCTTTTATTCTTGAATGGCTGAATATCCTTTTGCGGTGGGGCCATTTGGTGGCGGGCATTGCGTGGATTGGCACATCATTTTATTTTGTGGCGCTCGATCTTTCACTGCGCGACGGGCAAGCGTGGGAGGTGCATGGTGGTGGCTTCTATCATGTGAAAAAACACATGCAGGCGCCTGCTGAACTGCCACCCAATTTAATCTGGTTTAAGTGGGAGGCCTACCTTGCTTGGATCACCGGATTTCTGCTGCTCATCATTCAATATTATGTCCAAGCTGATCTTTTTCTGATTGATCCTTCAGTCATGGTTCTCACCACTTGGCACGCTATTAGCGTTTCGGTGGCATCGCTTTTGGGAGGCTGGATTATCTATGACCAACTGTGCAAGTCCCCACTTGGCAAGCAAACGGGTTGGTTGGCGCTGTGTGTCTATGCGCTGATTGTTCTGGCCGCTTATGGTTTCTCGCATGTGTTTTCTGGGCGCGGGGCCTTCATTCATGTGGGCGCATTCATCGGCACCTTGATGGCCGCCAATGTGTTTGCCGTGATCATTCCTAACCAAAGTAAAATTACTGCGGCACTCCTAAGAGGCGAGAAGCCTGATCCTAAATATGGGATGATTGGCAAGCAGCGTTCGCTGCATAATACGTATCTCACATTGCCGGTGCTGTTTATGATGACCAGCAATCACTACGCGATTATCACGGGCCACCCGCAGGCTTGGGCGATTGTGGGGCTAGTGGTTTTGGGCGGCGGTGTAGCGCGACATTTTCTGTTGCGCACCGAAGTGCATGAGGACATGGCGCAAATTGCGTGGACCATTCCTGTTGTGGCCTTGTGTTTGGCAGGTGCTGTGATGCTCACCGAACCTGCCGCTTCAATTATCCCAGCTGGACTCAAAGTAACAGATTCCGAAGTGATGGAGATTGTGCAGAACAGGTGCACGACCTGCCATTCGGTTAATCCTACGGATGATAAAATCAAACAAGCGCCCAAGGGCATTATGTTTGCCAGCACCGATGATTTAAAGCGCTATGCCAAACAGATTGAGGCACAATCGGTGCGCAACAAAGCTATGCCACTGGGCAACAAGACGGGCATGACCCTTGAAGATCGCCAGAAATTAGGGGCTTGGCTTGCAGCACAATGATGATGTCTCTTGTTGAAGTTAATACGATGAGTGCGGCAGAATTTGTGGCCGCGTTTGGTGAGATTGCTGAGCATTCACCTTGGGTGGCCGCAAATGTGACACGGCCATTTTTATCGCGAGATGCGATGATTAACGCTTTTGCGAATGTTGTGATGAGCGCAAGTGAGGACTTACAGCTTTCACTGTTACGCGCTCACCCTGATCTCGCTACACGCGCCAAGCTTACAGCAGATTCCACTAATGAGCAGAAGGGTGCAGGGCTAGATGCGCTGAGTATTGAAGAGTTTGCAAAATTCACGACGCTAAATAATCAGTACAAGGCGCAAAATGGATTTCCTTTTATTTTCGCCGTGAAGGGGGCCACAAAGCATCAAATTCTAGCGAGTTTCGAACAGCGCATCCATCATTCCAAGGAAGATGAATTCAAAGTTGCTCTCCAACAAGTGGGCCGCATTATTGGTTTTCGCGTAGAAGCGCGGGTGGCAGCATGACTAAGATTATTCTCGGGCAAATTGTTGCGTTTGGTGAGTCAGCGCACGATCTGACGCATGAAACACGCGGAGCCATTGTTATTGGCGACGATGGTCGGATTATATTTCGCGGGCCACTGTCTCTCTTGCCACGGGCCTTTGACCTCACACCGCGCGAGGATTACGGTGAAGCCCTGCTGATGGCGGGGTTTGTGGATGCTCATATTCATTTCCCGCAATATCGCATGTTAGCTGCCGCTGCTAAAGATTTGCTCGATTGGTTGTCGCGTTACACATTTCCCGAAGAAGCAAAATATGCTGAACCTGCCCATGCTGCGGCTGCCGCTGAGATTTTTCTGAATAACCTTTTTCGCTACGGCACCACATCAGCTTTGGCTTTTTGTTCATCACATAAAATCTGCGCCGAAGCTTTATTCACGGCGGCACACATGCGCAACATGGCTTTGATCACCGGCAAAACACTGATGGACCGTAATGCGATTCCTGCTGTGCAAGACACAGTAGAGCAGGGGGCTTTAGATACATTCGCACTTCACCATGCATTCCACGGCAAAGGTCGCTTGCGCCATGCTGTGACACCGCGTTTTGCGATTACATCGACGGAAGCGCAGTTGCAGATGGCTGGAGAGGTATTACGGGAGTGCAATGGTGCACTCATGCAAACGCATCTTTCTGAAAGTGCTGGCGAGATTGCGTGGATTAAAACTCTGTTTCCAAATGACGCTGATTACATGGCGGTCTATGAACGCTTTGGACTGGTCACGGATCGCAGCCTGTTTGCCCACGGCATTCATCTTTCTTCTCGTGAACTTGGTGCTTTGAATGAAGCGGGCAGCACAGTGGTGCATTGCCCAACCTCAAATACGTTTTTGGGTTCTGGCTTGATGATGATGGAAGGACGCAATCATATTGGCCTTGCCACTGATATCGGTGGGGGCACCAGCTATTCCATGCTGCAAACCATGGGTGAGACTTACAAAGTTCAGATGCTGAATGGCCGCAAGTTGAAGGCCGCTACGCTATTTTTTATGGCGACCCAGGGCAATGCCCAACGCCTGCGGATTGATGCTGAAACGGGAAGTCTGACGATTGGAAAATTCGCTGATATCATCGTGCTCGATCCATCGGCAACGCCCGTGCTGGGGGCGCGCCATGTGCTTTCAAACACCATTGAAGATGTGTTGTTTACGCTTGCTTTGCTGGGTGATGATCGCAGTGTGAAGGCCACTTATGTGGCGGGCGAAAAGGTGCATTCATGCTTCTGATGCCCAAACCCGATTTGGCAGTGTTGGCGCGGCGTGGCGAAATTGCTTCTGCGTTAAGGGCTATTGTTCCCGGTGAAGGCGTGATTGATACACCAACACAAATGCGAGTTTATGAGTCCGATGGGCTGACGGCTTATCGGCAAATGCCAATGCTGGTGGTGTTGCCGGAAACAACCGAGCAGGTTTCGCGCATCCTGCGCTACGCTTTTGACAATGGCGTTAAAGTGGTGCCACGTGGCGCTGGCACATCGCTTTCGGGTGGAGCTTTGCCTTTAGAGGACGGCATTCTGGTGGGCCTCGCAAAGTTTAATCGCATTCTTGATGTTGATTTTAAAAACCGCTGTGCGGTGGTTCAACCTGGCGTTACAAATTTGGGCATTACCAAAGCAGTGGAGCATAAAGGTTTTTATTATGCGCCAGACCCTTCCTCGCAAATCGCCTGCACCATTGGCGGCAATGTGGCAGAAAATTCAGGCGGCGTGCATTGTTTGAAATATGGTCTCACGGCTAATAATGTTTTGGGCATTGAGATGGTTCTGATAACGGGCGAAATCATTCGCTTGGGTGGAAAACATTTAGACAGCGAAGGCTATGATCTGCTCGGCTTGATGACGGGGTCTGAAGGTCTGCTCGGTGTTGTCACCGAAGTCACTGTACGGATTTTGCAAAAACCTGAAACGGCCCGCGCTGTGCTGGTAGGTTTTCCAACCAGTGAAGATGCCGGGCAATGCGTGGCTGATATTATTTCGGCAGGCATAATTCCAGGAGGCATGGAAATGATGGATAGGCCTGCCATTCATGCAGTGGAAGAATTTGTCCATGCCGATTATCCGCTCAATGTTGAAGCCTTGTTGATTGTGGAATTGGATGGGCCGCAAGTGGAGGTCGACCATTTGATTGAGCGCGTTTCCGCAATCGCGCGCAAAAATAAATCCAAGACTTTGCGCATTTCAAATTCGGAAGATGAGCGGGTTTTATTTTGGGCGGGCCGCAAAGCCGCGTTTCCCGCAGTGGGCCGCATTTCACCAGATTACATGTGCATGGATGGAACTATCCCTCGCAGGAAATTGCCGGAAGTTTTGGCGGGCATGGCGGTGCTTTCGCTGAAATATGATTTGCGCGTGGCCAATGTTTTTCATGCAGGCGATGGCAATTTACATCCGCTGATTTTGTTTGATGCAAATGTTGCTGGCGAGCTTGACCGAGCAGAGAAATTTGGCGCTGATATTCTAAGGCTCTGCGTAAAGGTGGGTGGTGTGTTGACAGGCGAGCATGGCGTTGGTGTTGAGAAACGGGATTTGATGCCGGAAATGTTTTCACAGATTGATTTGGATCAACAGCTTCGCCTTAAATGTGCATTTGATGGGCAAGGGCTTTTGAACCCTGGTAAAGTTTTCCCGACGCTGCATTCTTGCGCAGAAATGGGCCGCGTCCATGTTTCAGGTGGCAAGATTCCTCATCCTGAAATTCCGCGGTTTTAAGATGTTGAAACCGAAGACCGAAGCTGAAGTTGCTGAAATTGTGAGCGGTGCCGCTTCGCCCTTTGAAGTCATGGGCACTGGCACCAAGCGCGGATTAGGACGCGCAGTTTCTAATATGCCACAGCTTAGCCTTCAAAATTTTTCCAAGGTCTTGGCCTATGAGCCTGAAGAATTGATCCTCGATGTGGGTGCAGGTGCCTTGCTTTCTGACGTTGAAAAACTGATTGATGCCAAGCAGCAATATTTGGCTTTTGAGCCGCCAAATTTATCGAAATTATTGGGGTCGAACCATAGTGGTACTATGGGCGGAGTGTTGGCTTGCAATTTATCTGGCCCGCGCCGCATTAAGGCCGGTGCAGCACGCGATCATATTCTGGGGTTGCGTGGCGTTTCAGGGCGTGGCGAGATTTTTAAAGCCGGGGCCCGCGTTGTTAAAAATGTGACGGGTTATGATGTGCCAAAACTGATGGCGGGCTCTTATGGCACGTTGGCGGCTTTCACTTCCGTCATCTTCAAAATCTTGCCGAAGCCTGAAACAGAAGAGACTCTGGTTCTGCGCAGTCTAGATGACGTTACGGCCGCGATGCAAATGAGTGTGGCAATGCAGTCATCTTGCGAAGTGTCTGGTGCGGCCCATATACCCAAGGTTGGAACTTTCCTGCGTTTGGAGGGTATTGCCCCCTCAGTGACCTATCGCCGAGATCAATTGATTAAATTGCTGAGTGGCAAAGTCGAAGTTATGGATGCAAAAAATTCTGCAACGCAATGGCGTAGTATTCGTGATGTGCATCCCTTGGCCGACGGTCGGGAGCAAATGGTTTGGCGCATATCTGCCACTCCCTCACTTGCACCATCGGTGATTTCAAAACTTAAAGCCCAGATTGACCTGCGCTATTACTTCGATTGGGCAGGAGGATTGATTTGGCTAGACACGCCACAAGACGCTGCCGCCATCATCAGAGCAGCCATTGGGGATGGTCATGCCACTCTCATTCGCGCAACCGATGAAATGCGCGCCAGTGAAGATGTGTTTCAACCTCAGCCTCAAGCCCTTGCAGCGCTTTCGGTGCGTGTGAAACATTCATTTGATCCAAGCGGATTGTTCAACCCGGGCCGTATGTATAAAGGTGTGTAATGCAAACCCAATTCACACTTGAGCAATTGAATGATCCGCATATCGCCGATTCAAACACGATCTTGCGCAAATGTGTGCATTGTGGATTTTGCACGGCGACATGCCCCACTTATGTTTTGCTGGGGGATGAGCTGGACAGCCCGCGTGGGCGTATTTATCTGATCAAGAATATGCTGGAGAAAGGTGAAGCTGCCACGGCTGAAACTGTGAAGCATGTAGACCGCTGCCTTTCTTGCCTTTCATGCATGACGACTTGCCCTTCGGGTGTGAATTATATGCATCTGGTGGACCATGCGCGCGTGCATATTGAGAACACTTATAAGCGTCCTTGGTTTGAACGCGGATTGCGCAATGTGTTGAGCTTTGTGATGCCACGGCCGTTCTTGTTTCGATTGGCATTGATAGCAGCAAAGTTGGCGCGACCTTTAAAGTCGATCATAGGCTCGAAGCAACTTGCGGCATTGTTGGATTTGGTGCCCAAAGAATTGCAACCGCCGATGCCGTTTGGCGCGGCTGGAACCTATAAAGCCGTTGGGAAAAAACAGGGGCGCGTCGCTTTGCTCATGGGCTGTGTGCAGAGCGTTCTGGACCCCGGCATTAACGCTGCAACGATTCGACTTCTAACGCGGTTGGGATTTGAAGTTGTGGTATCGGGTGCAGAATCTTGCTGTGGTTCACTCACGCATCATATGGGCAAAGACGCCGATGCGTTGGCACGGGCGAGGCGATCCATTGATCAGTGGATGGTTGCTGAAGTGGACGCAGTGGTCATCACCACATCAGGCTGCGGCACTACTATTAAAGACTATGGCCATATGTTACGGCTCGATGATGAGTATGCGGAAAAGGCCAAAGAAATAAGTGCCAAGGCCAAAGATGTGACGGAGTTTTTGAGCGACCTTAATCTTCCGAAGCAGAATATGAAGCTTCGCATTGCGTATCATGCGGCGTGCTCCATTCAACATGGGCAACAAATAAAATCACAGCCGCTTAATCTATTGCGTTGTGCTGGATTTGATGTGGCCGAAGTGCCGGAAGGGCATTTGTGCTGCGGTTCGGCTGGCACTTATAATATTATGCAGCCCGAAATCGCTTCACAATTGCGGATGCGCAAAGTTGCAAATATATTATCGACGCAGCCTCAAGCAATAGCGACCGGCAACATTGGGTGCATAACCCAGATTGGCAGTGCCACACAGATTCCGATTTTACACACCGTAGAACTGTTGGACTGGGCCTATGGTGGCGAGAAACCAGAAAAACTAAAGCTTACGTAAGAACACACTGCGCACTTTATGGTCGGCACCTTTGCGCAACACCAGATCAGCACGGGGCCGTGTTGGCAAAATATTTTCACGCAAGTTGACCAGATTAATCGTGTTCCAAATGCGTGTGGCTGTTTCCATAGCTTGCGTATCAGTGAGGCCTGCATAACGATGGAAATAAGACTTTGGATCTGTGAATGCGCCGCTGCGCAATGTGAAAAAGCGCTCAATATACCACTCGCGCAAATCTTCCACTTCGGCATCAATGAAAATTGAGAAGTCAAAAAAGTCAGATACGTTGGGAATACCGCGGCCATCGCGGGGTGGGCGTCCGGTTTGTAAAACATTGATCCCTTCAACAATAAGAATATCGGGCTGATCAATCACTTGGGTTTTGCCCTGCAGGACATCATAAGTGAGATGCGAATAAAGTGGTGCCTCCACATCACGTTCACCTGATTTAATATCAGACATAAAGCGCAAAATATTCGGCAGATCGTAGCTTTCAGGAAAGCCTTTGCGGGCCATCAAACCATCACGCTCAAGAATGGCATTGGGCAACAAAAACCCATCCGTGGTGACCAGATCAACTTTTGGCGTTGAAGGCCAACGCGAAAGCAAACGGCGCAAGATACGCGCTGTCGTACTTTTACCGCCGGCAACACTGCCCGCCACACCAATCACATAAGGCACTTTAAGTTCAGTGCGATGTAGAAACATGTTGGATGCGTTGAACAGTTTTTGACTGGCTTGCACATAAAGATTGAGCAGGCGCGAGAGTGGCAGGTAAACCATTTCTACTTCGGTCAAATCAATCCGGTCATTCAAACTTCGCACTTCATCAAGGTCAGCTCCAGTCAAAGTCATCGCCGTATCAGCACGCAAAGCGGCCCATTCATCGCGGCCGAAGCGGCGGAAGGGCGAGACTTCTCTAGCCAGATCTTCTTCGATATCAACCATCGCGATTGGCTTTCTCCACAAGGCCTGATGTGCCTTCACGTTTTTCTAAAATCGCCATCACATCCGCCAGCGGTACATCAGTTGATTGCAGCAAAACCAGCAGGTGATAGAGCACATCGGCGGCCTCGTTGGCTGTATTGGCTTTGTTGTTTAACGCCGCAGCCATGGCCAGCTCAAAGGCCTCCTCACCAAATTTCTTGGCGCATTTTTCGGGGCCCTGTGAAAGAAGCTTGGCTGTATATGAACGATCTGCGGATGCGCCTTTGCGGGCTGCAATTGTTGCGTTCAATTTTTCAAGCGTGTTCATTTAAGCCTCTGTGACCAGCCGCATAGGAATGCCGTTTGCCGCCATGTATGCTTTCGCTTCAGCAATCTTAAAGGTCCCGAAGTGGAAAATCGATGCGGCTAACACAGCTGAGGCGTGGCCGTCTCTAATCCCCTCCACGAGGTGGTCGAGAGTGCCAACTCCGCCGGAAGCAATGACAGGAATTTTTACGGCATCTGCAATGGCTCGGGTTAAGGCGATATTGAAACCTTGGCCCGTTCCATCACGATCCATCGAAGTCAGCATAATTTCGCCAGCACCCAAACTTGCCACTTCGCGGGCAAAATCTACCGCGTCAATTCCGGTTTCTTTGCGGCCACCATGGGAGAAGATTTCAAATTTTCCAACACTGGTTTCCTTGGCATCAATGGAAACTACGATGCATTGGCTGCCGAATTTTTCTGCCGCAGCCTTCACAAATTGACGGTCCGAAATCGCCGCTGAATTGATCGATACTTTATCAGCGCCGGACAAAAGCAAATTGCGAATATCTTCAATTTTTTTAACACCACCACCCACCGTGAGCGGCATAAAACAAGCTTCAGCAGTGCGTTTCATCACATCAAACATGGTGCTACGATTTTCATGGGACGCCGCAATATCGAGAAAACACAGCTCATCAGCACCCGCTGCATCATAGGCCTTGGCGCATTCAACTGGGTCCCCAGCGTCCACCAGATTTACGAAGTTAACCCCTTTAACAACGCGGCCATCTTTGACATCAAGACAAGGAATGAGTCGTGCTTTCAGCATCTATCGTCCTCCTGAGACGCGCAGTGTGGTAGCGGTGATGTATGAGGCTTCATCGCTGAGCAGAAACAGAATTGTTTTAGCAACTTCATCGGCATCACCTTCGCGCTTCATCGGGATCAGTTCACGCATCCGGTCGATGCGACCCGGTTCACCCGTGGAGCGGGCGTGGAGTTCAGTGTCAATCAGACCTGGTGCAACAGCCACAACGCGAATGCCTTCTTCGGCCACTTCGCGACCAAGGCCCAATGTGAAGGTATCAACTGCGGCTTTGGCGGCTGCATACCAAACAAATTCATTGGCGCTGCCGATGCTGGCCGCCCCCGATGAGATATTCACAATAACCCCGCCCCTGCCACCTAATCTGGTGGACATGCACTTCACAGCTTCGCGCGCCACTAAAATTGTGCCGAACAGATTTGTGTCGATGGTTTGGCGAATGGTTTCCAAATCAGCATCGACAAGCCTGCTGCTCTTTCCGGTGATCCCTGCGCAATTCACCACATGGGTGATCGTGCCGAGTTTGGCTTCTACTTCTACAAACATGCGGGCCACATCTCTAAGCTTGCTCACATCAGCTTGGATGGCAAGACCACCGATTTCCTTGGCGAGAGTTTCTGCTGCTAATTGATCAGACTGATAATTCACTGCCACCGCATAGCCAGCCTGTGCGGCCATGCGACAGGTTGCAGCCCCAATGCCGCGCCCACCACCCGTGACGAGGAGGACTTTTTTCATGCTACTTTCGCAATCAAGCGCAGGGCTTCTTCAACATCAATGCGGCCATCATAAAGCGCACGGCCTGTGATAGCACCTTCGAGCCTTTTGGCATCGGGCTGTAACATCCGCTTAATATCATTGATGGATG
>JANMWK010000004.1:0-6098 GCA_031393975.1 Hyphomicrobiales bacterium
TTTCGCAAGAGCAGAAAGAAGAAATCCGCGAAAGAGAAATTCTTCAGCAACCGGTCCTACAGTTGTAAGCGTTATGAAATCAACAATCGCAACATAAAGGTGAGGTTGATTTGGGTTTCGTGCAAAGTTACCAGCTCCCCAAATTGAACTTCCAACCTCTTTCCACAGGAAAGCAAGGGGAAATGCGAACACGAGAATTAGACTCGCCCATCGAATATGCGATGCATATTCACAGCATAGTCCCGATGGTGCATCCAACCCCGCCATAGGAGGAAGAATTGAGAGCAAACTCGCGTTCACCTTACGCGGCCGAGTGAGAAACCCTGTATAAGATGGCGTCTGACCATCAACATGAAAATTAATCCTGGGACGAAACCCAAGATGCTAACGGCGGCTAACATGCCATAGTCACCTTCGGTAATATCCCCAATACGCGATATTATGCCGTTGATCGGCTTTGCGTTCACAGCCGTCAGCGCGCCAGCAAGCACATATTCTACCCAAGAAAACATGAAGCAAAAGAACGCCGTCACCGCAATGCTGGGGGCAATTGTTGGGATGAGAAGCCGGCGGAAGAATCCCAACAGCGAATGGCCATCCACAAAGGAACTCTGATCAACTTCAAGCGGAACCGCAGAAATCGCACCCTCCAAAATCCAAACGGCCACAGGCAAGTTAAAATAGCAATGTGCCATGGCCACAGCGATGTGCGTATCAAATAGGCCCAGATCATAAAAAATCTCGGTGAAGGGCACAACCAAGATCACCGGCGCGATCAGGCGAAACACAAGGAACGAAAAGAACAGTGGTTTCTTCAACGGAAAATCTCCGCGCGAAAAAGCATAAGCCGCAGGAATTGCAACGCCTACTGAAATCACGACATTCATGACAACATATATGCCCGCGTTCACATAACCCATCCACCAATCTCGCTCTGTCAAGACTGTGACGAAATTATCAAGCGTTGGATGCTGCGACCAGAAAGTCAGCTGCCGCGTTATTTCAAACTCTGGCTTAAAAGCCATAGTGATCAACCAATAAAGTGGAAGCAACAGAAAACCGACATAGGTGAGTGGCACCAACGGCCAATGCCGGATGTTCATGTTTCAGATTCCTGATGCATCGCGAGCCTGAAAAGTGCAGCAGCGAAAATAACAACGATCATGAAACAAAAAATGCTGACAGCAGCACCATATCCAAGTTCAAACTGGGTTTTTTTGGTTTGAAAGAAAGCTCGTGCGACAAATGATGTGGCGGTCCCGGGGCCGCCGTGTGTGGTAACCAATGGTTCGGCATAAATCATAAAACTATCCATGAAGCGCAAGATCGCTGCAATTCCCAACATCAGCTTCAGGCGTGGCCATTGCACATAGAGGAAAATACCCCAAGGGGTTGCCGCATCAATCCAAGCCGCGCGGTAGTATTCCGTCGGAATAGCCTTAAGCCCGGCATGGGCAAAGAGCACAACTAGGCTTGTCCAATGCCAGCAATCCATGACGACCAGCAAGAACCACGCGGGAATGACGTGGTTGAGGTTGAAATCCCATCCCACCTGCGATGCAATCCACGTCAACGGACCAACTAGAGGCAGTGACAAAGCTTTGAAGAGATAGGCAACAACAATGTTGGGCGTCAGCAGCGGCAGAACCATCAGCACGACGATAATGGACGACATTCTGCCCTCACGCGGCAGTCGGAGTGCTACGAAAAGTCCCAGCGGCAATTCGATGGCAAGCGTGAGACACGAAAACGCCAAGCTGCGCAGCGCATCAAATATGAAGCCGGACGACAACAGCGCCTGACTATACCATTGTGTTCCGACAAAGAAAAAGTCGTTGCCAAAGTTTTCGTGTGTTGAATAGAAAAATACCAAGGCCAGAGGAAAAACGCCAGTTGCAATGAGCAACAGAACAGCGGGCGTGAGTAGCCCGATAGCCTGTGCCCGTGAGATCATCACTTCAGCGGCTCGAGTATTTGGGTTATGGCATCGGCTGTTTTGCTATCGGCCAATGGAAGCGCCTTTTCCAAATCTGCTTTGGCACCAGCCATATTGCCGAACTGAACGAAATACGAAGCTCTGACCAGAAACGGCTCCGGCTTGTCAGACACTGTGTCGATGGCAAGTTGGAAATCTTCAAAAGCACCTTTGGCATCGGGTTGCTTAAGTTTTAGTTTAGCCTCTCCACGCCCGTCAAAGGCTGCGGCGTTCTTCTGGTTGGCAATGATCGCCACTGTAAAGTCGGAAATCGCGTCTTTTGCCTCACCTATTTTCAGAAGCATTTTGGCACGGTCAAAAGCCGCTGCTCCATTCTTTGGATCAAGCTCCAATGCCTTGTCAAAACTTTGCATGGCGGTCGCCGCATCATGGGCGGCAAGTGCTGCTTCGCCTTTCAGCACATATTCAGCCGCTGTCTCTGCCAAAGAAGGCGTGGCGAAAATCCAGAAGAAAAGAACTGAAACTCCTAAACGCGACAACATTCAAACTACACCCATCGAAAAATGAAAACGGCCCAAACACAGGCCACAACAAGCCCACCCCAAATGGTATCGCTGACAATGCCTACCCATGCCAGCATGATAAAACAACTCCCTAGAATGCTGATAAACAGCCTGTCACCTCGCGTCGTATCTAGTCCAAAGATACCGTGACGCGGTCCTCCACCTGGAACCTTATATTCCCAAAAACCCATTGCGGTGATTGATGCGAAAATCGCGATAAAAAATACTGCCGTAGGCCATGTCCAAGCCATCCAAGACAAAAATGATGTGTTTTCCATAATCTCTCCTTACACGCGACCCAAGGCAAAGCCCTTGGCGATGTAGTTGCGCACAAAGTAGACGACCACCGCACCAGGGATCAGCGTCAACGAACCAGCGGCTGCTAACAAACCTAATTGATAGCCCGAAGCGCTGGCGGTTTTGGTCATGATCGCAGCAATGGGCTTGGCAGCCACGGACGTGAGTGTTTTGGCCAAAAGCAATTCAACCCAAGAGAACATGAAGCAAAAGAAGCAGGCAACACCAATTCCAGCGGCAATCGTCGGAATGAAAATGCGGAAGAAAAATCGCGGAAATGAATAACCGTCCACAAATGCTGTTTCATCAAGCGCTTTTGGAACACCGCTCATAAAGCCTTCCAAAATCCAAACTGCGAGTGGAATGTTAAAAAGTGTGTGCGATAAGGCCACGGCCCATGGCGTATCAAAAAGTCCAACTTCCGAATAGAGCTGGAACACTGGCAAAGCAAACACGGCCGGTGGGGCCATGCGATTGGAAAGCAACCAGAAAAATAGATGTTTGTCACCCAAGAAACGGTATCGCGAGAAAGCATAGGCGGCGGGCAAGGCCAGTGAGACGGAGATGATCGTGTTGATCACGACATATTCAATCGAATTTATATAGCCGCTGTACCATGACGAGTCAGTCAATATCGTTGCGTAATTATCCAGCGTGAAATGATGTGGATAAAGCGTAAAGCCACCAAGGATTTCATTGGTCGTTTTGAATGACATGTTGAGGAGCCAGTAGATCGGCACCATCAAAAAAGTCACATAAAAAAGCGGAGCAAATCGGGTGAATTTCTGCATTTGCATTAAGCCTCCTCGTTCTTCATCATCAAAGTGTAAAACAACCATGACAACGACAAGATGATCAGGAAATAGATCATTGACATTGCAGCGGCTGGTCCCAAGTCAAACTGTCCCAGTGCGATCTTCACCAAGTCAATTGATAAGAACGTTGTTGAGTTGCCGGGGCCACCGCCGGTGAGTACGGAAACTTCGGTGTAGATCATGAAACTGTCCATAAAGCGCAGCAGCACCGCAATGGTGAGGACGTGCTTGAGTTTAGGCAATTGAATATAGCGGAAAACAGCCCAAGGCTTGGCGCCATCCACCTTCGCGGCTTGATAATAGGCATCTGGAATTGATACCAGCCCAGCATAGCTCAAAAGGACGACCAGTGAGGTCCAATGCCAAACGTCCATGAGGACGATGGTGAACCAAGCAGCCATGGGTTGACGCGTGTAGTTGTAGTCGATGCCAAGGCCATTGATGATTTTTGCAAGCAGTCCAATGTCCGGCAACGCCATAATGTTCCACATTGAACCCACAACATTCCATGGAATGAGCAGCGGCAACGCCATCAGGATCAAGCACACCGAAACCCATATGCCCTTGCGCGGCATGGTGAGAGCCACGGCAAGACCCAAAGGAATTTCAATTGCAAGAACTAAGGCAGAAAAAACCAACTGTCGCAGCAGTGCAGAGTGAAAGCGTTCAGAATGTAAAACGTCCTGATACCAGTGGATCCCGGCCCACGTAAAAACATTGTCCCCAAAGGTTTCCTGAACCGAAAAATTCACAACGGTCATCAGTGGCACGAGGGCGTTGAAAGCAACCACGATAAAAACCGGTGCCACCAAAAACCACGCTTTTTGGTTTACAGTTTTGCTGCTCATGCGGTGCCTCCCGCAATCCAGCCATTTTCATAGACCTGCGTGTGATCTGGATCAAAAGTGAGCTTAATCTGTCCAGTAGGAACAGTTGCGTCCTCATGTAGCAATAGCTTGACACTGCTTCCGGCCGCCATTGTTTCCACAATCCGAAAACGACCAGCATCCGCGACTTTCACAACTTCAGCAGCAATTCCGGTTTTCGAAATTGTCACAAATTCGGGGCGAACGCCAATTTCTAATCGGTTTTGACTCGGCTTAACCGATTTTGCATTTTGAGCCTGAATAGTTTGACCAGCAAACGCGACCCTGCCATTTTTGACTTCACAAGGCAGCACATTCATTCCAGGAGACCCAATAAAATGGCCAACAAAGGTATGTTTGGGCTTCTCAAATAATTCTATCGGTGTGCCACTTTGCACAACCTCGCCGTTGTTCATCACCACAACTTCATCGGCAAAGGTCAGTGCTTCGGTTTGGTCATGAGTCACATAGATCATAGTGCGCTTGGTGCGCTGGTGAAGCTCTTTGAGCTTTGAACGTAATTGCCATTTCAAGTGTGGATCAATAACCGTGAGCGGTTCATCGAACATGATGACATTGACGTCTGATCTCACAAGACCACGGCCCAATGAAATTTTTTGCTTGCCATCGGCGGTGAGACCTGACGCGCGATTACCTAGCGTGGAAGACAGGTCCAGCATTGCCGCAATTTCTTTAACGCGGGAATCAACCTCGACTTCAGCAACACCCCGGTTTCGCAATGGAAATGCCAAATTGTCATAAACCGTCATGGTGTCGTAGATGACCGGGAATTGAAAGACCTGCGCGATGTTGCGTTCTTCCGGCGTGGCACGTGAAACGTCTCGGGCGTCAAACAATATCTTTCCTTCAGTTGGGACTAGCAGACCAGAAATCAAATTGAGCAGTGTGGTTTTTCCGCATCCTGATGGGCCCAACAGCGCGTAAGCACCGCCATCGCGCCAATCAATCGATAATTTTTTCAACACATAGTCTTCACTGCGCGCCGGATCTGGAGACGGCAAGTAGGAGTGGCGGAGGTTTTGGATAGAAATTTTCGCCATTATGCTACACGCTTATTATTGGCATCGAAGAATAGACTTTGATCAAGATCGACGAACAATTCAGCAGTAGAACCAATGGGATGAGCATGAATACCGTGAGATTGAGATATCCAAGTTTGCCCGCCAATCTTGGCATGAATGACACTTTCAGAACCGGAAATTTCTGTCACCAGAACACGCGCTTTGAAACTGCCAATCGTCGCCCCATGTTTGAACGGCGCAACATTGTGAGGACGAATGCCGAGTGTGTATTGACCGTCATTGAGTGCTTTTCCAGCTTTCCCAACCGGCCATTTTTGGTTGCCAAAGATCGTGATGTTGTTTCCACTCTTTTCAACTTTTGCAACATTCATCGGCGGGTCTGAGAAAACTTGCGCCGTCAAAAGATCTTGCGGCTTGCGATAGCTCAATGAGGTCGGACCAAATTGCGATATGCGGCCTTCATGAAGCGTGGCCGTGTTGCCGCCAAACAAAAGTGCTTCACTGGGTTCCGTCGTCGCGTACACAACAATCGCATTCCTATCGGCAAAGAGCTTGGGGAGTTCATCACGCAGTTCTTC
>JANMWK010000030.1:0-11768 GCA_031393975.1 Hyphomicrobiales bacterium
AGAACTTTATCGCGAGTTCAAAGTTTATCCTGGCGCGCGATGGGACCAAAGCCCGATTTTCAAAAAACTTTATGAAGCTGAATATGGTCAGCTTGGCGGTGATCCCTACGGCTGCCTCGTGGGCGATTACTACTTTGATCACTCGCCAACAGATGTTCAGCTCTTGCGTGATATTGGCAAAGTAGCCGCCGCCGCCCATTCTCCATTTTTTGCCGCAGCGGAAAGCAGCCTGCTGGGAATGGACAGTTGGAACGAACTGACCAATCCTCGCGACATCGGTAAAATCTTTGATACGCCAGACTATGCCGCTTTCAAATCGCTGCGCGATGCCCCAGATTCACGGTACCTCGGTTTGTGCATGCCGCGTGTTCTGGCGCGGCAGCCCTATGGTGCCAAGAACGAACCCGTTGAAGAATTCGCCTTTGAAGAAGATACAGATGGTCACAAAGGAGAAAAATATGCGTGGATGAACGCGGCATATGCCATGGCAGCCAATGTCAATCGAGCATACAAGGAATATGGTTGGACTGTGCGCATTCGCGGAGTACAATCGGGTGGTGAAGTCGAGAACCTGCCCACCCACACTTTTCCGACCGATGATGGCGGCGTGGACCTGAAGTGCCCCACCGAAATTGCCATAAGTGACAGGCGCGAAGCAGAGCTTTCCAAAGCTGGTCTGCTGCCTTTGATCCACAGGAAGAATACGGACAAAGCGGCCTTCATTGGTGCACAGTCACTCTACAGACCCAAGAAAATGGACAGCGATGAGGCAACTGCGTCGGAAAACCTGTCATCGCGCCTGCCATATATGTTTGCGGTATCTCGCTTCGCGCACTATTTGAAATGCATGGTGCGTGACAAGATTGGCGCCACCATGGAACAAGAGCAATTGCAGAAATGGCTGCAGGAATGGATTACAAAATATGTTGACGGTGATCCCAAAAATTCCAGTGAGGCAACCAAGGCAAGACTGCCTCTGGCGGGTGCCGAGGTGCAGGTCTTTCCTGATGAGGAAAACCCTGGTTACTACGCCGCCCGCTTCTTTCTCCGCCCTCATTATCAACTTGAAGGCATGGACATTGGCATGAGCTTGGTATCCCGATTACCCAATCAACAAGGTTCGTAAAACGGCGAACCTCCCTCAAACAAGGGATTAAATATCCGAAGATCTGTGACAATATGTTGATTACGCAAATGAGCGTGGCACTTAATCAAGGAAACGGAGACCAAAATGGCTGACGACATTATACTGAAAATTGATGGCATTCCTGGTGAATCGCAGAAGAAAGGACACGAAAAAGAAATTGATGTTCACTCATGCTCCTGGGGATTACAAAATATGGCATCCACTCATTCGGGCGGTGGCGGCGGTGCTGGCCAAGCGCAATTCCATGATATCCATTTTACCAAGAATTTTGACTCGGCCTCACACCTCATTCAAATGCGTTGTGCCGATGGTAAACACATTCCGAAGGCAGAAATTTTCTTTCGCAAACAAGGTGAAGGTCAGAAGGAATATTTGGTTATCACAATTGAGGATGTCTTAATCGGCGGTTATTCAGGCTCCAACGGCGGTGAGCAGTTCAATATTGCCTATTCAAAGTTCAAGTTTGATTATAAAGAGCAGGACGCGAAGGGTGCCTTGGGTGGCAAAAAAACATTCCACTTCGATGTAAAAAAAGGCGAACATGTTTGAGGAGTGGTGGCACCTCCCGAAATGGGTGGTGCCTCCTCTTGATACTTTCTAACATGAAAAAGCAGCCTAAGCACGATCGTTATGTACCTCCAATTATGCAGGCATTTCGTGCGGCCTTCCGTGAACGGGACTCCGAGAGAAAGCTCGATATGCGCAGCCAGGAAGGTGAAAGAGTTTTGGCGGGGCGTCGGACAACGCCGCGCAATGTTGTAAGCGAAGCTATATTGCGCCAAGACTTGGCTGAAGATATTGCTGCCTTGCTCAATACAATCAACCTTGCTTCTGCTGTTGACCTTAAGGATTTTGAAGAAGTTCAATCGTCAATATTGAACTATGGTGTTGACGATCTGACATCAATATCTGCCGACTCTGAAAATGTCGGAAGTTTTCCTGTAAAAATTCGAAAGGTCCTTGAAACCTATGAGGCTAGGTTGGCGCAAGGCACAGTTGCCGTGATAGCAAACCGGAAATTCGATCAGCTGAACACAAAACTTTCTCTGCATGTGTCCGCTGACATGTATGCCACACCTTCGGATGTCCCGATTGAATTCGTTGCTGATGTCGACCCATTTGGCAGCAACGTGAAGCTTACAAAGTTCTAATGCAATGAACCGCGAATTCCTCGATATTTATAACCGTGAACTCCGAGTTTTGAAAGAGAACGCAAAGGAATTCGCAGAAGAATTTCCCGGTGTTGCAGACCGACTTGGCGGCCTTCTTGAAAACAACATGGACCCTATGATCGAAGGCTTACTACAAGGTACTGCCTTCCTAGCATCGCGCGTTCAGCTCAAACTCAAGCACGAGTATGAACAATTCACCAGCAATCTGCTTGAGCAATTGCTGCCTGATTATCTGGCTCCCACACCTTCGGCGGCACTCCTGAAAATCGAGCCTATATTCACTGATCCGGGCCTGAAAGACGGAACTCACATTAAGGCCGGTTCCTATGTCGAAGCTAGATTTGTCGAGCGCCAGAGGCGTATCGCCTGCAAATTTCGCTTGGCCAACGACGTAACATTGTGGCCATTCGAATTGACGGCTTCGGTGTATTTACCATCCCAGGCTGCACTCCACGGCTTGGGCATTGAAGCTCCTGCAAATGTGCAAGCAGCTTTTCGATTCTCTCTCCTGCGTCGCACGGTGGCCCAACGGGAAGACGAGCCAAGCGAAAAGAAGATGGCAGAAAAACCAGAATGTTGGATTTCAAATTGCGATACAGAAGAGCTTACCTTTCATATCACATGCGCTGAGGTCGACGCTGTAAGGATATATGAAAAAATATTTGGTCACAGCACCGCGGTCTATCTCCGCCACTTTGACGAGTTTGGCGATGCCGTGATAACACCATTGCCAGTCGACTGCCTGCAGCAGGTGGGCTTTGACGAAAATGAAAGCCTGTTCCCGCGTGATCAGCGGATGTTTTCCGGTTTCGAACTGTTGCGTGAATTCTTCACACTTCCGGCAAAATTCTTGGCCTTTAAGATAAATGGGCTTGGCGGTGCGTTGCGCGGCATGAACACCAACAGGTTGGATATTGTCATCGCTATTGACCAGGCTGACAGCCGGTTGGTCCCTGTTATTCAAGCGGAAGTCTTCGCACTCTATGCGGTTCCGGCCGCAAATGTATTTGAGATGCCAACTGCAAGAGTTACCGTAAAGGCAAACGAGAATGAGTATCACATCGTCACAGACCGTTCACGGCACCTAGATTTTGAAGTGATAAAGATACTGCAGGCGAACGCGCATTTTTCTGGCAGCAGCGTGAAAAAAGAGGTTCATCCACTTTATGCTGGGCCCCCGCTTGATGCATCGGAAACTGACAACATCTATTATACGCTTCGACGCCTGCCAAGGCGTCGGTCTCAAGAGGAACGCAGCTTTAGCCAAGCCTCCTCTTATGTGGGCACTGATTCCTTTCTGATGCTCTCAAACCTCAAAAGCTTGGACAATGGACCACGCGTTTCGGAAGTGAGCCTTCGCGCCCTTTGTTCAAATCGGCATCTGACGGAACATTTGCCAATTGGCCAAGGAGGTGCAGATTTCATCCTTGAAGAAAAAACCAATCTTAAAGTTTCCTGCATCCAAGGTCCCACGGCACCCCGAGACTCTGTGACCATGGCAACAAATAACGAGACTGGAGGGAGCGAACAAAGTACCGCCGCGTGGCGCCTGATTAATATGATCAGCCTCAACCATCTTGGTCTTACCGGTCGTGGCACCTCCGACTCTGCAAGTGCCTTGCGCGAAATGGTGTCCCTCTTTGCAAATTTGGCTGATGCTGCCACCGAACGACGAATTCGCGGCATTAAGTCAGTTGAAAGTCGACCGATCAATCGTCGCGTCAGGCAGAAAAATGGCGCAGGCGTGGTGCGCGGCTTGGAGATTTCTGTAACTTTTGAAGAAAAGGCGTTTGAAGGCAGTGGTATTTTCCTTTTGGGTGCTGTGTTTGATCGGTTTTTTACAGAATATGCCGGCATGAACAGTGTAGTGCAGACCGTTATAATTTCTGCCGAACGCGGACCTGTGATGCATTGGCCAGTCCGGCTTGGAAAGAAGGTTGAGCTTTGAGCGATACACCCGATTTTCTTGACCTGATGCGCACTTTCGAGCGCGCCAAACCGCTAAAACCACGCATTGGCGCAAGCGGCTCAAGGGCCGAAGACATCGTGTTTCTTGGACAGGAACCTCATGTTGAATTTTCACGATCAAACGTGAACTCGATAACCGAGACAAAAGACGGAAAGCCTTTTGTGCAATCACGCTTCCTTGGCCTTCTAGGCCCGCAGGGAGCTTTGCCCCTGCACACAAGCTACGAAACTACACATTGGAAAAATATGCGGGACCCGGCATTCGCCCGCTTTCTCGATGTGTTCAACAATCGCTTCCTTCAACTCTTCTACCGTGCGTGGGCCAATGCCAGGCCAATTGTGCAAGCTGATCGCCCGAGTGACAATCAGTTTGTCGTCTACATTGGCTCCATGATCGGCATTGGTACCCGTGCAACACAAGAGCGCGATTCCATGCATGATTTCTCCAAGTTGGCTTTAACCGGATTGCTTTCTCCAACGGTCAAGAGTGCATCGCGACTGGAAAACATGATCGCCTGGATGTTTAAGGTAGCCGTGTCTATTGAGCAATTCACAGGCGTTTGGTTACCTCTTGAAAAACATGAGCAATCGACATTGTCCAAGGGCAAATGCGGACTTGGTGTCGACAGCCTGATTGGTAAATCTGCTTTCAGCTTAAACGACAAGTTCAGGATTAGGATCGCTGTGAAAAACCTGACAGAATTCGAAGCTTTCCTGCCCGACGGAAAATTCTTCCACCTATTGGCCGACGCTGTGGAATTCTATCTTGGAAGCGTTTTGATTTACGATGTCACGCTCGGCCTGCCGGAAAGCGAAGCCAAGCCGGTTCAGCTTGGTGGATTTGGTCGTCTGGGGTGGACCAGCTGGATGGGAAAAAATGTCGAAGCAAACATGTCCACAAAGCGTTGGGATTGCCGGTTCCATCCGGCAGAACATTAATCAACGGGGAATGGTGAGGTAAGGTCATGGCAGATGTCAGTCTTGAAACAGTAACCGGAAAGCTCAATCAAGTCGGCTACGATACCTTTATGCAAGCATTGCGTCACGCCAAGGGTGCTGGAAATCGCAACCTGGAACTTGAACATTGGTTGTTGAAGATGTTGCAGATGCCAGGAAATGACGTCGCGCGGACGGTCGATCATTTCAATCTCGATCTTGCCAAGTTGCTTTCCGACCTGGACGCGGTTGTGTCAGGATTTGCCGGAAACAAGACGGAAATGCCCGGCATTTCGGAAAACATCATTGATGCATTGGACCGCGGTTGGCACTACGCAACGCTGCTTTTCGGAGAAACCCAAATACGGACGGGGCATATTCTTTCTGCAGTGCTGAAAGAACCTAAGCTTTCACGAACTATCCACGGCGTCTCGAAGCAATTCAAATTGATCGATGCAGAGCTTCTTACCAACGAACATCGGATAATATGGCAGCAATCGATTGAAGAAACCATGCGCCCGATGGATGGCTCAGGCCTTGTAGCACCCGGCGCCGGAGGTGATGCGTCGGCTGGTTCGAAAGGCATGACAGCGCTGGATCGCTTCGCCATTGATCTTACCCAACGCGCTGCCTCTGGAGAAATGGATCCGATTGTCGGCCGTGACGAGGAAATCCGCCAGATCATCGACGTGTTGATGAGGCGGCGCCAAAATAATCCCATCCTCACAGGTGAAGCGGGTGTGGGTAAAACGGCAGTCGTCGAGGGATTTGCACAACGCATTGCGGCAGGCGACGTGCCACCACCATTGCGCGGCAACAAACTTTACGCTCTTGATATTGGTTTGATGCAAGCTGGCGCGTCGATGAAAGGTGAATTCGAGCAACGCCTAAGATCGGTCATTGATCAAGTGCAGACTTCACCGATTCCGATCATTTTATTTATTGATGAGGCTCACACTTTAATCGGTGCCGGTGGCGCGGCTGGCACAGGCGACGCCGCAAATCTTCTCAAGCCAGCTCTAGCGCGTGGCACACTGAAAACTATTGCTGCCACGACTTGGTCTGAGTATCGCCAATATATCGAAAAAGACCCAGCTCTAACAAGGCGGTTCCAGCCCATCAACATTGGCGAACCTGAAATCGATCGGTGCTGCGATATGATGCGCGGACTTTTAGGTCCGATGGAGAAACATCACAAAGTTCATATTTCCGACGCTGCACTCGTTGCTGCCGTTAAACTTTCCAGCCGCTACATTCCATCGCGCCAACTTCCTGATAAGTCAGTAAGCCTGTTGGATACTGCTGCTGCTCGCGTTGCAGTGTCGCAGACTTCGACTCCCGCTGCCGTTGAAGACGCGCGTGTTTTGATTTCGGCCCGCGAAAAAGAGCTCACAGCCCTTGAGCGTGAGCGCGATATAGGTGCGGCAGATGAAAAACGCATCGCTGAAGTTCAAGCCGCTATCATCGACGCAAAAAATAAACTTGCAGATCTAGAAAGGGAGTGGGCCGCGGAAAAAGTCATCGTTGATGAAATCATGGCGCACCGCAAAGTGATTTTTGAAAAGTCTGAAAATTCTGATGATGCACGCGTAAAATTGACGGCTATTATTGCGAAACTCGAAGAGATAGATCCGGAAAAAAGGATGATCTATCCTTATGTTGACGAACAATCGGTAGCTTCTATTGTATCTGACTGGACCGGCATTCCTGTTGGCAAGATGGTCAAGGATGAAGTGCAGACTATTCTCAACCTGGCCGAGACGCTGAACAAGCGCGTGATTGGCCAGTCTCATGGTCTCGCTATGATTGCCAAGCGCATTGAGACCAACCGCGCCAAACTTGATAATCCGAATAAGCCGATTGGCGTGTTCATGCTCGCCGGGCCTTCGGGTGTCGGCAAAACTGAAACGGCTTTGGCCTTGGCTGAGGCGCTTTATGGTGGCGAGCAGAATATGATCACCATCAACATGTCTGAATTCCAGGAGGCCCATTCCGTTTCAACACTGAAAGGTGCACCTCCGGGCTATATTGGCTATGGCGAAGGTGGCCGCCTCACGGAGGCTGTGCGCCGCAAGCCTTACAGTGTCGTGCTGCTTGATGAAGTGGAAAAAGCTCACCCGGACGTCCACGAAATATTCTTCCAAGTGTTTGACAAAGGCGTGATGGAAGATGGCTCCGGCCGCCGCATTGATTTCAAAAACACATTAATCATCCTCACCACCAACGCCGGCACCGACATGATCATGCATGCCGCCGGCCAAGGTGCCGAAAGGCCGGATGCCGAAAAACTGGCAACCGATATGAAGCCCGATCTGCTACAAGTTTTCCCGCCTGCCCTGCTTGGCCGCATCGTTACCATTCCTTACTACCCTCTTTCAGGGGATATGCTGGGCGGCATTGTGCGCCTACAGTTGAACCGCATTGGCAAGCGGATCGCCGACAATCACAATGCGAAATTTGTCTTTGATGATGCCGTGGTGGAGAAGATCGTGTCCATGTGCAACGACCCGGACTCTGGTGGCCGCATGGTGGACAACATCGTCACCAACACGCTGCTGCCTGCTCTGAGCCGCCAGATCTTGAACAAGGCGATTTCGGGTGAGGAGATTGTGGAAGCGAAGGTCGGTGTAACGAATGGAGAGTTTGGCTACGCGGTGATCTGAAATGGCCACTCAATTCATCTTAAATCGAAGCGCGTGGGCATTTAATTGGCAATTCAAAATAACGACTTTGTTGTGGTGTAAAGTTAAAACGAAAATTCAGTTGCCTTAAGGGAGATGAACCAATGGCACACGGTCAATTGGCACTTGGAGAAATGTTTTTCTGGAACCTCAGTTCAGACGTCGGCATTGACAGGCCAAACAAGCCCGACGACGTGGAACTTGTACGTTTCGGATACTGTTGTTACCAGCTCTGGCCGCAGGAATTTATGACATTCGATGAAGACCTGAAGTCAGCCGTGCGTGAGCTCCGATGGCAGGGCGGTTACAACAAGGATCTGCAAGCTGTCATCGACATGGATCAAAAGAAATACAACGTCAGGCCTGATAGATGTGTGAGCGTAGCAAAATCTGGAATAGCCAAGAATCTAAGTTATTCCAAAAATCAGGTTTGGACGATATGGGCACTGAACACCGTTATGCGCTTTGCGCTGCCAGGCCTTTACCCTCGTATCGACATGGATTCCCGGAGTGGGCCTCAAATAACCGAGACGGTGCGCTACTCATTTATCTCCCGTTCGTGGAGTGCAGAAGCAAATCCAAACTGGTAGGTGAGCGCAAAATTGTTTTGCTTACAATGTAACATAGCAAGTCCACAGGAGAGCAAGTCGGTTCGAATGGCAAATTGCGGACGAAACACAAAAGGACGAATGTTTTTTACATTGATGTACGTGTTGGGAAGAGCGCACTGTCGCAGCGTCGAAATGTTGACACTGAGCTGGTGCAGTGGATGCTGACGCAGCTCGATTTTCTTGACCTGAACAATAGTTTTACTGGGGAGAACAACCAGAAAACGATCGATGCTGTTACGCAGTTTCAATTCGCGAATGGGCCGTTACTGCCAGATGGGTTGGTCAGTGTTGCACGTGGTGTGAGCTTTGGCCCTAACCGTTCTCCCTTTATGATCATCAATCTCAACAGGGACATACGTCAAAAGTTCACAGGGCAGTGGGCCATCATCAATCAGATTGCTGGCCGCAACCTGCCTACGACGCTCGCCAATCGCATCGGAGATTTGTTGGGAAATCTATCTGATACATTTTAGCTGGCAATCCCTTTGGTCTTGAAAGTACAATTTCAGGAGAGGAGATTGTGGAAACCACGGTGGGGGTTGAGGGCAAGTTTTTGCATTCTGGGTAATAAGAGGATCACTTGGGAAGCATTATAGTTTGAAATTCACAAGGCCGGATTTTTTTTCAATTATCTTGGATCCCAATCGGCTTCAACTGCTTCTGCGTGGATTTGCCTGTAGGATTGAGTTTAACCATCGATAATGGGAATCTTGGTAGTGCAGCTTGGTAGCTGCCAACTGGATCGCGCGGTTTGAGATCAGGTACATCACCTAAACGAAGGATGCGCAGTGGCCCATTTTGATCTATCTAGTTTGTACCACGATTTTCAATCGCACACATAGAGGGAATTGTTGTCCACCCTCAGCGACGCGAACGTAAACGGAGATTTTTTTGATGGAAACCTTTGTTGATACTCATGGCAAGTCCATTTCGCATATTGAGCTTGCCGTTGGTGAAACCAAAATTGTCGGGTTGAAGAAGTATGATTTGTTTCCTTTGGTCGAAGTCGGCGTGATCGTCAAGAATCCGGGTGTCGCGTTCTGTGACCAGTGCGTGCATCTTGGGGACGTGACCAAGAAAAAGTATATTGATCATTATGACATGGATGAAGTAGCGGCAGAAAACGTGCCCATTGAAGTCGGTGGCAGGTATTATTTTCAGATTTGCGGACAGTCTGCCGGCTATACTGAATTGGAAGCATTTTACTGGATTTCAAAAGCGGCAAAACTTGGCAAGCCTTATGCGCCGACGCTGCAAATCAACGTGAAGCCAAATGCCAAGCTGCTCTTTCTGCCACCAGCCAAAGGCAAGTCAGTCGGAAGTTTCGGGACCATATGGTACAATCACCCAAGGAATAAGAACAACCTGAACTATCCGAACACCGCTCATAGTGGAGATTACCCCTGCAACGAAGGCAATGGACCGCTCCACCACATGCAATGTTTCGTTCGTGTGTGTGAAGCTCTTCACAGAAGCGGAGTATCTTTTCATGGCTTCTATGGAACATCTTGCCAGATGAAGGCCGCAGATCATAGTCATCATTTTTCAAATCCCTATGAATTTCCGGGTTGGGGTCCTGCGAAAGGAAAGGCTTACACGTGGGAGACAAAACCCATCTATGCGCCTGAGCCCATGCCTGGACTTGCGGCATATAACTTTGTTAAAGATCGCCAAGGGATTATCCTGTTCTGGAACTATTTCGACGTCAAAGGTCGATCGTCCATGTGGGGTGGACACATCGACTTATGGAACAAAGACAGGATGGGAAACACCTATAATGATCTCCATCCAAGGGAAGGCGAGGCGGCGTTTTTAAGAGCTAAGAAGATTATGTTTTGGCCACTCGTTGCTGACCCACCGGTCAAATAGTAATTACTGTCCATTGGAATGCGGTGCTGGAATTACGGCGCCAGTGCATTCAATTGCAATTGGTCGCACAGACGATAGCCCGAATTTCGATAAACGTCCCTACGATCCATCGCTACCCTTTTATGGAGGATATGCTCGATTGCATAATGTGCCTAAAGTTGAACGACATTGACGCATTACCCAGGGTTCTTACCGCTGAAGCCAATCGCCAGGAGTCTTCCAATGAAAACCAAAATATTCGTCATGAATTCCACTTTCGTGGATACAGTTGAAACTGTAACCCTTGAACAGCAACTCACAATTTCAGCTCCCGTCGGCGAGAGGTCGCATCCCCGCGTCGCCAATATAAAATCAGATGTGGAGAAAATACAGCGAACCCTGAACCAGTTCCCGAACCGTGATGGCGGTCCTGTCGAATTTCTCAAGATCGACGGAATTGTTGGTCCGAAAACCATTGCAGCCATTTTGAATTTTCAAACAGTCAATCAATTCAAAAAGCTCGACAAAATTGTGGACCCCGAAGGCCCCACCATGGACTCATTGCGTGCCGGCCCCGATGTCATTCCGCAAGAAAGCGTTTCACGATTCATTGTCGAACTTCCCCGTGTCCTTGCCATCATAACGGCGGCCGAAGCCAATTTAAGCTTGGTGTCATCGGCACTTTCGACACCGGGTTCGCTGTTTGGCGCTTCCGCTTTTACCAGACTGGATCGCCACTATCATACAAAAAACAATGATGAGCGCAGACTGGCTTTAGCTCGCATTCAACGCGTGTTCTTCCTGGTGAAATCAGCCGTTGGGCATTTGACACAAGGAACCATTGTCGCTGACGATGCGCCATTGAATCTGCAGGAAAACGCATTCATGTACACTTTTGAAGATGGCTTCAACAGCGGCAAGGCCCCGGCCAACAAAATCGAGCGCTTCAAAGGCATTCCCGTCGACAGGATTTACATCACGCTGAAAGGGCGCACGATGGCATCCGACGGGTTTCGTTACGCCATGCTCCATGAACTGTGCCACTTCGTGACGGGTGGAAAATCCGGTGTGCCGTTGGCAGACGATCAGGCTTATTTCCACAAGAACCGTCAGAAATACGATGCACTGTCAACCGATCTTGCACTCCGCAACGCAGACACTTATGCACGATTTGCCCATGACGTGATAGGCCAGCTCGACTTGGTTTTTTAACAGGAACGCGTTCCCTCCGCAGTGCTCTGCTACTCCTTTGAACAGGCCTGTAGGAAACACATTACCAGTCTCACCTCGCGTCGTGTGCACCGATTGCAGATTTCTCCGGCATGGTTCATTCTCCTTTCCGCCGCAGCCTGCATCCCCCAAGCGTGAGATGCGCCGTCCGCAAATTGTTGCTAGGGTTGGTAAA
>JANMWK010000041.1:0-46002 GCA_031393975.1 Hyphomicrobiales bacterium
CAAGAACGGCAACGCTTTGATGGAACTACGGGGCCCACTGTTTGAGCAAAAAGTCGTGGACGTAATTGTTGGCAAAGCCAAAGTTTCGGATAAGTCCGTCACCCGCGAAGAATTAAAAGCGCTGGTTGAGGATGAAGAAGAAGGCGCTGCGGCGTAAGAGAGTTTAAGATAAAAAATTTAAAACCTCGCGGGGTGACCTGCGAGGTTTTTTTGTTTCTATTTATGAGTATGATTTTTTAATGTAAAGTTCAGAAAAGGTAGAGATTTTGAAGTAGGGTTTAGATAGTAAAACAAAAAAACCAATTGTTCTATCGTTGAATGCCGAAGGTGTTCTCCTACTTCGTAAGTTCAATAACGTGATCCTCAAATCTTGCGCCGAAATTTGCCACTAAATTTTTGTAAATAACTACTTTGGCTAGAGTCAATAAATATGGCTTACCGTTCAGGGATAGCTTTTGACCCCCGTGTGCAATCCTATTTCTGATTTGGTTTAACTCATCAAGTCTCTTTATTATGACGGGTTTTTTCGTGCCCTGCCATGAAAGGTTATTCATAACATCAGGAATACCAATCTTTAAAAACAGTTTTTTGATGTTTGCATCGCTTGGATTTCCCCAATACTTGAGTTGGTTCCAATAATCTTCGAATGCTTTTTGATCATTTCCTAAGCTTGGAAAAACGCGCTTTGCCGCGACTTGAAATACTTCTTCGACGTAGCCTTGAAGGAGTGCACTGAGCATTGCCATACAGCTCCGGTTAATTGAAGCGCCAATGCGGTGGTTGTTGAGCAGAAGTGGTGCACCGCGTCCTCCTCCATGTTGGGCTTTGCGAGCTTGTACAAGCTCGTCGACAAAATGAAGATCGATTTGGACCATTTCTATTCCTAAATCACATATTCCAGAGACTATGAACTCGAATTATGCTAATCAATTTAATCATACCAATACTCATCAACTGCTTGAAAAATTTCTTACTCACTCAAAAATAGTAACCACCCTAGCCATCACCTCATCCAACAGCGGGAGTGGCAACACATCCACATGTCTGCCGCCACGGGCAGCAATATCCAACACGCGAGGTTGGTAGCAGGGAATGAAGTCTTAACTCGAAACCGCCTTATGCAAAATCGAACCGATCAAAGTCTGATAGGGCATCCCTTCACGCATGGCTTTAGCTTTGAGGCGTAACAAATCAGATTCGGCCAAACGCAGAGAAATCTTAATGCGAGTTTCGTTCATAGTGGCATGTGCCATATCTTCATACACAGCTCGCTTTTCTGGAGTGAGCAAACTTACAGGTGCGTAATCATCACGTTCAATTGCCTCGTAGATCTCGCGCTCCTCATCATCAAGAAAAGGTCCAAATTCTGGAGTTTTTACAGTTTTTAGTTTTCCACTCATTTTTTATATCCTCTTAAATAGCGCGCTGTAAGTTTGCGGTTAGGAAAAATTGTTGTGAGAAAAATCTCATTTTCGGTTTCAACAAACGGCACACAAATCGCGTAATTATCTATATCCAAGACATACATTTTTTGGCTTGGATGGTTGCTACTTGGATTTGATACAACATCTAAAATTCCTTTGTTCTGGATTGCGACGACGCATCGCTCAAAACTAATGTTGCGACGACCCATGCCACTCTTGACTATTTCTGATTTCTCAGGGTCCCAGACAAATTTCTTCATGTCAATATTGTATGGACAAAGTAGGGCATGTCAAGTGGCCATGAACCATCCCCCTTCCACTTCTGCTTATCCCTCCCTATCTATGGGGACTGATTTGCTAGTGATTCACGAAAACCGAGGAAAATATGCGCGATCCATTGAACTATGCTCCTGAGGCTGCCTTCTGGCCTTCAGTTATTCAACAAGAATCCCGCGGTGAGCGCGTTTACGATTTGCCGTCGCGGTTGCTCCGCGAACGCATCATCTTCATCACCGGGGCAATTGATGACCAAGTGGCCGCATCTGTGTGTATGCAGCTTTTGTTCCTTGAGGCTGAAAATCCCAAGAAAGAAATCGCCATGTATATCAATTCGCCCGGTGGCGTGGTGTCGTCTGGCCTTTCTATTTACGACACGATGCAGTTCATCCGCCCACAGATTTCGACGATGGTGATGGGGCAGGCGGCTTCCATGGGTTCGCTTCTTCTCTGCGCTGGTGCCAAAGGCCAACGCTTTGCATTGCCGCATTCATCCGTGATGGTGCATCAGCCTTCGGGCGGATATTCCGGCCAAGTGACCGATATTATGATCCATGCCAAGAACGTGGAAGCCTTGAAGCGTCGCCTCAATGAAATCTACGTAAAACACACAGGCCGCACGATTCAGGAGGTAGAAACCGCCTTGGAACGTGACAATTTCTTGAATGCCGAAGAAGCTGTTGCTTTTGGTTTGATCGATAAAGTTCTTGATAAACGCCCAGAATTGAGCGATTCCAAATAGTTAAAACATTTCCCTGCGACTTTAGGTGAGCAATTCCTGTTGGAAATAGCAAGGATTGTTTAACTTAACGCTGTGCAAGCTAGATTTGAGTCGCTGGAATGGGCTATACTCAGGCTAGTTGATTTGATTTTTAAGTCCGCCGACTGATAGGAGTTGTTATGAGCAAGAACGCACCCACCGACAGCAAGAATACGCTGTATTGCTCGTTCTGTGGCAAAAGCCAACATGAAGTGCGCAAACTTATTGCCGGCCCTACCGTTTTCATTTGCGATGAATGCGTTGAACTCTGCATGGATATTATCCGTGAAGAAAATAAAACCTCGCTGACTAAATCCAAAGATGGTGTGCCAACCCCGCATGAAATCAGGAAAGTTCTTGATGATTATGTAATCGGCCAAGACCATGCCAAGCGCGTGCTCTCGGTTGCAGTTCACAATCATTATAAGCGCCTGAACCATGGTTCAAAGAATGGCGAAGTGGAATTGGCGAAGTCCAACATTCTGCTGGTAGGCCCGACGGGCTCTGGCAAAACTCTGCTGGCGCAAACTTTGGCTCGCATTCTCGATGTGCCCTTCACCATGGCTGATGCCACCACTTTGACCGAGGCCGGTTATGTGGGTGAAGACGTTGAAAACATTATTCTGAAATTGTTGCAGTCGGCTGATTATAATGTTGAGCGCGCCCAGCGCGGCATTGTGTATATCGACGAAATCGACAAGATCAGCCGCAAGTCTGATAATCCTTCAATCACTCGTGACGTTTCGGGTGAAGGCGTGCAGCAAGCCTTGCTGAAAATCATGGAAGGCACCGTTGCTTCGGTTCCCCCACAAGGCGGGCGCAAACATCCTCAGCAGGAATTCCTGCAGGTCGATACGTCGAACATTCTCTTTATTTGCGGCGGCGCCTTCGCAGGCTTAGAGCGGATTATTTCTCAACGTTCAAAAGGCACAGGTATGGGCTTTGCGGCCACGGTGCGCGGTCCTGATGATCGTCGCATGGGTGCCGTGTTGCGTGAACTGGAGCCTGAAGATTTGCTGCGCTTTGGTTTAATCCCAGAATTTGTGGGGCGTCTGCCGGTTGTGGCAACGCTGGAAGATTTGGATGAAGTGGCCCTCGTGCAAATTCTCAATGAACCCAAGAATGCCATCGTGAAGCAATATCAACGCCTGTTCGAAATGGAAGGTGTGAAGCTCACATTGCCAGACGAAGCGCTGAAGTCCATTGCCCGCAAAGCTATTGATCGCAAGACCGGTGCCCGTGGTTTGCGTTCCATTATGGAAACCATTCTGCTCGACACTATGTATGATCTGCCCGGCATGGATGGCGTAGAAGAAGTGGTGATTTCGAAAGAAGTTGTCGATGGTGATGCCAAGCCGCTGCTGATTTATGCTGATCGTGACAAGCAGGCCAACGGCAAAATGGCACCCGTATCCGCATGAAACGAGGGGTTGAAACTGCGCAGTTTCAACCCACATCACTGTTATGAAAATATAAAGGCCACGCCGCTTAAAGTGAGGGCAGGGCCGATGAAGGAAAGTAAATGGCAAAGAAAACTATAGTGACCTCCGGCGAAACTGAAACACTTCCTGTGTTGCCCTTGCGCGACATCGTGGTGTTTCCGCATATGATCGTGCCGCTGTTTGTTGGCCGTGAGAAGTCGATCAAGGCGCTTGAAGAAGTGATGCGCGAAGATAAGCGTATTATGCTTGTTGCACAAAAAAATCCGGGTGATGATGATCCGGCTGTTGAGACAATTTATGAAGTGGGCACGCTGGCTCAGGTGCTTCAGCTTTTGAAATTGCCTGATGGCACGGTGAAAGTTTTGGTTGAAGGTGTTGAGCGCGCCAAGGTGGAACGCTTCACCGATCGCAATGATTTCTTCGAAGCTGAAATTTCATTGTTGCCCAACATCATCAATGCCAACACCGACGCTGAGGCTTTGGCCCGCACGGCAGTTACGCAATTCGAATCCTATGTGAAGCTCAACAAAAAAGTGCCTCAGGAAGTTTTGGCCACCCTTGGCCAGATCACCGATCAAGCCAAATTGGCTGATACCATTGCCGCGCATTTGGCCATCAAGATTTCTGACAAGCAAGCGCTTCTCGAAATCCAGTCGGTTGAAGAACGCTTTGAAAAAGCTTTCGCCTTCATGGAGGGTGAAATTTCAGTTCTGCAAGTTGAAAAGCGTATTCGTGGTCGTGTAAAGCGCCAGATGGAAAAAACCCAACGCGAATATTATTTGAATGAGCAAATGAAAGCCATTCAGAAAGAGCTTGGCGATGGCGAAGGCGAGAAAGATGAAGTTGGCGAATTGGAAGCCAAAATAGCCAACACAAAATTCAGCAAAGAAGCGCGTGAGCGGGCTGATGCTGAAGTGAAAAAACTTCGCACCATGAGCCCGATGTCGGCTGAAGCCACAGTGGTACGCAATTATTTGGATTGGCTGCTTAACATTCCATGGGGCAAAAATTCCAAGGTGAAGAACGACCTTGAATTTGCGCAAGGCGTTTTAGACACCGATCACTTTGGCTTGGAAAAAGTTAAAGAACGCATCATCGAATATCTTGCGGTGCAAAGTCGCACCAACAAAATGCGTGGGCCAATCCTCTGCCTCGTCGGCCCTCCAGGGGTGGGTAAAACCTCGCTCGGCAAATCGATTGCGAAAGCAACAGGCCGCGAATTTGTGCGCATGAGCTTGGGTGGGGTTCGAGATGAATCTGAAATTCGCGGGCATCGCCGCACTTATATTGGGTCGATGCCCGGCAAAATTATTCAGTCAATGAAGAAAGCCAAGAAATCCAATCCGCTTTTCTTGCTCGATGAAATCGACAAGATGGGCATGGATTTCCGGGGTGATCCTTCTGCGGCGTTACTTGAAGTGTTGGATCCAGAACAAAACGGCACATTTATGGACCACTATTTGGAAGTGGAATATGATTTGTCGAACGTCATGTTTGTAACAACTTCAAACACGCTCAACATTCCGCCCGCACTTCTCGACCGCATGGAAATTATTCGCCTTGCCGGTTACACTGAAGAAGAAAAAGCTGAAATTGCCAAGCGCCATCTTGTGCCGAAAGCCATGGAAAACCATGGCCTCGACAAGAAGGAGTTTGAAGTGACCAAGGAAGCCATCACTGAGGTGATCCAAAGCTACACCCGCGAATCGGGTGTGCGTAATTTGGAGCGCGAAGTGAACACGCTGTCGCGCAAAGCCGTGAAAGACCTGATGACCAACAAGAAAAAGAAGGTCAAGGTCGACGTTGAACTGGCGCAGAAATATCTCGGTGTGCAAAAATATAAGCATGGCATGGCTGAAGGCGAAGATCAGGTTGGTGTTGTCACTGGCTTGGCTTGGACCGAAGTGGGTGGCGAGCTTCTCACCATCGAAGCCCTCATGATGCCCGGCAAAGGCAAAATGACGGTGACGGGCAATCTGAAAGATGTGATGAAAGAATCCATTTCAGCCGCCTCTTCTTATGTGCGCTCACGTGCGCCTGCCATCGGTGTAAAACCGCCAATGTTTGATAAGAAGGACATTCACGTGCATGTACCAGAAGGGGCCACACCCAAAGATGGTCCATCTGCTGGCATCGCCATGGCAACGGCTATTGTATCGGTGTTGACGGGCATTCCGGTTCGCAAAGATATAGCCATGACCGGTGAAATCACTTTGCGGGGCCGCGTGCTTCCGATTGGTGGCCTGAAAGAAAAACTTTATGCGGCCTTGCGCGGCGGCATCAAGAAAGTGATGATCCCGATCGAAAACGTGAAGGATTTGGCCGACATTCCACCGTCGGTTAAAAACGGCATGGAAATCATTCCGGTCACTATGATGGATGATGTCTTGGTCCACGCATTGGTGCGCCAACCCGAATCCATCATCTGGGATGAAATCGCCGAAGAAGCCGCAGCTGCTGCAAGAGCCGCTGCGGAACGACTAAGCGAAGGTGCAAGAGCGCATTAAGCTTAAAATATTAATTCCTAACATTGAAAAATAGTCCTTGACACCGTACGGTGCAGGGGCTATTTCTTTTTATACTCTAGAAATCCGAAATCACGGCCGCCCCTGCGTAAAGGCGATTTTCAGTGCGAAAACAGCAAACACGCCCGCGAACGTATAATCGATCGCGCGCATCACACGCGGTTTGTTCTTGAGCCATGTCACTAATTTTTCCGCTCCAAAGATCATCAGCACCGAAAGAGGAATATTGATCACCACAAAATAAATTCCGAGAAAGAGCAGCTTTGATGTGACATGCGGATCGGTCGGAGAAACAAACTGCGGCAGGAACGTGATAAAAAATAACACCACTTTCGGGTTGGTCATGTTCACGCTGATACCCAACAGAAAACTGCTCAGCAGTGTCACCGGTTTTTTATCAACATTGCCCACATTAAGCGATGAACCATTGCGAATGGCATCCACAGCCAACCACAACAAATATCCAGCACCGACAATTTTGAGAATCGAAAATCCGGTGTGGGATGCCGCAATCAAAGCCGAAACACCAAAGGCCGCCAGCAACGTGTGAACTACGCAGCCCACATTGGCGCCCATCGCTGAAGCGAGCCCCGCATTGCGGCCAGAAGCCATGGTGCGCGACAAAAATAAACTCATGTCTGGTCCCGGCGTGATGAACAGTAGGATTGATGCGATGGAGTAAGTGAGGAGGGTGGAGAGGTCTGGGATGAAGGTCATCAGGTGAATTTAACGTATGACCGCACTCGCGGCTAGGCCCCCCTCACTCCTTCAGACAGCGGTGCCGAACGGCGATGGGGCCCTGGCCCCGGCGAGAGAGCAGGACAACAGAGATTTGCACAGCCACAAAAAATTTCTGAATCACTGAACCTTCTCCGCTATCCTTCCCCCATGCCTGCACCAACCTTCATCCATCTCCGCGTCCACACCGCTTATTCGCTGTCCGAAGGGGCTCTGCCGATTAAGAAGCTGGCGGGCATGGCTAAGGATATGCACATGCCAGCCTTGGCGATGAGCGATACGGGCAACCTGTTTGGTGCACTCGAATTTTCGGAAGCGGTTGCAGCCAAAGGCATTCAACCTATTATCGGTTTGGCGTTGAAAGTTGATTTTTCAATCACAACTGAAAAGGCCAATCCCTTTCAGCAACAGACAGGTCTAAAACGCTACACCAGCGTGGTGCTGATTGCGAAGAATGAGCTAGGCTATCAAAACCTGATGAAGCTCTCGTCCAGTTCCTTTCTGGATGTGGCCGACAATGCCGAACCCCACGTGGCTTGGGCGAAATTTGCGGCCTGCGCGGCAGGGTTGATCTGCCTTTCTGGTGGCCCCGAAGGACCACTCAATGACGCACTCGTCCAAGGTCAAGCGCCACTTGCGGTTCAACACGCTACTCAACTCAAAACCCTTTTCGGTGATCGCTTTTACATCGAACTGCAACGCCACGGCACTGACAATGAGCGTGCCGCTGAGCAAGGCCTGATCGACATTGCTTATGCACACGGCGTGCCCTTGGTCGCCACCAATGAATGCTATTTCGCAACACCGGATGATTATGTGGCCCATGATGCGCTCATCTGCATTGCAGGTGGTGAAGTGGTGGCGGCGGAGGATCGCAGGCGTTTAACGCCTGAACATTATTTCAAAACCCAAGCCGAAATGGCAGCCCTCTTTGCTGATATTCCAGAGGCCGCCGAAAACACCATCGAGATTGCCAAGCGCTGCTCTTACTGGGTAAAGGGCCGGAAACCAATCCTGCCGCGCTTTGCGGACGGCGACGAGGGCGAAATGCTGCGCACAGCTGCGGAAGCGGGCATGGCTAAGCGTTTGGCCACCCGTGGGCTTGTGGCTGGTTATACCGAACAGCAATATCAAGAGCGTTTGACTTTTGAACTCAGCGTCATCACCCGCATGGATTTCCCCGGTTATTTCCTCATCGTGGCTGACTTCATCACTTGGGCTAAAAACCATGGCATTCCGGTGGGGCCGGGCCGTGGTTCGGGCGCAGGCTCGATGGTCGCCTATGCGTTGACTATCACGGACCTCGACCCTTTCCGCTTTAATCTTTTATTCGAGCGTTTTCTCAATCCAGAACGCGTCTCAATGCCCGATTTCGATATTGATTTTTGTCAGGATCGCCGTGACGAAGTGATCAATTATGTGCAAGATCGTTTCGGTGTGGGCCGTGTGGCGCAGATTATCACGTTTGGCAAACTCCAAGCCCGCATGGTGACGCGCGATGTGGGACGCGTGCTGCAAATGCCTTACATGCAAGTGGATAGACTTTCCAAACTCATCCCCATGAGCCCCGCGAATCCGCTCACCCTGCGTGAATATATTGAGATGGAGCCGCGCCTGCAGGAAGAGCGCGACCGTGACCCCAATGTAAAAAACCTGTTTGATATAGCACTGCGCATTGAAGGGCTTTATCGTAACGCGTCCACCCATGCGGCAGGTGTTGTGATCGGCGACCGTCCGTTGGAAGAACTGGTCCCGCTTTACCGTGACCCGCGTTCATCGCTGCCCGCCACGCAGTTCAGCATGAAATATGTGGAAGCTGCAGGCCTGGTAAAGTTCGACTTTCTCGGCTTAAAAACCCTCACAGTCATAGACAAAGCGCTCAAGCTCATTCATGTGCGTGAGCCCGGTTTTAATATCGATAACATTTCCTATGAAGATGTGCCGACCTATGAAATGTTGCGCAGTGGCGACACAGTGGGCGTGTTCCAGCTGGAAAGTTCCGGCATGAGAGACACAGCCAAGCGCATGAAGGCCGACTGTGTTGAAGATATCATCGCCATCGTGGCGCTCTATCGACCAGGCCCCATGGAGAACATTCCAAAATTTATCGCCAACAAATTAGGCGATGCTGAACCAGATTATATGCACCCCATGTTGGAACCACTGCTGAAAGAAACTTACGGCATCATCGTCTATCAAGAACAAGTTATGCAAATTGCGCAGGTGCTTTCTGGCTATTCACTCGGCGAAGCTGATCTGCTGCGCCGTGCCATGGGCAAGAAAATAAAATCGGAAATGGATGCGCAGAAAACCCGCTTTATTGAGGGCGCACTGAAAAATAATGTCGATGCCAAAAAAGCCGATGAGATCTTTGAGCACGTTCAAAAATTCGCAGGTTACGGCTTTAACAAATCACATGCTGCGGCTTATGCTGTTGTATCCTATCAAACCGCTTACCTCAAAGCCAATTATCCCGTTGAGTTCCTTGCCGCTTCGATGACGCTCGATATGGGCAACACCGATAAGTTGATGCTGTTCCGCCGTGAAGCTCAGCGCCTCGGCATTAAAGTTGTGCCGCCTTCGGTGAATGGCAGTGGTGTTGATTTCACCGTGAAAGATGGCACGATTCTATATTCCATGGCGGCTCTTAAGAATGTGGGTGCCGGAGCCGTCGAACTTATCGTCAATGTGCGCAAAGAGTCTGGTCCTTTCAAATCACTGGGTGAATTCTCGCGCCGTGTGGATGCCAAAGCGCTCAATCGCCGGGCGCTCGAAAGCATGACCAAGGCGGGGGCTTTTGACACGCTCAATCCTAATCGCGCCCAAGTGTTGGATGGCATTGATAGCATTATCGGCATTGCCAATCGCACTGCGTCTGAAGCAGCGGCTGGGCAGAACGATATGTTCGGCGGCATGAAAGCCGCCAGTGATGATCTCACCTTGCCGGTGCGCGATGCCTGGACGCCGATGGAAAAACTGGCACAGGAATTTGAAGCTGTCGGCTTTTATCTCAGTGGTCATCCGCTCGATGAATACACCAAGCCCTTAGCGAGACTGGGTGTGGAGTCGTGGGCGTCCTTTCAAGAAAAAATTCTCACGCGCGGGGCGACAGCGGCAAAGCTGGCAGGCACTATTACCTACAAACAAGAGCGCCGTTCCAAATCCGGAAATAAATTTGCATTTGTCGGCTTCTCTGATCCCACTGGTCAATTTGAAACGATTGTCTTCTCCGACACACTCAATGCGGTGCGCGATTTGCTAGAGCCCGGCATTGCCGTCATCGCCCGTGTTGAGGCCGATGTCGACGGCGAGGAAATCAAACTGCGTCTTCAGGGCCTCGAAGTGCTCGATAAAGCCGCGGCTTCCATCGTTCAGGGCATTGAAATTTTTGTACGCGATACAAAATCGCTCGACTCCATTGCCAAGCGCCTGCAGCCCGGGGGCCGAGCACCTGCGCGCCTCACGCTTATTTTAGAGGGGGGCAGGGAAGTGCAAATTGGCCTAGGCACAAAATTCGCCATCACGCCTCAAGTGAAGGGTGCCATCAAAGCCATTGCCGGCGTGGTCGATGTGCAGGATTTATAGGGCCGACGGTCCAGACCCCGGTGGCAATTGCCCACGGTCCAGCTGCTTCACAAACTCAACAGCCACACCCTGATCAATATAGCGCACTACGCGCCCGCGCATTTTACCAAGCATCAAATAAGTGCCAACACTGGGCATCACTTCGGTTTTGATTGCTGCACCTGAAATTGATATATCAATCACTTCGCAATTATAGACGCGGCCGTCTGGCAATGAGATTTGCGACACTTTTTCAGTAGGTTCAAAACGGGCATGGCGACGCGTGTCTGGGGCACCCGAATCTTTATTGCGCAACCAATCAATGCGTTGGCGTAAACGTTCCAGCCTAGCCCCTTGCAATGCATATTCAATGTGAAAACCACCAGCTACCGGACCTGCGGAAATGGCTTCAACCCGGCCAATTTCTTCGAGATAGGCAACGAGGGCCTGGCCTTTCTGCGGCACTGTCGCAGTCATAAACACCGCACCATCGAGCGTAATGTCCACAACTTGGCATGGATGTTCCGACATATCGGGCAACATGAAGCGCCCGAATATAATTCCGAGTGGCTTAGCGCCATCCATGGGTTGAGAATATTCTATATTAAGTGCGCTCACGTTTGACCTCTAACTATTAGCCCTTACCGTTCTCTCCCCGGGGCGCCTAGGCCTGATTTCCATCAAACCTTCCCCCATTTAAGAACGTCTGAGTAAAGGCAGAGTTAACATATCGCCAATGCAATCACACACAACTAAGAATTTTATTTATCGAAGTCCACCTTGGATGACACGCAAGTGTGAAGGCGCTTGACGGCCTGCTTGATCCAGCAAAACATCACCTTGTTCATGCTCAGTCCAAATCATCCGTGCGGACACCAATTCACGCCGCACCAGATGATCAACGGCATGGCGAGTAGGGGCTATAAATGGAAAGAACCCGCCAATAACTTGCACGCGGTTAAGGTTGTGCGAGAAGATCGGCAATGCAATCATTTCGGCGGCCACAGTGTTTCCCAACTCGGAAACAAAACGCATCCGAACGAGGCTTGGCTGCAGGCGCTGCAGGGTCACTTCCAAGCATTTATCAACAACGCTGCGTTCAAAATTTTCCCAACCCGCCAAAGCGTCTTTGCCCGTCAACTCGCCTTGAAAGAAGTCATAAAGCCTTGTGCCCGCCAAACGATATTGCCAGCCCGTGTTAAGGATGTTTTTCTCTAGAATCATCATGTCAGGCAGAATGCGCACCAGTTGATGCAAATTTAGGTCGCTGCGTGCCGGGCAGGCCCGTTCGGCCCGCAAGCTTTCCCAATAGCGAAACAGCTCGCGGCTGCCAGGATGAAGAATCTGGGTTGCAGGGTGTTCGATTTCAGGTTTATCAGTAACTTGCATTTTTTTGAGCCTCCGGGGTGCGGTCTTGCAAAAGCCTGTCCCATTCATGAACGTCTGCTGTATGGTGTGCACAAGCCGTGCCACTAGGAGGAAACTGTGACAGATCAATTAGATGCCAATTTTGAGGGGGAAGTGTCTCCTAAAACGCGACAACCGCTCTTCAACCTTCCGCTGGTCATTGTCGCGGTGGTGGCGATATTGGCATTGATCCAAGGATTATTGCAGTTTGAAGGTTTGTCTTGGCAAATCTATGCCCAATATGCCTTTGCCTTTATCCCCATGCGGTTCACATCGTCGATCTTTCCGCAAATGAAGGGCTCGGCCTATTGGAGCATGTTAACCTATGGCCTGCTGCACGCTGACTGGACTCATTTGGGATTTAATAGCTTATGGCTGGTGATTTTTTCCAAACCTGTTGTGCTGCGCTTGGGCAGCTGGCGCTATGTGCTTTTGCTAGCCCTTTCGATCATAGCTGGTGCGGTTGCAGGCCTCATCGTGCATTGGGGTGAATTTGTTGTGATGGTCGGTATTTCAGCGGGCGTGTCCGGCATGATCGCCGCCGCTATTCCGATTATGTATGCCGGTGGTGTTGGCATGGCGACGATGAACGAACGGCAAATCAGAACAGTGCAACCCCTCTCCCCATTGCAAATATTAAGAAACAAACAAGCCATGGCTTTCACAATTATGTGGTTGGCGCTCACGATGTTCACCGCCACCAGCCAATATATGACGGGCACTGCGTTTCTTGAGGAACGCGTCATCGCGTGGGAAGCGCATGTGGGCGGATTCATCGCGGGCTTCGTTGCATTCTATCTTTTGGATTTTTCGAGTGCTAAGCTTAAATAATATTAACAGGAGGACACGATGTCAGTAGCCCACATCCTCGGAACCAAGAGCCGCGATGTTGTCTCGGCCAAGTCGCAAGACACCGTGCGCAGCATTGCCCAAACCTTAACGACAAAACGCATTGGCGCAGTTGTCATATTGAGCGATACAGGCACAATAGAAGGCATTATATCTGAGCGGGATGTGGTGCGCTGCATTGCCATTGACGGCGCAGGGGCACTGGATTTCAAAGTGGCAAAGGTGATGACTACAAAAGTTAAAACCTGTGCTGAGACCGATAGCGAATCCGAACTCATGGCGATGATGACTGAAAACCGCATCCGCCATTTGCCCGTGGTGCACAAAGGCAAACTGACCGGAATGATTTCAATTGGCGATTTGGTGAAGTTTAGAATCGAAGCCATTGAGCGCGAAGCCGCTGATATGAAGGCTTATATTTCGAACGCGGGGTAGGGTCGCAGGCTCTTAGTCTGGCAAGAGCCGCAATCCTTTTCCATCCACCACGCGATAAAAACAACTGCGTCTTCCTGTATGGCAGGCGTTGCCTTTGCCCTGCGGCCTCACCATCACGAGGAGAGAATCCTGATCACAATCAACGCGCAGCTCTTGCACGGCAAATGTCTCGCCTGAACTCGCCCCTTTTTTCCAAAGCTCTTTCCGCGACCTGCTCCAGAAATGGACAAGGCCTGTGCGGCATGTTTCATCAAAAGCCTGCTGGTTCATGTATGCAAACATCAACACGGCATTATCGGCAACATCACATACAATAGCGGCGATAAGACCCTTGTCATCAAACTTCAGTTGAAGCTCAAGCGTCTCATCAGACTTGCTCACAATGAGTAGTTGCTCTTCGGCGCACGCACCATGTCAATGAAACGGGCTTGCATCACAGGATTGGTTTTATATTCGCCAGTGAACTGCGTGGTGATGGTGGCCACGTCGTGCTTTTGTACACCACGCATCGACATGCAGGTGTGAGCCGCTTCAATCATCACAGCAACACCACGCGCCCCCAAATGTTGGGTGATGGCCTTGGCAATTTGCGCTGTCATGGCTTCTTGAATTTGCAGCCGCTTGGCAAAAGCGTCCACCACACGGGCAATTTTTGAAATGCCGACAACCGCACCATTGGGCAAATAAGCCACATGCACCCGGCCATAGAACGGCGCCATGTGATGTTCGCAATGCGATGAAAACTGAATGTCACGCAGCATAACCATATCATCATAGCCGCTGATTTCAGCAAATGTCCGGTCTAGAATTTCAGCCGGGTCCTGATTATATCCGGCATAATATTCTTTAAAAGCTTTGGTCACCCGGCGCGGTGTATCAATCAGTCCTTCGCGGGTCGGATCATCACCCGCCCAAGCAAGCAGCGTGCGCACGGCCGCCTCTGCCTCTTCCTTGGTAGGCATGGGGGTAGGCATTAATAGTGGTCGCTGGTGAACTTTGGCATCCATGGCTTAAACTCTTTCCTTGGCAGCACATTGATCGGAACTGAGACTACGCTTAAACAGACGTCCCAGATCAAAAGTTTTCTTGTCGCTTCACAAACCTTATGTCGCACCCCATATCATGGGAAGCCTATGATAAGCAAATTCTGAAGCTTGAGTATTTGGATATGATCAACGAAATTTACAACCGCAAGATATTAGAATTTGCCGCAAATATTCCCCACCTTCAACGTTTGGAGCATCCAGATGCGACAGCCATAGGCCATTCGAAACTTTGTGGATCAAAAGTAACTGTTGATCTGGCAATGAAAGATGGCGTCGTCAGCGATTTTGGCCAAGATGTGAAAGCCTGCGCTCTAGGTCAAGCTTCATCTTCGATTATGGGCAGCCATGTGATTGGTTCAACCGCCCCTGAGCTGCGCACATTGCGTGAAACCATGTATAAGATGCTAAAGGAAAATGGTGAGCCTCCAAAAGGTAAATGGGCTGATCTCGAAGCGCTACTCCCGGTGCGCGATTACAAAGCCCGCCACGCCTCTACACTTCTCACCTTTGACGCTGTAGTGGACGCGTTAAATCAGATTGAGGCCAAACATGAAAGCTCCGTCAGCCCTTAAAGCCACTGATGCCCCCAAGCGTGAAGGCTCGCGCTATCCTGCCCCCCATAATGAACTGTGCATTAATCGTACTAAACATATTCTGGGTGATGTGTTTGGGCTCGATCAGTTCGGGGTTAATCTCGCAGTCATTCAACCCGGCGCATGGTCTTCGCAACGCCATTGGCATGAGAAAGAAGATGAGTTCATCTATGTGCTCGACGGCACCATCACGTTGAGCGACGACGCTGGTGATCATCTTTTGACACCGGGCATGTGCGCTGGATTCAAAGCGAAGAATGGCAATGGCCATTGTCTTAAAAATCTCACTGATAAGCCCGTAACCTATCTCGAAGTCGGTACTCGAAGCGGCAATGAAACTGCGTGGTATAGCGATATCAATATGAAAGTTACGGCTGTTGATCGGGTAAGCAAATACACGAAGAAAGATGGATCTCCGTTTTTATAGACCCACCCCACCTTTCATTCCCGCCAAGGGGGAATGACAATAAAGGGAAAAATTTAGGCTTGACTCATAATCCGGTACCCGGCCGCAGCCCCGATTTATCCCGATAGCAATGGCCAGAAATAACTATACCCAAACCAAGTCAGTGCCGCTGCAATTAAACAGCCAATGCCAGTGCCCAAATCTCACGCCCCTTCAGTGGCGATCTTGAAACGCAAGGGGCAGGCAGATGCTTCAGCAATATTGCAAACGCTATCGCGCCATAGGCAATTTGAATTGAACGTTTATGATGTCCTAATTCCATTAACCGCTGGGAGTATGAGATATGATAGGGAAACCAGCAGCGTTCCCAAAATCAATCCATTGCGCAATCCAATACGCTTCACAACTGGCAGCACGATTTATCGCAAGAAGAATCGTGCAAAAAAATAACTGCAGTCGCCGCAAAAACCTGTGGCACAGAAAACCCAGCTTTGATCAGATAAACGAAGATAAAAATACTACCCACATTTTCGGCAAAGGTTTGCAACGCCGTGTGAATATAGGTGCGGTTGATCGTGCTGTTATTAAAGAACGGCATGGGCCTCAACTTTTAGGGTGGGCAGGGTGCTATGCCAACGCAAGACCCAATAAACACCAGCACAGCCGATCAGCCCCATTATCAAAAGCCAGAAGAAGCTCAGTCCTGCATAAACAAAACCTGCGGCAACCAAACACCCAAAGCCTGCACCAGAATCAAATCCGTTCTCTGCCACCACATTAAAACGAAATGTGCAGGCCGACGCTTTAGCGACATTATAAAGAGGTGCCATAATTGCAGACATATAAAGCGGCCCGGCAACGGCACCCATCATGTTGGCCGCAACGGCACCCCACACACTGGTATAACCAAAGCATTCGGCCAAAACTGCGCCCGCCATAAAAGCTAAACCAATTTGCACCGAGCGTTTGTGGTGGCCAAGATCAATCATGCGGCCAACGCCAAGGCCCATCACTGCACCTGCCAAACTGGCCGCTGCAATAGCCCCGCCATAAGCGTTAAAATTCTCGCCCAAGGTTTTGAACAACACGATGCGCCAGCCAAAATTAACAGCAAGTGCCACCAGCCCATCCGAGAACGACAAGCCAAACGCAAACAGCTTGGGATCACGTTTAATTTTTGACTCCGGCAAGATCACCATGTGCGGAACGCCAATAAGCGGGATAATAGCCAATGCATTAAAAATAGCCGCGGCTGCAAATGCATAAAACGGCCCAAAGATCGTCAGTATGAACCCGCCAAATACCGGACCAACAACTCCAGTGAGCGCAAATATCGCCTCACGCGCGCTCACCTGCGCACCGCGATGCTCTTTGTCGCCCAGTCTCGCCATGCAAGCGTGATAACAGGTCCAATAAAATGCTGTGCCGCAAGCCGTGATGGCCACATAGGCAATCAGCCAAGGACCAACGCTGTTGACATTGGCGAGAAATAAGAATCCGGATGCTTCAATGGCGCTGCCCAAAATCAAGCCGTTTCGCAGTCCAAAGCGCGTCACAATCGGGATGACGGCCATTCTGAAAATCAGCCGGGCCAATATCATCAGCGAAATGGTCAGGAACACGAGAGGCAAAGCCATGCCTTCCTTCAGCAAATAGACAAACACAAATGCACTGCCCGAATTAAAAGCAAAGCTTTGCAAGCCCACATGCATGTAAATTCGATTGATCGCACTGTTTTGAAAGAATCGCATGGGCTTCAATATAAGAATAAGTCGCCTTTGCACAGGCGCTTGACAGGTGAGAGCCCCTCATCTATCCAGCGCCAACAAGCAAGTTGCGGAAGTAGCTCAGTTGGTTAGAGCGCCGCCCTGTCACGGCGGAGGTCGCGGGTTCGAGCCCCGTCTTTCGCGCCATTTGCTGAAAACAAAAAGGCCACCCTGCCAGGGTGGCCTTTTGTTTTTCTGGTTATTGGGTCAATTGTTGAATTGCAGTCATCAAGCCAAGCTCGGGGTTTGCGGCGCATTTTTCGCCAATCGCTGTGCCACTGGCTTCTAGGGCAGCAAGATCGATTGTTGTGTCTCCGGATTTACCACCATAATATCCGTGTAACCAGATCAGAAGATAGCTCACGTCCTCTTTAGACATCGTTCCAATATCGGAACATTTAACCGTAGAAACATCAATCACTTCCGCATAACTTGGCGTTGCGTAGGCCATGCCCAAAAGGGCCGTTGCGATCAATAGTTTTTTCATGTGCGTTGTCCTCGAATCGAAAAGAAGCCCCCAGAAATATAAGCTTTTCAGCGGTTTCGCGGTGAAAACCAAGAGCCAGATTGCGAACTGATTGGATTCCCTGTGAAGCGACATTTGGAAGCCTTGCGAATATGCGTGCGCTGCGATAACAACGCGGCAGAATTGTGAGAACGGGGCACATGCAGGCACTGCTTTTAAACTATCTACCAGTCGTCATATTTATGGGCATCGCGACGGCGATCACTTTGCTTTTGATGATTACGCCAATCGTATTGGCCTATAAAAACCCAGACCCTGAAAAACTTTCAGCATATGAATGCGGCTTTGCGGCTTTTGACGATGCGCGCATGAAGTTCGACGTTCGCTTCTATCTCGTTTCAATTTTATTCATTATCTTCGATCTTGAAGTAGCTTTCCTGTTTCCGTGGGCCATAAGCCTTGGAAAGATTGGGCTTTTCGGCTTCTGGTCCATGATGGTATTTCTCGCCGTACTCACCGTGGGCTTCATCTATGAGTGGCGCAAAGGAGCTTTGGAATGGGATTGATCGAGCAACCACCAACCGCAGACCAACGCGCCTATTTCACTGACATTAATGCGGAATTGGCTGATAAGGGTTTCCTTGTCACCTCAACGGATGATCTCATTAATTGGGCCCGTACTGGCTCGCTGATGTGGATGACATTTGGCCTAGCCTGCTGTGCCGTTGAAATGATGCACACCTCCATGCCGCGCTATGATGTTGAACGATTCGGCTTTGCACCCCGTGGCTCACCCCGCCAATCAGACGTGATGATTGTGGCTGGCACGCTCACCAATAAAATGGCACCGGCTCTGCGCAAGGTTTATGACCAAATGCCAGAGCCGCGTTATGTAATCTCCATGGGCTCTTGCGCCAATGGTGGCGGCTATTATCATTACAGCTATTCTGTCGTGCGCGGCTGTGACCGGATTGTTCCTGTGGATATTTATATTCCAGGCTGCCCACCCACCGCCGAAGCTTTGCTTTACGGCATTCTGATGTTGCAAAAGAAAATCCGCCGCACTGGCACGATTGAGCGCTAACACCATGACACCCACCGAACTCGGCGCATACATATCAGGCAAACTGAACCTCACCAACGAAGTGACCTTTGGCGAGCTCTGCCTTCATGCGCAAGCCGCTAACATTGTCGACGTGCTGACTTTCCTGCGTGATGATGCAGAATGCCGCTTCGTTTGCTTCATTGATATTTGTGGCGCCGACTACCCCGAACGCGAAAAGCGCTTCGATGTGGTCTATCATCTGCTCAGCCCCTACAAGAACCAGCGCGTGCGCGTAAAAGTGCAAGCCGATGAGGAGAGCACCGTGCCATCTTCAATCCCGGTATTCCCCGCCGCCAATTGGTATGAACGCGAGACCTTCGATCTCTTTGGCATCCTGTTTTCCGGCCACCCTGATCTGCGCCGCATTCTCACGGACTATGGTTTCTCGGGCCATCCCTTACGCAAAGACTTCCCCGTCACCGGTCATGTTGAAGTGCGCTATGATGATGAAGCCAAGCGCGTGGTTTATGAGCCGGTGAAACTCATCCAAGAAATGCGCCAGTTCGATTATCTTTCTCCGTGGGAAGGAAGTGAATACATTCTGCCGGGCGATGAAAAGGCAAAGGGGAACTAAGATGGGTTCATTATCTATTTGGCACTGGTTGGTCGTGTTAATTGTTGCTGTTGTTTTAATTGTTCCGTTTTGGAAAATATTTCCGCGTGCAGGTTGGCCAGCTCCTATGGCATTGTTGATGATGGTTCCTGTGTTAAATTGGGTATTACTTTGGGTTCTGGCATTTAAACGCTGGCCCGGCGATGAAGAGAACCAATAAGTATGTCGGAAGCCACTGTCAGAAACTTCTCGATTAACTTTGGGCCTCAACATCCTGCGGCCCACGGTGTGCTTCGCCTAATTCTTGAATTGGACGGTGAGATTGTAACCCGTGTTGACCCCCATATCGGCCTTCTGCATCGCGGCACTGAAAAGCTGATTGAGCAGAAAACTTACCTTCAAGCCGTGCCCTATTTCGACCGCCTCGATTATGTGGCGCCGATGAATCAGGAACACGCTTACGCGCTTGCTGTCGAAAAATTGCTTGGTATTACAGTGCCTAAGCGCAGTCAGTTGATCCGAATTCTTTACTCTGAAATGGGCCGCATTCTCTCGCATCTGTTGAACGTCACCACCCAAGCCATGGACGTTGGCGCTTTAACGCCGCCGCTCTGGGGCTTTGAAGAGCGCGAAAAGCTGATGGTATTTTATGAGCGCGCCAGCGGAAGCCGTATGCACGCGGCATACATCAGGCCCGGTGGCGTGCATCAAGACTTGCCGCAAAAACTGATCGATGACATCGGCCATTTCTGCGACACGCACCCCGCAAGATTGGACGACATCGAAACGCTGATCACCGAAAACCGCATTTTCAAACAGCGCAATGTCGATATTGGCGTTGTCTCGCTGGAAGACTGCTTCAAATGGGGTTTCTCTGGCGTGATGGTGCGCGGCTCCGGTGCGGCATGGGATTTGCGCAAGAGTCAGCCTTATGAATGCTACAGCGAAATGAATTTCGACATTCCAGTTGGCAAAAATGGCGATAATTATGATCGCTATTTGATCCGCATTCTGGAAATGCGCGAGTCCGTAAAGATTATGAAGCAATGCGTGGAGATGCTGTCCAGCCCAGCGGGGCAGGGGCCAATCGCATCAACCGATGGCAAAGTGGTGCCGCCAAAGCGCGATGCCATGAAGCGTTCGATGGAAGCGCTCATCCATCATTTCAAACTTTATACCGAGGGCTACAAAGTGCCAGCCGGCGAAGTCTACGTCGCAGTCGAGGCCCCCAAGGGCGAGTTCGGCGTTTACTTGGTGAGCGATGGCAGTAACAAACCCTACCGCTGCAAACTACGCGCCCCAGGTTTTGCCCATCTGCAAGCCATGGATTTCATGTGCCGCGGCCATCAATTGGCAGATGTGAGTGCTGTGCTGGGTTCACTTGATATCGTGTTTGGTGAGGTTGATCGTTAATGTCCGTCCGTCGTTTAGATCCCGTTCAACCCACCGCGCCATATTCCTTCAATGTTGAAAACCTGTCGTGGGCGAAGAAGACCATTTCGACTTATCCCGCTGGCAAACAAGCCTCCGCGGTGATTGCATTGTTGTGGCGCGCGCAGGAGCAAAATGAGGGTTGGTTGTCTCGCCCTGCTATGGAATATGTGGGCACGATGTTGAACATGGCCTTCATCCGTGTTTATGAAGTGGCGACGTTTTACACCATGTTCCAACTTTCGCCGGTTGGCAAAAAAGCTCATGTCCAAGTGTGCGGCACCACACCTTGCATGTTGCGTGGTTCCGAAGAATTGCTGGCCCTGTGCCGTAAGAAAATTCATCCGGAACCGCATCATTTAAATTCTGATGGCAGCTTGTCGTGGGAAGAAGTGGAATGCTTGGGTGCCTGTGTAAACGCGCCCATGGTGCAAGTGTGGAAAGACACTTACGAAGATTTGACGCCAGAGGTTTTAAGCGGCCTCATTGATGATTGGCAAGCGGACCGCAAAACCACCCCCGGCCCACAAAATGGGCGTCATCATTCAATGGCTTTGGGTGGTGCTACAACGCTGCTCGATAAAACACTCTATAACAAACAACGCACTTTCAAGCGCATCGAAGCTCCACATCTGCCGCCACCCACAGCGGCTCCAATAGCCGCAGCACCTGCGCCTGTCGCAATACCCTTAAATGCTCCCGTCATTTCACGCGTTGCTAAAATTGAAAAGGCTCCAGCGAAGATAGTTGTCGCCAAAGAGCTCGTGGTAAAAAAAGCTGCTGTTAAAAAAGTTGTAGTCAAAAAACCAGCGGCTAAGAAACTTGCTCCAAATAAAACCGCCGCCAAAAAATCCATTCCAGCGAAAAAGAAGAAGTGAGAATAACCCATGCTCGCTGATAAAGACCGCATTTTCACCAATCTCTATGGCCTGCATGATTGGGGCCTCGAAGGCGCAAAGCTGCGTGGCGCATGGTTGGACACCAAGTCATTCATCGACAAGGGCCGCGATTGGATTGTAAACGAGATCAAGGCATCGGGCCTTCGTGGCCGCGGTGGTGCAGGCTTCCCAACCGGTCTCAAATGGAGCTTCATGCCCAAGGTGGTGGGCGAGCGCCCGCATTACCTGGTGGTCAACGCTGATGAGTCCGAACCCGGCACCTGCAAAGACCGCGAGATCATGCGCCATGATCCGCATTTGCTGGTGGAAGGCTGCCTGATTGCCTGTATGGGCATGGCCTGCAACACGGCTTATATTTATGTGCGTGGCGAATATATTCGTGAGCGGGAACACCTGCAAGCCGCCATCGACCAAGCCTATGAGGCAAAGTTGATCGGCAAAAATAACATCCATGGTTGGGACTGCGATATTTATTTAGCACATGGCGCTGGCGCTTATATTTGCGGTGAAGAAACTGCCATGCTGGAAAGCTTGGAAGGCAAAAAAGGCCAGCCGCGCATGAAGCCGCCATTCCCGGCGAATGTTGGATTGTATGGCGCACCAACGACTGTGAACAATGTGGAATCGATCGCCGTGGCTGGAACAATTTTGCGCCGTGGGGCCACATGGTTTAACTCCATCGGCAATCCCAACAATGTGGGCACCAAACTGTTCTGCATTTCTGGCCATGTGAACACGCCGTGCAATGTGGAAGAAGCCTTGGGTGTCACCTTCCGTGAATTGATTGAAAAACACGCAGGCGGTGTTCGTGGCGGATGGGATAATTTGCTGGCGGTCATACCCGGTGGCTCCTCGGTGCGCATGGTACCAGCCGAACAAATCATTGACACGCCCATGGATTTTGATTCACTTTCAAAATTGCGCTCGGGCCTCGGCACGGCTGCGGTAATTGTGATGGATAAATCAACCGATCTCATCCGCGCCATCGCAAGGCTGGCCGCTTTCTACAAGCATGAATCCTGCGGCCAATGCACGCCGTGCCGTGAAGGCACCGGTTGGATGATGCGCGTTCTCAACCGCATGGTCGAAGGCCGCGCTGAAAAGCGCGAAATCGATATGCTGCTCGACGTAACCAAGCAAATAGAAGGCCACACTATTTGTGCGCTTGGCGATGCGGCGGCTTGGCCCGTGCAAGGCCTGATCACCCATTTCCGCCCCGTGATCGAAGCGCGGATTGATGCCTATACTTATCGTTCCGACAAAGACGGCGCAGTGCGCCATGCGGCGGAGTAATTTATGCACCTCGCAGAACTCAACATTGGCAAATTCAGATTTCCCACTTGGGATGCGCGAATGGCTGGTTTCATGGACAATCTTGATCGCGTGAATGCTTTGGCAGAACGCAGCGATGGTTTCGTCTGGCGCTTGAAGGGCGACAACAACAACGCCACAGATTTGCGCGTGGGCGATGACTACGCCGTCAACATGTCGGTGTGGGCCGATGCGAAATCGCTTGAGAATTATGTGTTCAAAACCGTGCATGTGCAGTTTTATAAAAACCGCGCTGATTGGTTTGACTTGATGGAAAAGCCGCACGTGGTGTTCTGGTGGGTGCCCGTTGGTCATCAACCCTCGCTCAGTGAAGCGATGGACCGATTGTCCGATTTTGAAAAAAATGGAGCAACCGAAAATGCGTTTGGTTGGGCCGAAGTAATGGACGTGGAGCGCATGCGCTCCCTGAGGTGCGCATAATGCCTAAGATCAAAATAGACGGCGTCGAACTGGATGTTGAAAACGGATTGTCGCTGCTGCAGGCTTGTGAGCAGGCTGGAGCGGAAATTCCGCGTTTTTGTTTTCATGACCGTTTGTCCATTGCTGGCAATTGCCGCATGTGCCTGGTCGAAGTGAAGGGCGGCCCGCCAAAGCCACAAGCGTCTTGCGCCATGTCCGTCAACGATTTGCGTCCCGGCCCCAATGGGGAGCTGCCAGAAGTGTTCACCAAGACTCCCATGGTGAAAAAAGCCCGCGAAGGCGTAATGGAATTCTTGCTTGTCAATCACCCTCTGGATTGCCCGATCTGCGACCGCGGCGGTGAGTGTGATTTGCAGGATGAAGCCATGGCTTACGGGCGCTCGCGCAATCGGTTCCATGAAAACAAACGCGCCGTTGAAAACAAATATCTGGGCCCGCTGGTCAAAACTGAAATGAACCGCTGCATTCAATGCACCCGGTGTGTGCGCTTCACCACGGAAGTGGCTGGCATTGAGGAAATGGGAGCAATCGGACGTGGTGAAGACATGGAAATCCTCACCTATCTCAACAAGGCCATATCGTCCGAACTGCAAGGCAACATTATTGATCTTTGTCCGGTTGGCGCACTGACTTCAAAACCCTATGAATTCAAAGCCCGCCCCTGGGAGCTGCGCAAAACTGAAACCATCGATGTGATGGACGCCGTGGGTTCCAACATCCGTGTGGATGTGCGCGACCGTGAAGTGATGCGCATTCTGCCGCGCACCCATGAAGATGTGAACGAAGAATGGATCTCGGATAAAACCCGCTTCGTGTGGGATGGCCTGAAAACCCAGCGCCTCGACCAACCTTATGTACGTGATTTTGGCAAGCTGCGCCCTGCCACTTGGGCCGAAGCCATGGCCCGCATTGCCAGCAAAGTGAAAACCTCGTCAATGGATAAGGTCGGCATTTTAATTGGCGACCTTGTCTCCGCTGAAGAAGCCTTCTCGCTCAAAACTTTGGCAATGCAACTCAAAATCAATAACATTGATTGTCGCCAAGATGGCTCGCCTCTGGGTGAACATGGTGGCCGCGCTGGTTATCTGTTCAACTCTTCGATTGCAGGCATCGAAGAAGCTGATGCGATCATGCTGATCGGCTGCAACCCGCGCCTTGAAGCGCCCGTGCTGAATGCTCGTATTCGCAAGCGCCTTTCAAAAGGTGGCTGCATCATTGGTGTCGTCGGTGAACAAGCCGACCTCACCTATAAATATGCCTATCTCGGCGCTGGCCCAGAAAGCTTGGCCAAGATGATGGACCATCCCCCATCGCAAGCCCAAAAGCCTATGTTCATCATCGGGCAGGGCGCACTCGGTCGGGCCGATGGTGCCGCAATTTTGGCCATGGCTTATAAGGCTGCAACTTCAATCGGCGTGATTAAAGAAGGCTGGAACGGTTTCAACATTCTTCACACCGCCGCTGGTCGCGTTGGCGCTTTAGATGTATGTGCTTTGCCCGGCGAGGGCGGCATGAACACCGCGCAAATGCTAGCCTCAGCCGCCAAGAAAGATTTGGACGTTCTGTTTCTTGCTGCGGCTGATGAAATTGACACCACAAATTTGAGCACAACATTCGTAGTCTATATGGGCAGCCATGGCGATGCGGGTGCTGCGCGTGCCGATGTAATTTTGCCAGGTGCCGCTTACACTGAAAAATCCGCAACATATGTGAACACCGAGGGCCGCCCACAAATGACCGCGCGCGCGGCATTCCCCCCGGGTGATGCGCGTGAAGATTGGGCGATCATTAGGGCTTTGTCAGATCATCTTGGTTCCACTTTGCCATGGAACAATCTGCAAGAACTGCGTGCCGCCATGTATAAAATTGCGCCTCAGCTTGCCGCCCTTGATACAGTTGCAAAAGCCGATGCCACAGCCCTTGCTGAACTTGACAGCGTAAAAAGCAAAGCGACCAATGATCCATTCTTATCACCCGTGAAAGATTTTTATTTCACCAATCCGATTGCGCGGGCTTCAAAAGTTATGGCGGATTGTTCGGCCCTGAAGAACCCCCTCACACGGCAGGCGGCGGAGTAATCGATGCTTGAAATTCTCGCTCTCGTTGGATGGATCGTTTTGCAATCAGTAGCAATGTTGATCGCTGTGTTGATCGTCGTATCCTTCCTGATTTATTTTGATCGCAAAGTCTGGGCCGCAGTGCAAATGCGCAGGGGCCCTAACGTGGTGGGCCCTTGGGGCGTGCTGCAGTCCTTTGCGGATTTGATCAAGTTTGCCCTCAAAGAAGTCATTATCCCGGATGGTGCCAACAAAGGCGTATTTGTGATTGCGCCAATCGTCACCGCTGTGCTGGCGCTTTCTGCTTGGGTGGTTTTGCCGCTCAATGAAGGCTGGGCCATCGCCAACATCAATGTCGGAGTCTTGTATCTCTTCGCTCTCTCTTCGCTTGGCGTATATGGCGTCATCATGGGCGGCTGGGCCTCGAATTCGAAATACCCCTTTTTGTCAGCGCTGCGCTCTGCTGCGCAGATGGTATCTTATGAAGTGGCGATTGGCTTTGTGATCATCACTGTATTGCTTTGCGCAGGGTCTCTGAACCTCACTGATATTGTTCACGCCCAACATCACGGTCTTGGCACCAAACTTGGCTTGCCCAATTCCTTCTTGGATTGGTATTTCATTCCGCTGTTTCCTATGTTTATCATCTTCTTCATCTCAGCGCTGGCTGAAACCAATCGCCCTCCGTTTGATTTGGTCGAAGCGGAATCAGAACTCGTGGCGGGCTTCATGGTAGAGTATTCCTCCACGCCATATTTGCTGTTCATGCTCGGCGAATATGTGGCCATCACTATGATGTGCGCCATGACGTCGATTCTGTTCCTTGGCGGCTGGTTACCTTTGATTGATATTCCGGTTCTCAATTGGGTGCCCGGCATCATCTGGTTTATGGTCAAACTGGTCTTCGTTTTCTTCATGTTCGCCATGGTGAAAGCCGTTGTGCCGCGTTATCGTTATGACCAATTGATGCGCCTCGGCTGGAAAGTGTTTTTGCCAATATCGCTGCTGTGGGTGGTGCTCACCTCTGGCGTGCTTGTTTATATGGGATGGTTGCCATCATGAGACTTTCACAAACCGCCCGCTCGCTGTTCCTAGCTGAATTTGTTTCAGCCCTTTGGCTCGGCCTTAAATATCTGGTGGCCCCAAAAGCTACGTTGAATTACCCACACGAAAAAGGCATGTTGTCTCCACGTTTCCGTGGTGAACATGCGCTCCGCCGTTATCCCAATGGCGAAGAACGCTGTATTGCTTGCAAGCTCTGCGAAGCCATTTGCCCGGCCCAAGCCATCACCATTGAAGCGGGCCCCCGCCGTAATGATGGCACGCGCAGAACGACGCGATATGACATCGACATGGTTAAGTGCATTTACTGCGGCTTCTGCCAAGAAGCCTGCCCAGTGGATGCGATTGTTGAAGGCCCGAATTTCGAATTTGCAACCGAAACCCGCGAAGAGCTTTTGTTCAACAAAGAAAAATTGTTGGATAATGGTGACCGATGGGAACGCGAGATCGCCCGCAACATTGCGCTCGATGCGCCTTATCGCTAAGGGGCAAACCATGGCAATCACATTTTTCTTTTACTTGTTTTCATTCACGGCCATCGCATCAGCGATGCTGGTGATCACGGCGCGTAATCCAGTGCATTCCGTGCTGTTCTTGATCTTGTGCTTCTTCAATGCGGCAGGCCTGTTCGTGCTGCTTGGTGCTGAATTCCTCGCCATGATTTTGGTCGTGGTCTATGTCGGTGCGGTCGCTGTGTTGTTCTTGTTTGTAGTAATGATGCTTGACGTTGATTTCGTGGAGCTGCGCGAAGGCTTCCTTAATTACCTTCCCATCGGGGGCGTCATTGGCCTCATCTTGTTGGTTGAACTTGTCTTGTTGTTGGGCACATGGAACGTGGCACCTGATCTCGTCGCGCATGTCTCGGCGCCGCAGCCATCAGACATCACCAACACCCAGGCCATTGGCCAAGTGCTCTACACGAAATATGTTTTCTTCTTTCAAACCGCCGGCTTGATTTTGCTCGTCGCCATGATTGGCGCTATCGTCCTCACCATGCGTCACAAACCCAATGTGAAGCGGCAAGTGATCGCCGACCAAGTGGCGCGTGGACCTGCAACAGCAGTTGAAATCCGCCAAGTGAAGTCAGGAGAGGGCATCTGATGATCGGTCTCACACATTACCTGACGGTTGCTGCCATCATTTTCACTATTGGCATTTTCGGCATTTTCCTTAACCGCAAAAACGTCATCCTTATTATGATGTCGATTGAGTTGATGTTGTTGGCCGTGAACATTAATCTCGTGGCCTTCTCTTCAGCGCTGCATGATCTCGTCGGTCAGGTTTTCGCACTGCTTATTCTCACAGTCGCTGCTGGCGAAGCCGCCATTGGTCTTGCTATTTTAGTCACCTATTTCCGCAACCGCGGTTCCATTGCGGTTGAGGATATTAATTTGATGAAGGGCTGAGCAACCACATGGTTCAGGCAATATTATTCCTTCCGCTCCTCGGCGCTTTGATCGCAGGTCTTCTCGGCACAAATCTGCTGAAGAATCTTGGCAGCGATGCTGAAGCCTATGCCGATCATCACGCGTCAGGCGACCATCACGTCCACAATGATCACCACGGACATTATGATGGCCCGCTGTGGCCCATGTATTTAACCACGGGGCTGCTCTGCTTAGGGGCTATCATGTCATGGGTGATCTTCTGGGGATTCCTGCATGAAGGCCATGACACACGCATTGAATTACTGCGCTGGATTTCATCGGGCTCCCTCAATGCAAGTTGGGCCATCCGTTTAGACGCACTCACTGCAGTGATGCTGGTTGTGGTTAATACCGTTTCCGCTGTCGTCCACGTTTACTCGCTTGGCTACATGAGCCACGACGAACACCAACCGCGCTTCTTTGCTTATCTCTCGCTATTCACTTTCGCCATGTTGATGCTCGTCACCTCCGACAATCTGGTGCAAATGTTCTTCGGCTGGGAAGGTGTGGGCCTCGCATCTTATCTGCTGATCGGCTTCTGGTACACCCGCGAAAGTGCGAATGCCGCCGCCATTAAAGCCTTTGTGGTCAACCGTGTGGGTGACTTTGGTTTCGCACTCGGCATCTTTGGCGTGTTCATGGTTTATGGTTCCGTAGAATTCCAAACCATATTCGATAATGCACCCTCTGCTGTCGGCAAAACCATTCACTTCCTCGGCCATGATTGGGATACGCTGACAACCCTCTGCTTGTTGCTGTTCATGGGTGCCATGGGCAAATCGGCTCAGTTCTTGTTGCACACATGGTTGCCAGACGCGATGGAAGGCCCAACACCTGTATCGGCCTTGATCCACGCAGCAACCATGGTGACTGCAGGTGTGTTCTTGGTAGCCCGCATGTCGCCCTTGTTTGAACTCGCTTCCGCCGCGCGAGATGTGGTGGTGATCATTGGTGGCACCACGGCGTTCTTCGCAGCCACGGTGGGCCTGGTACAAAACGATATCAAGCGCGTGATTGCCTATTCAACCTGTTCGCAACTGGGTTACATGTTTGTGGCTATGGGTGTGGGTGCTTATGGCGCTGGCATATTTCATCTCGTCACCCATGCTTTCTTCAAAGCACTATTATTCTTGGGCGCAGGCTCAGTAATCCATGCCATGTCTGGCGAACAAGATATGCGCAAAATGGGCGCACTTGCTCCACACATTCGGTTGACCTGGGCCATGATGCTCATCGGCAATTTTGCCTTAACTGGTGTCGGCATTCCGGGTATCGGCGGCTTTGCGGGCTTCTATTCCAAAGATGCCATCATTGAAGCTGCCTATGCTGCCGGCACAGCGCCTGCCATGTATGCGTTTGGCCTTCTCGTTGTCGCTGCCTTCTGCACCTCTTTCTATTCATGGCGCTTGGCCTTCATGACCTTCAACGGCAAATCCAATGTCGATGGCGAAACCGCATCGCACATTCACGAAAGCTCTAATTTGATGTTGGTGCCGCTTTATGTTCTGGCCTTTGGTGCGGTTTTCGCGGGCTGGTATTTCGAGCAATATTTCATCGGCCACGATGAGGCCTTGTTCTGGGGCAAAGCGCTTTATCGTGCGCCCGAAAACGAAATCCTGCATCATATGCATGAAGTGCCAACGCTGGTAAAATGGTCGGCCTTCATTGCGATGATTTCAGGTCTGGCACTGGCCGTCTTATTCTACATCAAAGACACATCTATTCCAAAACGCCTCGCCGCTATGCATCAGCCGATTTATCAATTCCTGCTCAATAAATGGTATTTCGACGAACTCTATGATTTCTTGTTTGTGCGCTCCGCGATGTGGTTAGGTCGCTTCCTGTGGAAAACGGGCGATGGTCAAATCATTGATGGCTTTGGACCCGATGGTGTTGCGGCGTCAGTTGCGGGCGTCACTGTTCAGGTCAATCGCTTGCAAACGGGTTACGTATATCATTATGCCTTCGCCATGCTCATTGGTGTTGCTGCAATTATCTCTTGGTTCTCGTTCGGGGGCGCACACTAATGTCGCAAAACTGGCCCTTGCTTTCGGTCGTCACATTCCTGCCGCTGCTGGGTGCAGCCTTCATTCTCCTCGCCCGTGGCGAAGATGAAGCAGCAGCCCGTTATGCCCGTTGGACGGCATTGTGGACCACGATCATCACTTTCCTTGTCTCACTGGTGATATTGAAAAACTTCGTAAGCGGGCAGGCGGGTTATCAACTCGTGGAAGATCACCCATGGCTCGGTGCCGTGGCCGGATACCGCATGGGCGTTGACGGCATATCGATGCCATTTGTGATCCTCACAACATTCCTCATGCCCATCTGCATTGCTGCATCGTGGTTCATTAAAACTCGCGTGCGCGAATATATGATCGCCTTCTTGGTGCTCGAAACTCTGATGATTGGCGTGTTCTGTGCCACCGACATTGTTCTGTTCTACGTGTTCTTTGAAGCAGGCTTGATCCCCATGTTCTTGATCATCGGCATTTGGGGTGGCCCGCGCCGCGTCTATGCCAGCTTCAAATTTTTCCTCTATACGCTCTTGGGTTCAGTGCTCATGTTGCTGGCGATCATCGCCATGTATTGGCACGCGGGCACCACGGACATTGCCATGCTCAGCAAGGCAGGCGCATTCCCCGCATCCATGCAAACTTGGTTGTGGCTTGCCTTCTTTGCGTCTTTCGCCGTGAAAATGCCTATGTGGCCCGTTCACACTTGGCTTCCAGATGCACACGTTGAAGCGCCAACCGCAGGTTCTGTGATCCTTGCCGCTATCCTGTTGAAAATGGGTGGTTACGGTTTTCTCAGATTCTCGTTGCCCATGTTCCCTGATGCTTCGCATTATTTCCAGCCCTTGGTTTACACACTCTCAATTGTCGCCATCATCTACACATCGCTGGTGGCGCTAATGCAGGAAGACATGAAAAAGCTCATCGCTTATTCATCCGTCGCGCATATGGGTTTTGTTACCATGGGGATATTCTCATTCACGCGACAAGGCATTGATGGCGCCTTGTTCCAAATGGTCAGCCATGGCCTCGTCTCTGGCGCCTTGTTCTTGTGCGTCGGCGTGATCTATGACCGAATGCACACCCGAGAAATCAGCGCTTATGGTGGGCTAGTGAATCGTATGCCGCTCTATGCTGGCATTTTTATGCTCTTCACCATGGCCAATGTGGGCTTGCCCGGAACCTCCGGTTTCGTCGGTGAATTCCTGTCGTTGCTCGGGACCTTCCAGAACAACACTTGGGTGGCGTTCTTCGCGACTATGGGCGTGATCCTGTCAGCCTGCTATGCGCTGTGGCTATATCGCCGTGTGGTGCTGGGCGCTTTGGTCAAGCCAAGCCTTACCCACATCGTCGATATCACACCACGCGAACTTGCCATGTTGGCCCCACTGGTGATCCTCACGATTTTCTTCGGTATTTATCCTTCACCGCTGCTCGATATTTTCGGAGCACCGGTCGAAGCCATTCTGACTCTGTTGCGGTGACCACATGATTCCATTTTTCCAATCCATCGGCGCGGCCGCCGCCCTTCCTGAAATAATCCTCGCCATCTTGGCGATGGTGTTGTTGCTCGAAGGTGTGTTCAGCAAAAAGGTGACAACTGGTGCCATCCGTTGGGCCGCTACAGCAGGATTCATTTTGGTGGCCGCGTTGGTCGTATGGAAAACCGGAGCAGGGCGAGTCTATGGTTTTGATGGCGCATTCGTCGTTGATGATTTTGCTCGCTATATGAAAGTGTTGGCTCTGGTAGGCTCTGCCGTGACACTGATCATGTCAAGCCGCTATCTAGCGCGCATGAACATGGACACGAATGAATTTCCAGTGCTGATCATGCTCGCCACGGTCGGCATGTTACTCATGATTTCGGCCAATGATTTGATCTCGCTCTACGTAGGCCTCGAACTGCAATCACTCTCGCTCTATGTTGTGGCCGCGATTAATCGCGACAGTGCGAAATCATCGGAAGCTGGACTCAAATATTTTGTGTTAGGCGCTCTCTCATCGGGCATGTTGCTTTATGGTGCTTCATTAGTTTATGGCCTTACAGGTCACACGCAATTTACTGAAATCGCCAAAGCGTTGTCGATGACAGGCTCAAGCCTTGGCATCATCTTCGGAATTGTCTTCATCATGGCTGGGCTTGCTTTTAAGGTCTCTGCCGTGCCGTTCCATATGTGGACGCCAGATGTTTACGAAGGCGCCCCAACACCCGTCACCGCGTTCTTCGCCGCAGCACCAAAAATCGCCGCCATTGCGTTGTTCATCCGTGTCATGGTCGGTCCCTTTGCCAATATCACCCACGACTGGCAGCAGATTGTTGTGATCATCTCAATTGCTTCTATGGTTTTAGGTGCATTCGCCGCTATCGGCCAATCCAACATCAAACGTCTTTTGGCCTATAGCTCCATCGCCAACATGGGCTTTGCTTTGGTTGGACTCGCGGCGGGAACAGTCGCAGGCATACAGGGCGTTTTGGTTTATATGCTGATCTATCTCGTCACCACAGTAGGCGTCTTTGCCTGCGTTCTCGCCATGCACCGCGACGGCATTTACGTGGAAAAGATTTCTGACCTAGCAGGCCTCAGTAAAACTAATAAGGGTCATGCCTTCGTGTTGGCCATGCTCATGTTCTCACTCGCAGGGATTCCGCCTTTGGCAGGGTTCTTCGGCAAGCTCTTCGTGTTCTTGGCAGCAGTGAAGGCGGGCCTCTGGCCTCTCGCGATTATCGGTGTGGTGACATCTGTCGTCGGCGCTTACTATTATCTTCGTATCATCAAAATTATGTATTTCGATGAACCGGCAGTGGCCTTTGATGTAACTGATGGCGAGGTGAATTGGGTGATCTTCGTGGCAGGCGCGTTTACTGTGTTATTTGTAATTTTCGCACAACCGCTGCTGAGCATCGCTCAAGCCGCAGCGGCTTCGCTGTTTTAAAGGCGGATGGCAAACATCCATCACCTCAAAACGGTCGACTCCACCAACACTGAGGCCCGTCGTCAACTTGATGCCAATGCTCCAACCCCATTCTGGATCATTGCTGACGAACAAACAGAAGGACGGGGCAGGTTGGGGCGGGAATGGATTTCCAAACCTGGAAACCTCTATTCCACATTTGCTTTCCCCATTGACACGGCAACAGCCCATGGCAGCCAGATTAGTTTCGTAGCTGCATTGGCGGTCCACGACGTAGCAACCACTTTCATAAATAACGCCATGATCACCTTGAAATGGCCTAATGATTGCCTGATCAATGGAGCCAAGTTTTCTGGCGTTTTAGCCGAATTATATGGCAACACCATGATCTTAGGTATGGGTCTTAATGTGCTGCATGAGCCAGAAGTCCTACCCTATAAGGCAACCTGTCTCACCGCCCACGCTCCCACCGTCACTGTAGCCCAGACTTTTGAACTGCTACAACTCAAGCTCAAAAAGTGGCTGCAAATGTGGGAGAATGGGGATGGCTTCCAACATATCCACCGGGCTTGGGAAGCCCGCTGCGACCTCATTGGGATGCCCATAAGCCTTGACACTGGGCGCACAATCCTCCACGGCACGTTCGCAGGATTAGCGCCGGATGGAGGCCTGCTCATGAACCACAACAATACAACCTCACTCCACCACGCTGGTGATGTGCGCATCATCGCAACAGAGACTAATCCTATATGAACGCCAAAAAGAAATTAGATAATGCAGATGAACTCGTGCTGCTCCCCTTAGGAGGTACGGGCGAGATTGGCATGAATTGCTATTGCTATGGTGCCGGTCCCGCCACCACACGCGAATGGCTGATGGTTGATCTCGGTGTGAAATTTGGCGATGAGCGCGACCCCGGCATTGACGTGATCATGCCAGATGTGGGTTTTATTACTAAAAATAGGAAGCGCTTTGCTGGCCTCGTCATCACTCACGCCCATGAAGATCATATCGGTGCCGTGGCGTGGCTTTGGCCGCAGCTTAAATGTGAAGTCCATTGCACTGCTTTTGCCGCTGAACTTCTCAAGCTCAAATTCATTGAACATGGCATTGACGATGTGGTGCCTGTTAAAATCCACAAGCCAGGCGAGCCATTCTCCATGGGTCCATTTGATCTTGAATTTATCAGCGTCACCCATTCCATTCCAGAATCTTGCGCATTGCTGATTGAAACGTCGCAAGGCCGCGTGCTGCATTCTGGCGATTGGAAGATAGACCGCACGCCCATGCTGGGGCAAGGCTTCAATGAAAAGCGCTTCCGCGAAATTGGTGATAAGGGTGTTGATGTGCTGGTCTGCGATTCAACCAATGTGCTGCGCGAAGGCCACTCGCCATCTGAAAAAGACGTGGCTGCCACTCTCAGTGATATCGTGGCCCATGCCAAGGGCCGCATCGCCGTCACTACTTTTGCCTCGCATGTCGAGCGCATATCCTGTGCCGTGAAAGCGGCGCGGTCTGCGGGTCGCGAAGTTGTGATTGCTGGTCGCGCCATGCGTAACACCATAGAAGCCGCCCGCAAATGCGGTTACCTCAAAGACGCAGGTGCTTTCCTCGATGAAGATGCCTTCGGCTATCTCCCGCGCGATAAAATCATGCTGCTTTGCACCGGAAGTCAAGGCGAGCCCCGCGCCGCCATCGCCCGCATCGGCGAAGACAACCATCCCAACATCGCGCTGGAAGAAGGTGACTTGGTTATTTTTTCGGCCCGCACAATTCCGGGCAATGAGAAGGAAGTGGGCGCAGTTCAAAATAATCTCGCCAGCCTCGGCGTTGATGTTCTAACCGCCGACGATGCTTTGGTTCATTCTTCAGGTCATCCACGCCAAGGGGAGTTGGAACTCATCTATCAATATTTGCGCCCCCGCGTTCTTGTGCCTATGCATGGTGAGCCACGCCATCTGCGTGCCCACGCCAATTTTGCAAAATCAAAAGGCATAAAGGAAACGCTGATCCTTGAAGACTTGAAAATCGCGAGGCTTTGCCCTGGATACCCTGAAATCATTGACGAAGCTCCCGGCGGCAGGTTGCATCTTGATGGCAAGTTAATCGTGGACTCGGTCGATGGCCCCGCCAAATTCCGTCGCAAACTTTCTTTCGCAGGCATCGTGTTCATGACAGTAGTGATCAATGACAAAGGCGAACTCGCGGATGATATCGTGCTGCTCGCTGATGGCATTCCCGAAGGCATCGAAGAAGATTTAGCTGAAGCTGCCGAAACCGCCTTCGAAAACATGCCGCGTAACAAGCGCAAAGATGATGGCACAGTGGAAGAAGTTCTGCGCACCATTGTGCGCCGCGAGTGCGATAATATCTGGGGTAAGAAACCAGTGTGCAAAGTGGTTGTGGTGCGGGCATAAACTTTGCTTGCTGATAACTACCCATCGGTCTAGCTTCAAGCTTACGCGGGCCTTTTTATTAGAAGGGCGAGAGTGATGACGTCGGACCAAATGTTTGTAGGATCAATTCCGAGCAACTATGACCGCTATATGCGCCCGTTGATTTTTGAGCCTTACGCGCAAGATCTTGTAGAGCGTATTCAAAAGCTACACCCCAAAAATATTCTTGAAACTGCTGCTGGAACCGGCGTTGTCACAGCGCTGATGGCCAAGAACCTACGGGCAGGTGATACGCTGGTAGCCACTGATATCAACGGAACCATGATGGAGGTCGCAAAAAAGGCGATCATCAATCCCGCTATCACTTTCCAACAAGCCGATGCTACAGCGCTGCCTTTTGCTGGTGACAGTTTTGATGTGGTCGTCTGTCAATTTGGCGTCATGTTTTTCCCGAATAAGCTTCAGGGCTACAAGGAAGCATTTCGCGTGTTGCGCAAAGGCGGAACATTTATATTTAACGTGTGGGAAAAATTGGAGCTAAATGAATTGGCGGCTGTGTGTAACGCAACCGTGGCCACAATGTTTCCGAATGCTCCACCCAATTTCATGGCGACCACGCCTCATGGCTATTATAATGTTGAAGAGATCAAGGCGACTCTAGCGGAAGCCGGTTTTAAAAATATCACGGCGCAAATTTTACCAAAGCGCAGCCGCGCGCCATCAGCGAGAGAGCCTGCAATGGCATATTGTCAGGGCACACCGATGCGCAGTGAAATCGAATCGCGTGACGCTACAAAACTGCAACTCGCCACCGAACTTTGTGAAAAAGCCATTGCAGCTAAATATGGCAGTGGCCCCATAGATGCCAGTATTCAAGCCATCATATTCACGGCGACACACAATTAATTCAGGCCTTTGTTCGCTTGGATGTGTGAGTGAAATGCTATACTTCACGAATCATGAAGAAGCCTATTTCTCCCACACCACCGCCCGCTGAAACCCAAAACATTGAACTTCAAGCAGCTCTCGAAGAGCGCTACTTAGCCTATGCGCTAAGCACTATTATGCACCGCGCCTTGCCGGATGTACGCGATGGGTTAAAGCCTGTGCATCGGCGCTTGCTGCATGTGATGCGGCTTTTGCGGCTTGATCCTAATACAGCATTTAAAAAATGCGCCAAGATCGTTGGTGACGTGATGGGCTCTTTCCATCCGCACGGCGATCAATCGATTTATGATGCGCTTGTGCGCCTTGCCCAAGATTTTTCCTCGCGTTATCCTCTCATCGATGGCCAAGGCAATTTCGGTAATATCGATGGCGATAGCGCTGCGGCCTATCGCTATACCGAAGCCCGCATGACCGAAGTGGCGCAGCTCCTGCTTCGCGATCTTGAAGATGAAACAGTCGATTTCCGCCCCAATTATGATGGCACCGTGCAAGAGCCAGTGGTGCTGCCCGGAGCATTTCCAAATCTCTTGGCGAATGGTTCCAGCGGCATTGCCGTGGGCATGGCGACATCCATCCCGCCTCATAATGCGGCGGAAATCTGTGAAGCTGCCTTACATCTCATCAAATTCCCCAATGCGGGTGTGGACAAGCTAACACACTTCTTGATTGGGCCAGATTTTCCAACGGGTGGCATCATCATCGACAAGCGCGATGACATCATGGAGGCCTATCGTACAGGAAAGGGTAGCTTTCGCGTTCGTTGCCGCTGGGAAAAAGAAGAACTGCCACGTGGGGGATGGCATATAGTCATCACAGAAATTCCTTACCTCGTGCAAAAAAGCCGCTTGATCGAACGCATGGCAGAATTGCTCAACGACAAAAAACTTACCCTACTTGGCGATGTGCGTGACGAGTCGGCTGAAGACGTGCGCGTGGTGTTGGAGCCCAAGACACGTAATATTGATCCTGCAGTTTTGATGGAACAAATGTTTCGCAACACGGAATTGGAAGCCCGCATTCCACTGAACATGAATGTGCTTTCCATGGGCAAAATTCCGCGCGTGATGTCGCTGCGTGATGTGCTGCGCGAATGGCTCGACCACCGCAAAGATGTTCTCACCCGCAAAACCAATTTCCGTCTCGGTGAAATTGCGCGGCGCTTGGAAATTCTTGGCGGCTATCTGATTGCCTATCTCAATTTGGACGAAGTCATCAGAATTATCCGTGAGGAAGACGAGCCAAAGCCTTCGCTAATGAAGGCCTTTAAACTTAATGACACTCAAGCCGAAGCCATTCTCAATATGCGTTTGCGTGCCTTGCGCAAACTTGAGGAAATGGAAATTCGCACAGAGCATGCAAAGCTCTCAAAAGAGCAGGGCGCCTTGAATGCATTGTTGAAATCCGATGACCAACAATGGTCGACGATTTCAGACGACATTAAAGCTGTCAAAGAAACTTATTCCAAAAAAACTAAACTCGGGGCGCGCCGCACAGATTTTGCAGAAGCTCCAGTCATCGATGTTGATCTCGATCAAGCCATGATCGAGAAAGAACCTGTCACCATCGTGTGCTCTGAAAAGGGCTGGATTCGCGCCATGAAGGGCCACATCGAGGATGGGGCAACGCTCACCTACAAAGATGGTGACCGCGAGAAGTTCATTGCCAAAGCTTCAACCACCGATAAGATTATGCTGTTCACCTCATCAGGTAAATTCTTTACACTCGATGCGAATAAACTACCCGGTGGCCGCGGCAACGGCGAACCCGTGCGATTGCTCGCGGATATAGATGCAGCCGACTCCATCGTCGCTATGTTTGTTTATCAAGCCGGATTCAAGCGTCTACTCGCTTCCATTGACGGTGATGGATTCATCGTCGCTGAAGATGAATGCCTCGCCAATACCCGCAAGGGCAAGCAAGTGCTTAACGTGAAAGCGCCTAATGAAGCTCTGGTCTGTACACCCTTCGGTGCGGAAGCAGATCACATTGCAGCGGTTGGTGATAACCGCAAACTGGTCATATTCAAATCTTCTGATCTTCCAGAAATGGCACGTGGCAAAGGGGTGCGCCTGCAAAAATTCAAAGATGGTGGCTTGTCTGATGCTGTGTCCTTTAAATTAGCGAATGGCCTAACATGGCGGGATAGTTCTGGCCGCAATTGGACAGTGACCGACTTGGCCGAATGGATTGGCGAACGCGCCCAAGCGGGTCGACTGCCGCCAAAAGGGTTCCCAAAGAACAATAAGTTTTCCTAACATAAAATATGATAATAATACTAATTAGATATATAATCCTTTAATATTTCAATCTTGAGATATTTCAATAAAAAAAGTGCTACTAAAGATTGAAATTCGGTGTATTTTCCTAAACTGATTGTTATCTAAAATAAGATAGTTAGTTAGAGATGTTTAGTGTTCAGGTCATTAATTCTTGTGCAAGGCAACAAGAACTTCATCGAGGCAAGGCAACTCATGTTTTTGCCGGAGGGAAAGTCTGGCACAGCATGAAACGTCCTCGTCACTTGAATGCGATCTAGCTATAATGATTAACGGGCGCAGATATTGGGTTAAAAACGGAGTAATGGGATCAAACTTACCTGAGCTTCACGCTATGACCAATAAAGACGAACGCCTGAAACTTGAATCGGGCCAAGTTCGCGTCACAACAGGTGACCACGGTACAGAAATAAAGTGGACCGTTTTGTCGCCATGCTTGTCGTCTTTGTTTGTTGTCAACGAATGGCTTTCAACTGCGATTGCGCCATTCGTTTTGCGGTTTTATGTTTCCGGTTGGTTTGAGGAGTTTTACGAAACCTATAACGAAGTCAGCCGACGTGTGGACGAGATTATCGCGCGCGGCGATCGCCACCTCACCAAACGAACCTACGTGCAAGAAGTGGAGACCAATGCCGTCACTTTAACACCTCTATTGAAAGATTGCCTCCTCAGCACGGTGCCACCAGAAGATTATGCTGTTGAATGTAGTTTTGAAGAAGCATCGCAGCAATTTGTGGTCGACAGAGTCGGTGCAAAATCACCAATTAGCAAATTTTACGGCACATATCTGTCGTCGTTTCCCTGCCAACCCATTGGCTCCTACAATGATACAGTAAATGAAGCCTATAAATATGTTATCAATACAGGTAAACCCCGGACCGATCATATTTTGGCGGCGTTTCGTTTGCCAGACAACCAAGTCCATTGGGTGCCGTATCAGAGACTAATTTTGCCAAAACGGGGGTCACCTGGCAGTCATAGCGTGGCCGTAATATCAGAGATTTCGCGGATCAGCTTCAACGTGATTTAGGGTGGGCCTATTATGCTTCAGATTGAGGGCAACTCTTCACGGTAGTAAGTTCTTCTTCCACCAGCTGCTCCAAATAGGGTTTGGATGCCACTGCCAAATATTCAACGGCATCGACGCCATCCGAAAACCATTGCCAGCGCAGAAAGCCGCGTTCCAAATAGGGATAGCCCATCCGGCTGGCATAACCGCGCGTGGCCATGTGATAACTGGTCAGAGCCCAAATTGCATCAGGGTTCCATTTTAACAGGGCCAGCAATGAACCAAGTTTAGAAAAGACATCAATCGTCTGTCTGGCTTTGATGCTTTTGCTCAGCCACAATTCACCGTGATACACCAGCCGCCCACAAAGCTGCTCAGAAATACTGCCCTGCGGCGGATTTGCCGTGCTGGGCACCATCAATTCTTGTCGGCGCATATAAACGCCTATCATATAACTCGGTAGCCAATCTGCGAGACTGGTTGAAACGTCATCACATCGATAAGCCTGCATTCCAACCGTCTTACCGGCATCGTCAATCAGCTCCATCCAGAAGGCGCGTTCATTGCTGAAATCACACACACTTGGATCATGCATGGGACCAACTGGGGTGCCACGCAAAGCCAATCTCACTTCGCTGAAGGCTTTAAGATTGGAATTAGTGCGAACCAAAAAACCCGCGGCTTTGAGCTGACCTTGAAGCTCGGCACAAAGTTTGACCACACCTAGTGGATTGTGAAGTCCCTTACTGCCCACGTTATCAACCCTTATTTTTTCCACGTATTCGTGCGGCTATCAGCCAAGGGAGTCAATAATATTATGTAAAAATGAATGCGAAGGTTAACAGCCAAAATGAGGGCAACTGCACAATCAGGCTTGGTTTCTGTACAAATACCAGCCATCAGGCGCCAAGCGCTCCTGCGGCATAAATTTGGCCTTATATTCCATCTTTTGGGAACCTTTCACAAAATACCCTAAATAGACGTAGTGCAATCCCAGCCTTTGGGCTCGTATGATACTGTCTAAAACCACTAGGGTACCAAGGCTGCGATAGGCATATGATGGCTCGTAAAAGCTATAAATCAGCGAAAGCCCATCACCCAAAATATCCATCAGCACAGCACAAATTAATTCGCCCTCTTGCGGATGACCTGCTGCAAATCGATATTCAACGAGGCGGCTATCAGCCGTCGTGTCGTCCACCATGGCAGCAAAATCGAGCACGCTCATATCAGCCATGCCGCCCTCGGAATGACGTGTGTCAATATAACCGCGAAACAGCGAGTAATGCTCGCTGGTCGCTTGGGCGCAAACCGACGTGGCCACTACATCGCGGTTGCGCTTCAAAACCCGTTTGAAACTCTTTGTCCAATCAAAGCTGGCCACCGGAACCCGCGTTGATGAACAGGCATGGCAATGGTCACAAGCCGGGCGATAAGCGATATTCTGGCTGCGTCGAAAACCACCTTGCGAAAGCTGTGTGTTCAAATGCCGCGAATCTTGCCCGACCAAATGCGTAAATACCTTGCGCTCATATTTGCCTGGCAAATACGGGCAGGGGGTTGGCGCAGTGATGAAGAACTGCGGAAAATTGCGGCGCTCAATGCTCAAATTCAAATCCTCTAAGCCTAACTATATGCCAAATAGCTGGAATATGGCTAGAGTTTCTTCTAAGAGAGGCAAAAATTTAGGAGCTGCAAATGACCTTCAAAACAGCATGGATTGGCCTTGGCGTCATGGGCTTTCCCATGGCTGGACACTTGCAGCGGAAAGCTCTTGTGGAAATGACGGTCTATAACCGCACAACGGCCAAAGCCGAAAAATGGATCGGCGCCAATAAGGGCCATTCTGCTGCCACACCAAAGGCAGCCGCCGAAGGGGCTGACTTCGTGTTTGCTTGCGTCGGCAATGATCAGGATTTGCGCGACGTTACCATCGGCACTCACGGAGCGTTTCAAGCCATGAAGCCGGGTGCCATATTCGTCGATCACACCACAGCCACTGCCGATGTGGCCCGCGAACTTCATGCCGAAGCCAAAAAGCGTGGGCTAGGCTTTGTCGATGCACCTGTCTCTGGCGGCCAAGCGGGTGCCGAAAATGGTCTGCTCACGGTGATGTGCGGTGGAGATGATGAGGATTATAGTAAGGCCGAGCCCTTAATCGCAAATTATGCCCGCATGTGCCGCAATCTGGGGCCTGCAGGCTCAGGACAGCTCGCCAAAATGTGCAATCAAATCGCCATAGCGGGCTTGGTGCAGGGTCTTGCTGAATGCGTGCAATTCGGCATGAAAGCGGGTCTCGATATGGAGCAAGTGATCGAAGTTATCTCCAAAGGTGCAGCTGGATCATGGCAAATGGAAAACCGCCATAAAACTATGATCGCTGGAAAATTTGATTTTGGCTTTGCCGCCGATTGGATGCGCAAAGATTTAGGAATTTGCTTGAACGAAGCACGCAAAAACCAATCGCATCTGCCCGTCACTGCACTGGTCGATCAATTCTATTCCGAAGTGCAGAAAATGGGCGGCGGCAGATGGGATACGTCAAGCTTGATTGCGCGGTTGATGCGGTAGAATTAAATCACCCGGAAATTCCAGTCGGCGCCAACCCGTTAAAGGCAAGACAATTTTGGCTTGATCAGCCTAAGGGTCAATTTGATGGCGTGGTCAGTAACTTTCAAAACCGGTCTCTGTACCGTATTAAATGCGCCGGGGGCGCACAAAAAAAGGCAATCAAGGTTGGTTGTAAAATGGAGCGTCTTAGCGAAACATTTGCGCCTTTAAGTGAATGTGGCCTAGAAAAAATGGCCGTGAAAAGTTCACTGTCGATGTTTGGCCTTAGGCCGATGAGAATCCGCTTGGCAACCGTACTGCTAATTTGTGCCAACTTAATTTTCGCAGAGCGAGGCGCTGCGTCTTCAAAATATTATTGGGATGTTGTGCCTGACTTCAACAACGAGATAATTATGGAACTTGTGCCCAAGCGATCCTGAATTGATATTTCTATGGCCATTACACTGAGAGTTTGAACGCTCCGGCGAAAGCTCAGAATTATGATGTAAATGCGATTCAACAAGAACTATCGCAACTCCGCCACCATTTTAGTGAATGACCAGCAGCTTTTGGCCAAGGCCTGAATCAGAATTATAATAACGCTTTGCAAAGCGGGGCATATGGCTCAAAGGATATGAGCCAAGGCTGCGATCTGAACGCGTTGGCAGCAGAAAATGCCCGCGCTTACCAACTCGAACTCATGCTCGCCCGTTCCAACGGCGACACTCGGCAATGCTGCGAAATTGAATGGATGCCGGGTGGCCCAGAACCAACCCAGTAAACATTGTAATTTAAATTGCAATAATTATGACTTTAAGCTTCGCGCCACATCCAGCGCAAAATAAGTCAGCACGCCATTAGCGCCTGCACGCTTAAAGGCTAGCAAACTTTCAGGGATCACTTTTTTAGGGTCTAACCAACCGCGTTCAAAAGCAGCCATCATCATCGCATATTCACCAGACACTTGATAAGCAAAAGTGGGCACACCAAACTCACGTTTCACGCGGGCCACAATATCAAGATAGGGCATTCCAGGTTTCACCATCACCATATCGGCACCCTCGGCCAAATCCATCGCTACTTCGCGCATCGCTTCGTCACTATTGGCAGGGTCCATTTGATAAGTGCGTTTGTCACCCAATAACAGAGCCGATGAGCCCACGGCTTCACGAAAGGGCCCGTAAAATCCCGACGCATATTTTGCGCTGTAAGCCATAATCTGCACGTCATGAAAACCACGTGTTTCCAAGGCTACACGAATTGCGCCAATGCGCCCATCCATCATGTCCGATGGCGCAATCACATCGCAACCAGCTTCCGCCTGCGCCAAGGCTTGGGCCACCAAAACTGAAATTGTTGTATCATTCAGAATGCGGCCATGTTCCATCAATCCGTCATGGCCGTGGCTGGTGTAGGGATCTAATGCCACATCGCACATCACGCCAATTTCCGGTACTGCTTTCTTAATGGCCCGCACTGCGCGGCAAATGAGATTTTCGCTGTTCATCGCCTCGCGTCCATCCTCCGTACGTAGTTCTTGATGGGTATTGGGAAATAGCGCGATCAACGGAATTCCAAGCTTGGCTGCTTCTTGTGCCTTGCCCACCGCCAGATCAATCGAGGTGCGTTCCACCCCCGGCATTGAAGAAACAGGTTCGGTCTTGTTCTCACCTTCAATTACAAACATCGGCCAGATGAGATCAGATACTTGTAAAGTGTTTTCAGAAACAAGAGCCCGAGTCCATGCGGATTTACGATTGCGCCGCAGTCGCGTAGCCGGAAACTGGGAAGGAATGATTTTGCTCATAAGTTTTCAATACTCTGCAGCAAAGCGAATGGCAAACTGCAGCAAGAAATGATTAACCATAGCCTTAAGACAATCATTCAAATTTTAACAATTATGAACCATCGACGGTGCAAAACGAAAGCCCATTCTTTCTGAGGGTAGAGACATGCGCCGTGGAACTTTATTGATTAATATAACTTTCGTGGTGGCGGCAATGGCGTTGCTTTCGAGCCAACAGCGAGCCTATGCTGATGAAACGCAAGCCCAACAGGCCATCAAGCTACTGGCTCGTTCGCAAGCACTGGATTCAAAATGCAAATTTCTAAGCTCTGCCGACCGCGATGATTTGTCAGGCCTCATGGCCCGCGCTGAACTGGCTTTGGCCAAACGCACTACGGTTGAAATCACCAAAAATGCTATGGCTTCGGGCCACGCGTCTGGCAAGAACGCAACATGTACAGAGTCTGAACATGCCGATTTAAACGCGATCTTATCGTTCGCCAAACAAGCTACGGTCCGGGCCACAGTGGCACCGGCCAAAGAGCAAGTTGCAGTTGCCGCACCCGCAATTTCGGTAGTTCAATCCCTTAAAACTCCACGTATAAAAATCATGCTGGATGCCGATACGCAAACCGCACTAGGAACGACGCTTCCAGTCAAAGCGGGTCTGGCGCAATATGCCAGCATCACAGAGCGATATTATTTCGCCCGCCGCTGTGGCTCAATTTCATCGCGTGAAATTTCAAGCTTTTATCAAACTGTGGTCAACACGCATGAAGCAGTGCTTTCAACCTTTGGCCGTTCTGCAGTGGCTACTGTGATGCAACAATCGGAAGCCAAAGCTAACGCCCAAAGCTGCGGTTAACAAATCCCTCATTCGGCGAAACCGTCGGGATCAACTTTCCAGCGGTTTTTATTTGTACGATGTTAACCCTATTTATTCAGCCGCGATAAAGTTAGGAAAAAAAGACTCTATCAACTCTAATCGAAACAGATGCAAATTGTCGCAAATATAAGGATAAATTTACCGAGTCTATTCAGCCCCCCTTAAACCCCGCCAGTTACTCTCAAAAACATCAAGAAGACCAAGCCCATCAAGAGGCTGGCTTTAAGAAACAGGAAAAACAGAGGTGGTTACAATGAATACGCAAGTGATTTTGGGGGATACACGGAACGCGCCCGTTGATACAAAGCGCATGGATATCAAGAACCGTTACATGGAATCTCTGACATTGATTGAGCGTCTGCACCGCCGACTTCTCGATGTCATCAAGGATGATTTTGAACGCAGCGGCGACAAAGAAGTCAATCCGGTGCAAGCGCTTTTGCTATTCAACATTTCCGATTCTGAACTCACAGCTGGCGAACTTAAAACCCGCGGCCATTATCAAGGCTCGAATGTGTCTTACAATTTGAAGAAATTGGTAGAGCTGGGCTATGTGAACCATGAACGTTCAAACGCCGATAAGCGCAGTGTGCGTGTGAAACTCACAGACAAGGGCACCGCCATCCGCAACCGTGTGGATGCGCTTTATAACCGCCAGCTGCAAGCCATTGAAGAAGTTGTTGGCCTTTCAACCGATGAATTTGATCGCCTCAATAAAGCGCTGGGACGCCTTGAACGCTTCTGGACTGATCAAATTCTTTATCGCCTATAATATTACCACCCTGCAAAGAACAAACCCTGCAAGCCACGGCTTGTGGGGTTTTTTGCTATGTGGGGCAGGGTTCCCCTTGCCACACGCCAAAACAATGCTAATTGAAGCGCAATAATGCCCTCACTTTTCAATGCGGAGAGGTGGCGGAGTGGTCTATCGCGACGGTCTTGAAAACCGTAGGGGGTGCAAGCCCTCCGGGGGTTCGAATCCCTCCCTCTCCGCCAATAAATCTTCCTAGTTAAGAGAATATAAGACTAGCAGAGAGAAATGCGCAAAGCGCCCGGCAAACGGGCCTCTTTTACGACACCAACCAACAGGGAATGCGAAGTGCACCGGAGACAACTGGGTATGCAGCGCCGAATGCGCGAATATTCTCTGTTTGCTGTTTCGGCGGTGACCTTCTTACTGGGTTATAATCATGATCTGTTGCATACCATCATGAAGGGGTAGGCCGCTGATACTGGCTGT
>JANMWK010000064.1:0-3777 GCA_031393975.1 Hyphomicrobiales bacterium
CCCTAGGCATAGACATCCCAACGCGTGGCGAACTTGCAGAAATTGAGGCGTCCAGCCGATTGTATCAAGATGATGGTGCGGCCTTTATGACGGCTAACCTCATTCGGCGCGGCGAAGACGATCGGCCTGAATCGTCGCCCGTCACCTTCATTATAAAAGACAATCATTTGATAACAATCCGTTATCATCATCCGCAGGCCTTTCCGGTTTATGTAAAGCAGGCGATGAAGCCGCAAGCTTCTGTGATGACCGGCTGGAGTGTTTTGATCAGCCTCATTGAGGCTGTGGTTGACCGCGGTGCCGACCATTTGGAGCGCGTGGGTGCCATTGTCGATGAAACGTCAAAGCAGGTTTTTGACACATCTTTCCTCCGTCCTGATAAAAGCCCTCGGCGCAAGAAGCCTAAAAACCTGGAAATGCTTTTGGGTAGAGTGGGCGAGGAGGGTGATTTTACCTCGAAGATGCGCGAAAGCCTGCTTTCAATTGGGCGCATGGCAGCTTTCATGCAGGCCGTGATTGATCAAAAGAAGCTCACCAAAGAAGTGAGGGAGAACAAAGCGCGACTTAAAGTGATTCAACGCGATGTGATCTCGCTGTCTGACCACGCCGGATTCTTGAATGGCAAAATCAGCTTTCTGCTCGATGCGGTTTTAGGCATGATTTCCATTGAGCAGAATGGCATCATTAAAATTTTCTCGATTGCATCTGTGATTTTTTTACCCCCAACGCTGGTCGCTTCCATGTATGGTATGAATTTCAAGGCCATGCCGGAACTGGATTGGGCATTGGGTTATCCCTTTGCGCTGGTGCTGATGATTCTCTCAGCCGTCATCCCGATCTACTATTTCCGGCAAAAAGGCTGGTTATGACGGGATTTATCTGGGTGGCGCTGGGCGGGGCGATCGGCTCATCCGCACGTTATGGCGTAAATTTGGTTGCACCCCGCTTGCTCGGCGCGGGCTTTCCTTGGGCAACACTTATCGTCAACGTTTTTGGCTGTTTTGCAATGGGGGCGATCACTGTTTGGTTCCCTGCCAAGCTACCAGATGATGAAAACACAAGGTTGTTTTTAACCACAGGACTGTTGGGTGGCTTCACCACATTCTCTGCATTCTCTTTCGATTTTTTCGGTTTGATGCAAAGGGGCGAAATGGCAGCGGCCGTTGGTTATGCTGCAACATCTGTTGTGCTTTCTCTCATCGCTGTGATTGTTGGTTTTAAGGCTTTCGCTTAATGGCCGCCGAAGTTAAACGCTATGAAGTTTCGGAAGATGAAGACGGAATGCGACTGGACCGCTGGTTCAAAGTGCACTTTCCCCAAGTGACATTTGCTTATCTCAACAAGCTTACCCGCACTGGCCAGGTGCGTGTGGGGGCGGGCAGGGTGAGAACCAATTCGCGGCTTGTTAAAGGCCAGGATATTCGGGTGCCGCCATTAGCTTTTGATAAGCGCCCCGCTGACACGCCCAAAGAAGATGTGGTGCCGCTTACGCCTTATGAACGCCAGTTCTTCTCGTCGATGGTGATCCATGAGGATGATGACATTTTTGTATTGAACAAACCTGCGGGTTTTGCAGTGCAAGGAGGCACCAAGACCCACACCCATTTAGATGGCTTATTGATGGGGCTGGGCAAGGAATTGGGTGAACGGCCTCTGCTGGTGCATCGCTTGGACCGTGATACGTCAGGAGTGATTGTGATCGCCAAACGCCGCGCTGTTGCTGCTGCTTTGGGAAAATTATTTGCGACGCGGCTGGTGAAAAAAACCTATTGGGCCGTTGTGAAGGGTGTACCAACTCCTGCGCAAGGGCGCATCGATGTGGCTTTGATCAAAGCCCGAAGCGAGGATGGTGACCGGATGCGGGCTTCCAAAGCAGGCGAAGAAGAGGATGAACAATCCGCCGTCACGCAATATGCAGTGCTGGGGAAATTCGAAAACCGAGCGGCATGGCTATCTCTAAAACCACTCACAGGCAGGCAGCACCAATTGCGGGCCCACACAGCGCATATTGGCACCGCGATTTTCGGCGATAATAAATATAACGGCGATCTGGAATTGCCTGCAGGAATTACCAACAAATTGCACCTTCACGCGCGCCGTGTGGTATTCCCGCATCCGCGCGAAGGCATTGTCGATATCACCGCGCCACTGCCTGACCACATGATTGATACATTTGAAAAGCTTGGATTTGATGCACAAAGATTTGACGACTGAGACGGCAGACGAGCGCTGGGAGCGGCTTTCGCGGGACCGCATTGTGCGGCCCTTGCCAAAGAAATTTTATAAACTGGCGATGGTAAACGACGATCTCGGCATCGCCTTGGATGGCCGCTCGGTAAAAACACCGATGAAAGCAAAACTTGTTCTGCCCTCACGCGCTTTGGCCGATGCCATTGCCGCGGAATGGAATGCACAGGATGAATTTATCAATCCCGCTGCGATGCCTTTGACGAAACTGGCCAATACGGCGATTGACCGCGCCGGACTGGAACGCAAATTTGTGGCGGGGCAGGTCGTGGAATTTGCAGGTTCTGACATGGTGTGTTACCGCGCTGACGCCCCCGAAAAGCTGGTTGAACTTCAGGCAAAAGCCTGGGACCCAATTGTGGCGTGGACAGCAACCGCGATGAATGCCAAGGTTACATTTGTATCAGGGATCATTCACCAAAAACAGGCTGATGCCACACTTGAAAAAATCGAAAACTATGTGGCTGGTCTCACAAATTTTGAGCTGACGGTAGCGCATAATCTGACGACGTTGACGGGATCAGCCTTGCTTGGACTGATGTTGACGTCTGGTGCCATTTCAGGCGAACAGGGCTGGGACGCAGCCCATGTTGAAGAGGATTTCCAGATCGCGACGTGGGGCGAGGACGATGAAGCCGCAGCCCGCCGCACCTTTCGCCGCATGGATTTCGATGGCAGTTTGGAGTTTCTTAACCTTCTCAAGGTTTAATAGATTTTTGCCACATTCGTGCCCTTAACCAGTCATGATTGATGGGCAGAAATAATATATCAACATTCGGGGAAAATCATGACGTCGCGGCTTATTCTTTCACTGCTTTTTGCATCCGCTCTCACTCTCGGTGCTGTGATGGCGCATGCGGCGCCTGCCGAGCTGGTGAGTGCCTATGCAGCTGGCGTGGCTGGCAAAGTGTGTGCGCCGAAACTGGACAGCAGCAAATCCAGCCAGTTGGGTGATGCTGTTCAGCGTGCCGAACAGAAAAGCGGACTGGCACAAGGTGATTTGGATGCCTTGTGGAGCGAGACTGAAGCCGCAGCCAAGGCCGACAATGCAGGCTTCTGCGCCGCTGCTGTTCCCAAAATTGATGTTGTGATCAAAGCTGCCCAATAAGCTGGTTTGACCTTTTTCCAAGCGCTGCCTAACCTGCGTCCAACGGGAGCTGGTTCATGCAGGAGATTCTTACAAGTTTGGAAAGACGTCGCGCAGAGGCACGCGCGGGCGGTGGCAAAAAACGTGTCGATGCCCAACACGCGCGCGGCAAACTCACTGCACGCGAACGCATTGAGCTCCTAGTGGATGCAAATTCGTTCGAAGAGTTTGACATGTTCGTTGAACATCGCAGTTCCGATTTCGGTATGGAAAAAACCAAAATTCCAGGCGATGGCGTGGTAACCGGGTGGGGCACGGTGAATGGCCGTGTGGTCTATGTGTTTGCCAAAGATTTTACAGTGTTTGGCGGTTCATTGTCCGAAACTCATTCGCGTAAAATTACCAAGCTGCAAGACATGGCGTTGCGCAACCGTGCGCCGATC
>JANMWK010000080.1:0-29790 GCA_031393975.1 Hyphomicrobiales bacterium
GCCCGCGGTTGTGTTGCCAGCGCGCCCAAACACCACATAGGTCCGATTACTCATATTAGACGAAATTGCAACATCGGCAAAGCCGTCGCCATTGATGTCACCAATGTTAATGACCGTCGAACCCGTGAGGTTTTGGTAGACCGGCTGCGCTGCGGGCAAGTGGAAGCTCGTGGCAGAGATCGTAATCCCTTGGCTTGCCGTCATCGTGCTGAGATTCATGCTTGGCAACCCGTTCGCACCCCCATAGACGATATATGATTTAGAAATATTGGTGCCGAGATGCCCGTCTTCGTTGACCGGCGCCGAAACGATGAAGTCAGTAAAGCCGTCACCGTTGAAATCACCAATCCTCGCTGTCGAATAGCCGAGCTCGGCGAAGGCTTGGTTGGTTGTCAGCACCGCCGCTGGGGCTGAGTTGTTGATTACCAGACGCGCAGCTGCATTGCCGTCCAACGCGCCTGCGGGGCCAATATTGCCAGCCACATCGGTAGCATAGGCCATAACCTTGTAGCTGCCGTCTGCCATCGGGGCCAGCATTGCAGAATAAGTGCCGCCAGTGACCGCAACGTTAGACGCCAGTACGACATCGCCAGAGTTGAACGTGCCGCTGCTATCGCTATCCACAAAAATCGTAACTGAAGCGACGCTGGTTGCCACGGTGCCACTGATTGTTGGGGTGGAAACTGATGTGATGTTGTCAAGTGACGAAGTACCGTTATCGCTGGCGGTAGCCAAGTCAACCGTAGGTGCAGTGGTGAGCGTCGTGATTTGTGCGTAACTGAACGTAGTTGCAGCTCCGATATTGCCTGCCAAGTCGACTACAGTAGCCGAAAGTGAAACCGTACCGTTGGCCAGCGCCGGTTGGCTGTTGAGGTCGAGACTGAGGGTTGATCCCGTGACAGTCAGGATCGCAGTATCGACGGCTGAGTCAAACACACGAACCACGCCGAGACCGTCAGTTACCGAGACGCGAAGGTGGTCGCCAGTCGACAGTGCGCTGGTCAGTGTGCCCGCGAACGCGGGTTGCGTATCATTGGTTGCTCCACCATTGGCAAAGTTGCCCGCAACTGGTGCAACATTATCGATGCCGTTGGCGATTGCCGCAGTGACTGTTGGTGGAGTCAAATCAACTGTGAAGTTGGTCGACACCACGGCACTGGCGGTTCCGGCCAGATCAAGTTGCTTGATATTGAGCGTGTGCGCACCCTCGGCAAGCGTTGAAGTGGACAAGGTCCAATGTCCCGTGCCGTCCACCGTCGTGGTGCCAACGAGCGTTGCGCCATTATAGACGTTGATCGCGTAGCCAGCGATTCCGGTTCCAGCCAGCGTTGGATGGGTTTCGTCAGTAAATGCGCTTGGCCCCATCGGACCTTGGACAGGCCCGGTATGATCGGTGGTTGAAACCAAAGTTGGCGCCGCAGGTGGTGGATCGATGAAAGCCGTCGTGGTCGCCACTGAGGAATTCCCAGCCGTGTCCTTATCGACGGCTGTGACTGTGCCAGACGGCTGCGCGGCGACTGACGTTGCACTGTACACACCATTGGTCGCAACTGTGGCGTTGGCTGTGGTGCCATCTGGGAATGTGATTTTCACGATGGAACCGGGTTCGCCTGTGCCCGAGGCCGTGAGCGTGCCATTGGCATTTTGCGTGGCTGTTAGGGTCGGTGCCAAAGGTGCCGTGATGTCAGTATAGCCTGTGCTCGTTGTAGGCGACGTGTTGCCAGCAGCGTCTTTATCAACCACCGATATGGTGCCGGTGGTTTGTGGGCCAGTCGAGGTGGCGGTGTAAGTGCCGTTGGCAGCCACAGTTACGGATGCGGTTGTGCCATCTGGGAATGTGACTTTGACCGTGGAACCGGGTTCGCCTAGGCCTGAGACCGTGAGCGTACCATTGGCATTTGGCGCCGATGTCACTGTTGGAGCCAAAGGTGCAGTTGTGTCAGCAAAAATCGCTGCTGTAGCAGGTGATGTGTTTCCCGCGGCGTCCTTATCAACCACCGAAATGGTACCATTGGTTTGTGGTGCCACCGAGGTCGCCGTGTAAGTTCCGTTTGGTGCCACCGGCACAGATGCGGTTGTACCGTCAGGGAAGGTTACGATTGCAGTTGATCCTGGTTCAGCTGCGCCAGAAACAGTCAATGTACCATTTGGATTTACTGTTTTAATCAGTGTGGGCGCAAGTGGCGCTGTTGTATCAATGTATGCGCTTGTTGCGGGGGTTGACGAATTACCAGCGGCATCGGTGTCAACAGCGCTGATCGGGCCGGATGATTGTGGTGTAATTGAGGTGACTGAGTACGTGCCGTTGGCAGCAACGGTGGCGTTGGCTATGGTGCCATCTGGGAACGTCACTTTAACCGTAGAACCGGGTTCGCCGTTGCCAGAGACTTTCAACGTGCCATCGGGATTTACCGTAGTGTTCAACGTAGGCCCAGCAGGTGCGGTCGTGTCGGTGTAGACGCGCGTCGTGGCAGGTGAGACATTGCCCGCAGCATCCTTGTCCACGGCTGTTACAATGCCAGATCCTTGCGGCGCGGCCGAGGTTACTGTGTAAGTGCCGTTGGCGGCAACCGGGCCGGTGCTGGTCGTTCCATCTGGGAATGTAACTTTCACACTTGAGCCTGGTTCACCTGTCCCGGATGCAGTGAGCGTGCCGCTGGGGTTTGCTATGATGCCGAGCGTTGGCGCCAAAGGATTTGTCGAGTCGAAGTAGAACATTGAACCGGGGGGAGAAGCATTGCCCGCAACGTCAGTGTCGACAACGATCACGTTACCGGTTGTTTGAGGCGTAGCGGAGGTCGTGGCGTAAGTGCCGTTTGCTGCCACTGGGACAGTGACGGACGTTCCATCTGGGAAAGTTACCGTCATCGTCGAGCCGGGTTCACCTGTACCCGACACGGTGAGAGTACCATTGGGGTTTACATTCGTCTGGGGCAGTGGCTCTGGCGGTGGCGTGGTGTCGTTAAAGGTCTTGGTGACGGGTGCCGAAACATTGCCAGCAGCATCCTTGTCGGTCGCCGTCACAGTACCGGAAGTTTGTGGCGCGGCAGAATTCGTTGTATATGAACCGTTGGCCGCCACAGTGGCGTTGATCGACGTGCCATCGGGGAATGTGACATTTACTGTGGAGCCGGGCTCGCCAGTGCCAGTTGCACTCAATGTGCCATCTGGGTTGGCGGTTGTCACCAGCGTTGGAGCAGCGGGTGGCGTTACGTCCGTGTAAGTGCTGCTTGCTGGCAGCGAGATGTTGCCTGCTGCATCTTTTGCAACGGCTGTCACGATACCTGAGGTTTGCGGTGTAGCACTTGTTGCTGTGTAATCGCCGTTGGCGGCTACAGGCACGGTTGCGGTGGTGCCGTCAGGGAATGTGACTTTCACATTTGAGCCAGGTTCAGCTGTGCCAGTGACTGTAAGTGTTCCATTTGGATTGCCGACCGGCGCTGCACTGGGTGCCAAAGGTGCCGCGCTGTCAATATAGGCCGAGGTAGTGGTTGGAGAAATATTACCAGCGGGGTCCTTGTCAGTGACTGTCACCGAGCCCGAAGTTTGTGGGCCAGCTGATGTTGCGGTGTATGTACCGTCGGCAGCCACAGGAACTGAGGCCGATGTGCCATCGGGGAAGGTAACTTTAACAGTAGAACCGGGTTCGCCTGTGCCAGCCACTGTCAATGTGCCGTTGGAATTGGCAGTGGGAGTTGCTGTTGGAGCGAGCGGTGGCATTGTATCGGCATAAGTGCTGGTGGTCACAGGCGAAGTGTTGCCTGCAGCATCCTTATCAACCACAGTGACCGCGCCTGAGGGCTGAGCCAGAGCTGATGTTGCAGAATATGTGCCATTAGCGGCCACAGGAACAACAGCCGTCGTGCCGTCTGGGAAGGTGACCGTTGCGGTCGAGCCAGGTTCGCCCGCCCCTGCCACAGTCAGCGTGCCATTAGCATTGGCAGTTGTAGTGATGGTTGGGGCTAGGGGTGCTGTGTTGTCAGTGAAGGTTGATGCGGCTGACGATGAGGCGTTACCTGCCGCATCGGTTGCCATAACAGCAACTATGCCTGATGTTTGTGGCGCTACTGAAGTTGCTGTGTAAGCGCCATTGGCACCCGCAACGACAGTGGCCACCGCTCCATCAGGGAAGGTTACTTTGACGGTGGAACCGGGTTCAGCCGTGCCTGTAACTTTCAATGTGCCATCGGGATTGGCAGTTGTGGTTGACGTTGGAGTGATAGGCGGTGTTGTATCGGTATAGGTGTTGGTTATGGCAGGTGATGAGTTACCTGCTGCGTCCTTATCAACCACCGATACCAAGCCGCTAGATTGGGGTGTAGGCGAGGTTGTCGAATAGATGCCATTTGCCGGCACAGGCACGTTGGTGCTGGTGCCATCAGGGAATGTAACTTTTACGGTCGTGCCCGGTTCCGCGGTGCCGCCCACTGTGAGGGTGCCGTTGGCATTGGCAGTGGTGACAGCAGTTGGCGTCAGCGGAGCCGTTGCGTCAGCATAGGTGGCTGTAGCAGGAGGTGATGCATTGCCTGCAACATCGGTTGCTGTGGCTGAGACTACTCCTGATCCCTGCGGTGTTTCAGATGTGATCACATAGGTGCCGCTCGCAGGAACTATTGCAGTACCAGTCGTCCCATCAGGGAAAGTGACTTTTACAGTAGAACCCGGTTCGCCGGTCCCTGATACAGTAAGTGTACCATTTGGATTGGCTGCTGACGTGACAGTCGGTGCCAATGGAGCGGTTGAATCGGTGAATGTGCCACTGGCCACCAGAGACGCATTGCCAGCGGCATCGGTTGCTATGGCATGGACAGAGCCAGTGGTTTGTGGGGTTACCGATGTGACACTATAGTGACCATTTGAGGGCACTATAGCGGTGCCAGTTGTGCCATCGGGGAAGGTGACTTTAACAGACGAGCCGGGCTCGGCAGTGCCCGCCACTGATACCGTTCCATCGGGATTGGAGGCGGGTGTCATTGTCGGAGCGACAGGGGCAGTTGTATCAGTAATAGTGATGCTGGCTGCGGGCGATATGTTACCTGCTGCATCTTTTGCCATAGTACTGGCTGATCCTGAGCCCTGTGGTGTTGTTGATGTTGCTGAATATGTGCCTGCCGGTGACACTGGAACTATTACGCTGGTGCCGTCTGGGAAGGTGACTTTGACGGCGGAACCGGGCTCTGCTGTGCCCGACACTTTCAAAGTGCCGTCAGGATTTGCAGTTGATGTCATTGTTGGTGCTAGAGGTGTGGTGGTATCGTTAAATGTGCTGGCGGTGACGGGCGAAGTATTGCCTGCGGTATCGGTTACGGAGGCTTCTACAGCACCTGAAGTCTGCGGCGTAATTGATGTGACAGCATAGTGACCATTAGCTGGAACCACGGCTGTCCCTGTCGTACCATCGGGGAATGTAACCTTCACGGTTGAACCTGGCTCAGCAGCACCACCGACAGTCAACGTGCCATTGGGGTTCGTTGTGGCGGTTGTCGTTGGCGCTAAGGGTGACGTGATATCAGTATAGGTACCTGTGGTGGCCGTTGAGATGTTGCCGGCAGGATCAGTGGCCGTAGTTGATACTGGGCCAGAGGTTTGTGGCGTGGGTGAAGTGATTGTGTATTGGCCGCTGGCCGGAACAACGGTGGTGCCAATGGTGCCATCGGGGAAAGTCGTTTTGATGGTCGAACCTGGCTGGGCTGTGCCTGAAACTGTAATTGTACCATTAGGATTGGCTGTCGTTGTGGCTATTGGCGCCAGTGGCGCTGTGTTATCAATTACGAGGACGGATGTTAAAGGTGAAGTTAGTCCCGCGGGATTGGTTAGGCTCGCAAGAACTGAACCTGACGTTTGAGGCGTCGGTGAGGTTACTGAAAATATGCCTGAACTGGGAACCGTCACGGAGGCTTTTGTTCCATCCGGATAGGTTAGGTTAACGGTGGAGCCTGCCGCTCCTGTGCCTGAAACTGTGATCGTTCCATTAGAGTTGGCTGTTGTATTTATAGCAGGTGCAGCTGGAGTAGGATTGGGTTGCGAACCGCCCGTTGCCGTCGCGGCAATGCCAACACCGCCCAGCAGTAGCGCACCAAGTCCCAACATCCATATCGAAGGCGACGTTTTATGCGGAGTCGCAGTGAATGAGGTTGGTTCAATAATGAAACCCTTTTCAACTTCGGTCGTCTGAAGGTTTTGGGCGTCGGAGGCAAAAGCCAATTGATTGAAATGAGCACCATGTCTGAAATAGTGTTTGATCGTAATTATTCGCCCGTCATCGAGCTTTACCAAGAGATCATCGCCCACTTGCGCCGTATTTTGAACATGATTCGCATCGACCGGGAGTTTGAAAACCTTAGCCTGATCGCCCGCTGAAAGTTGTGATTGGCCGTTCTTAATCGAGATAAGTTGTTGTTTAATCACAGTATCCTCCAAAATCAACTTACAATCTAAGCGTTTTTTTATTAATTTATTCTACTTCTAATTTTATTAATAAAAGATTAATGGGTGTATTTTATATCTAAGTCAACTTTAAATTGTTCCACTTCAGATTTGCTTTCAAATTGAAGTTTGCCTTCGGTTTCACAAAACATGACGACTTCAAAAGCGAAGGATTTGAAAGGTCGGCGTCGATAGCCCCTGCAAAATAAAGTGCGGTCGGAAACGGAATTTTCGCGGCATTAAGGGCGAGAAGATTTTTTGTAGTCGCGCTCTATATGCTACAGCGCCAAGGAGAACCGCATCTCTCTCTCACTTTGGGGCAGTTCAATTGTGCTCCACCCAAAAAAGGCCCTGTTCGCGGCCGTTTTAAGCGCATGTCAAGGGGTGTAGGTTTTATCCAAAAGACAAGAAATTCTGGGGTGGGAAAGGACCTACTGTCGAACTCTCACCCTTCTTAACGTCTTCATTTCAAAGCCAATAGTCAAAATCGGCAGCAACAGAAGTTGGACCGAGCAAGTAAGTTACTAAAATACCTAAGACCTCCAGCTTAACCGCAGTAGATTACAGATTATGGCCACTAGTCCCTCGCTTGACCTCAACCGCGATTCCAAAATGGTCACTGAGTTCGATGCTCTCGTGTCTCTTTGGCAATCCCCTATGCGAACTAAGTTCAAGGCTGAGTCGACAGGCGGAATGGTCAATGGAAAGTCCACCTACATCAGCAATAATGCCCGAAGTCACGACCTTGAAGCGATGCCTCAGGGTCTTCAGCAGCAGTTGTTCAACCTCAACAGGTTGCCTCACTCCAATGATGTCGTTTTATAATGACCAGGGGGTACGTAATAGTATATTTTTTTGAAGGGTTGGAAGATCCTGTACCATTGAACGGGATAGGGATGCCCCTTGTTCCGATCAACCTGACACTCTCCCTAGGGTTTTGCACTCCACAAGCGGTGAGTGCTATTCTTCTCATAGCCCAACTTATCAAAGCTGGCGATTTCGAGCATCTGGCCCCAAGGAGATTCAAAATACACCCAGCTAAATCCAGCCAAGGGCCCCTCCTCAACAGTGTTAGGGCCTTCTAGCAATTGAATGCCTTGGGCTTTCAGCCGCTTTGCGGAGGCAAACACGTCTTCCACTTCAAAACAAATATGCACGCCACCAACTTCAGAAACGCGTTTGGGGCGGGCCTTACTATCTTCACCGCTATATTCAAAAAGTTCAACACTTGTGCCGTTGCCGCAGCGGAGAAAAACCAGATCGCGTATGCGTGTGTGGGCTGCTGCTCCTAACTTATGTTTCATAAAACTATCGTCAACATCAAAAGCGCCCGTGTGAAAAACTTCAATGGCGCCAAACACGGCCTTAAAAAATGTGATGCCCTCTGCAATGTTGGGCACTGTTATGCCAATATGGTGCATGCCGTAAATTTGTTCTGCCATTTTGTTTTCTCCCTTTCAAAATGAGCCTATTCTGCTCAGTGGAAACTGTCTAGTCTGTCACCATGACTGAAGATGAACTTTTGCGCATCATCACGTTCCTTGAACGAATGCGCACCCCATACGACAACTTGCTGAAAGCCGCTGAGCCCGACCCCAATTGGAATATCATTCTTTATCTGATGAAAACCCATTTGCGCGGTGATAACATTACAATGTCTTCGTTGGCTTCTGCTGCTGATGTGCCATTCGCCAGCGCCATGCGCCGCATTCACAAAATGATTGAAAGTGGCGATATTCAACTTCGCAAACGCGGCACCACGGGCAAATCGCACTATCTTGAACCCAGCCGCAAATTGGTGATCAGCTTCAACGACTATGCCTCAAAAGTGAAAGGTCTTCTTGCCGATACATTTGGTTTGAACGGGGGGAGCAATAATTCTGAAGACTATTACTTTGGTGGCTCTTATTTCGCTGGGCAAATTATCCCGCCGCTTGAAATCATGGAGAAGAAAAAGGATTCCGGACCAGAGCTACGCTTCCTTTTGCATGATGATAACTACTTTGCGTCCATGCGCGACATGTGGTCGGACTTTCGGAGCAAACTTTCGGCGCGAAAAAATTTCACTCTTTTGAGTCTGCCTGAATTGCGGCGAGAAGTTTTTGTCAATGCCCAAAGAGCTGAAAGTAGATATGATGTAATCGCCGTGAATATGCCGTGGCTGGGCGAGAGCACCGTTCACAATGTGGCCCAACCACTGACTGAATTCCTTAAAACCAGCAGTATCAATCCTCTTGATTTTCATCCCAATATATGGGCCACGGGTACATGGAATAAAACCCAATATGGCATTCCGATTTATTGCACGATTGAAGCTTTATCGGTGCGCAAGGATTTGTTTGAAGAACGCGGCCTGCACCAGCCGACAAGTTTTGAAAAAGTGATTGAGGCGGCCAAGACTTTGCATGATCCCAAGCGCGGCATGTATGGGGTGGTTTGGAATGCCGCCAAAGGAATGCCGATCTCACATTCATTTATGTTTTTCTTAGGCTGTTGCGGAAGCCCGGTGATTAATATCCCGCATTCTCGGCTGCATGTGGATTATAGCAAGTTCAAAGGCGAGGCGATGCGACCACGCGTATCAAGTCCGCAGGGACGCCACACACTTGCATATATGCACGAATTGCGAGCGCTTTCGCCACCAGACATTCTGGCTATCGATTGGAATAAGGCGCTCGAATATTTCATGACCGGTCATGCCGCAATGACCTATTGCTGGACCATGCGCGCTGCGCGTTTTGAATATGACATTCATTCCGTGGTGAAACGCAAAGTGGCCTATTATCCGCATCCCCATGGGCCGGGGGGCACCAGTGTTTCTCCCATTGGCGGGTTCTTGCTTTCAGTGCCCTCATCCTTGCCGCCAGAACGCGCTCACCTTGCTTTTGAAGCGATCTCGTGGATGGCTTCTCCGCCTGCAATGAAAGAATATGTGAAGAACGGTTTTCCTGTTGCCCCTCGCTTCAGTGTGAGTGCTGATCCTGAAGCAGCGGCCTCAACGCCCATTGTAAGCTTTGTTGACAAGCTGGCAAAGCAAAACAAAATCCATAACTGGCAACGACCACCGGTGCGCGAATATTATTTGATCGAGCAAATTTTAGGCGAAGAAATTTTCGCAGCCCTCAATGGCGATTGCACCGATGAAGAAGCACTGACGCGCAGCCAAAACAGAATCGATGCAGCCATGCGCGAGGCTGGGTATTATTGAATCACGCAGCCGCGCGTCTGCGCACTGTTGAGTAAATGAGCGCCGCCGCGACGATCAGCAGGCCTTGGAAAATATATTGATAGGTTTGGGTGAGGCCCAAGAACGTTACAGTGTTCAACACTTCGGTAATCAGCACCGCGCCCAGAACTGTGCCAATGAATGTGCCACGGCCGCCGCGCAGGCTTGTGCCACCCAGAACTACGGCCGTTATGCTGGCGAGGGTGTAGTTCACACCTTGGCGAGGATCTCCCACGCCGATCTGGGTCATCAGCATGACCGCACCGCAAGCCGTCAACAGCGAACTCAAGATGTAACCTCCCACAAATGTGCCATCAATCCACACACCGATGCGGCGAGCGGATTCCTCGTCAGAACCTGTGGCGCGTAGTTGCCAGCCCACCCGCGACTGACGCAGCAGATATTCGCCCACCACGGCGAAGATCACTAAAACGATAAACGCCACAGGAAATGGTCCCCATTGCCATGTTACCAATTCTACCACGCGCGCATTGATGTATCCATCTGGTTGATCACGCAGCAAAAAACTCATGCCTTGGAGTGCTACATAGACGGCCAAGGTTGCTGCGATGGCGGTGAAATTGGCAAACCGGATTAGAATACCGTTGATCGCGCCCACCACAAAGGCAGCAGCAAACATCAATATAAAGCCTGCCGTGATCATACCTGTGGATTTGTCATCATTGATAAAAAAGGATGCAACAACCACTAGAAAACCGACCAGCGGCCCCACCGATAAATCGATGCCGCCCATGAGCAAAGCCACGGTTTGCCCCATGGCAATAAAGCCCAAGGCCGTGGCCAACATAAGAATGTTGTAAACGTTGAAGACCGAGAGGAAATTAGCATTTTGGCTGAACACAAAAAGGGCAAGCAAAATGATGACGAGCGAAAGCGGAACAGCGGGTGCATTGTCGGATTGCACAAAATGCCGCCAACCGCTGTTGGCTTTCACGCCATTTGCGGCCCCAGCCTCGCTTGCGTGTCCATGGGCATTCACAGCGGCAGCCACAATATGGGCTTCCTGCACATCAGCGCCAATCAAGGTTTCAACAACACGTCCGCGCGATAGAACAATCACCTTGTCGCACAAGCCTTCAAGTTCGGCAGCGTCGGAGGAATTGACAATCACGGGCGTTCCCTTGTCAGAAACTTCACGCAAGATGCGATAGATTTCAGCGCGAGCACCCACATCAACACCCTGGGTGGGTTCATCGGCTATGATGATGCGTGGGTCAGACAGAAGAGCCCGTGTCATCACCACTTTTTGTTGATTGCCCCCAGACAGCGAAAGTATGGGCGCTTCGAGGCTTGCAGTTTTCACCGCCAACGATCCGAACGTTGCACCAACGCCGCTGAGTTCCAACTTCTGGCTCATGATTCCAAAAGTTGTAAATTTTTCAAGTGCTGAGAAAGACGCATTTTCACGTACCGTGAGGCCAGATGCCAAGCCTTCCGTGTGGCGATCAGAAGGCATGAAAGCTGCTTCTTGCAAAAGCTCTTTGGATTTCAGCAACCGACCCTCAAGTTTGATTTTGCCGGTCGAGGCTTGCAGGCCAGCCAATGCGCGCATCAATGCAGATTGACCGTTTCCAGCCACACCAGCCACGCCAATAATTTGCCCGCGCGTCATGTCAAACGAGACATCATTGAAGCCCTTGCCGCTGAGTTGAGCTACTGAAAAAACTTCCTCTGCCACCGTATTTTTTGATTTTGGCGGGAACGCTGAACCCAAAGTGCGGCCCACAATCATAGCTAGAATTTCAGCATCGCTAAAATCTTTTACCAAGCCTGTGCCGCGCTTGCGGCCATCACGCAGCACCGTGACACGGTGAGCAATCTGGCGAATTTCAGCCAAGCGGTGCGTAATGTAAACCACCGAAGTGCCGCGCTTCACAACATCGCGAATGCGGACGAACAACATGTCTGTTGCTTCCTGATCAAGCGAGGCGGTTGGTTCATCGAGGATTAGAACTTTTGGATTGATCGCCAGCGCCTTGGCAATTTCCAACAGATGCTTTTCTGCGACGGTTAAGGCATAGGCACGGGTGCGCAAAGGTATGTGCAAGCCAACTGCTTCCATCATCTTTCGCGCAACAGCTTCCGCCGATTGTCTGGCAAACAAAGTTGCAGGCAAGGCCACCTGCAAGTTTTCGAGAACTGACAAATCCTCAAGAATGGCGGGGTGTTGAAACGAAATGGAAATGCCTAAGGACGCCGCAGTCTCTGGCGACATATTTGTTATACGTTTGCCTTCAAAAACGACATTACCCAGCTCCGGAAAAATGGTGCCAGACATCACATTCATCAAGGTAGATTTGCCAGCGCCATTTTCACCAAGAATAGCGTGAACTTCGCCAGCGTAAAACTCGACACTCACGTCGCGAAGAGCCGGTACACCAGAATAGAATTTGGAGATATTAGAAAGCTCTATCGTGACGTCGCCTGAAACTGGCGCATCTGCCTCGTTCGTTTTCACATTTACTTTTCCAGCTGCCACGACATTCATTCCGTCAAAACATATCACCCCGAAGAGATATTTCCCTTCGGGGCAAATTAAAGATGATTATTTCACAGCCTTGGCTTGTTCATCAGCTGGCAACTCTGAGGACAGGTAAATGGCGCCAGGGAGATCTTTGCGACATTGTACATTACTTTTTGTTGAATCTTCAAAAGAAGGAGCCTTGAAAATTTGTTCGGTTGGAGGTGTGCCGCCTGTTGCCGCAGCAACCGCATGCATCACAGCCAAGCGAACGTTGTCGTTGCCAGTTGCCACAGTGAACAACTTGAAGTCTGGATTATCTTTGTTCACGTCCGTCCAGAAGCAACCCAGTGAGTTGCCATCTGATGTTGCCAATGCAGGGATAGATTTGCCAGATTTTCCGAACAATGGCAGAGCGCCCACTAGTGATGGACCGAAATCTGAAACAATAACGTCGATCTTGGCGTTTTTGGCGATTTCAGCTGTCAGCACTTTTTGTGTCAAAGCAGGATCCCAGTTTGTCACTGCAAATGGTTCTGGATTCACAAATACATATTCTGCACCTAGAACTGATTTCAAACCAGCAAGTTCATCCAAGCCTTGGCTGTTGCCAGCTGGACCTGAGAGGAACAACACGTTGCCGCCCTTTGGCAGAACACCCTTAATCCAGTTGCCCCAGCTTGCGCCGTCGTCCTTGAAAGACGAGCCAATGAACTTGGTGTAGTTTTCACCTTCTTTGCCGCCAACGTTCACACGATATGGTACAATGACTTTTCCGGCTTTGAACACACTGGTGATCGCTGGTAGCATTGCAGGCCCGGCATCGCCAAACACCACGAGAGCGTCAACACCCTTCGCGGCCATGCCCTTAATATCAGAGATGGATTTTTGGGTATCGCCGTTGCCGTCAGCATATTCATAAGACGTGATGCTTGGGCATAGTGATGCCGTTTGCTTGCCGGAAGCGGTTGTTACTTGACGCCAGCTGTTGCCACCATAGCCATCGAGCAAGGCAATGGTTGCTTTCTTGGGGCCGCACCATGATGGCACATCGGCCAATGCAGCATTTGCGCAGCCAAGAGCCAGAACGGCTGTTGCGGCTGCAAACTTAAGAGACTTGTAGATCATTGGTATCCTCCATTTTTACGTTTTTGGTTTGCTTGGACGAGTTTCCAGTCCAACGGACTGAGTAAACTCCAATTCCAAAACCCAAGGCCAAGGCTTGGATAATGGTTTGGGCCGAATAAGGCACGCCTACGGCGAGCGCAAACTGGCTCAATTGGTTGAGGAAAAAGGCCGCAACGACAGTGGAAATGGGATAACCCCGACCACCGAGCAGCGATGTTCCACCGAGAACAACAACAGCAACCGATGGCAGCAACAGGGTATCGCCCTGAAAGGCTGTCGGTTCACGCGTTATTCCTGAAATCAATATGCCTGCCATGCAATACAGAAGCTGAGCCAGAACATAGGCCATCATCTGATGACGCCTAACTTGTAGCCCCACAGCCTGAGCCGCCAAAGGATTGGCGCCAATCGCCTCAAACCTGCGGCCCAAGACAGTTTTCTTCAACATGAATGAAACAACCATCAACGCAGCAGCAGCAAAGAACACGGAGTTTGGAATGCCGAATGTGGTGCCGCCCGCAATTTCGGCCAATAAGGTTGTTGTAATGGAAGGCACGCCACCGGATACAGCAAACACTGCACCATAGAGCAAAGCGTTCATGCCAATGGTGGCTATGATAGCGTTTAAATTGAAGATGCTGACCAAGATTCCATTGATCACACCCGCAACCAAAGCAAAAGCCAGCGCAACTACAATTGCCATTGGCAGCAACCCATTGTCTTGCTGCGGGTAATGCGTCGAAACGACAACCGCAAGGGACACGGCCCCCGGCAAAGACAAATCAAAGCCGCCTTGTTGAACGACCAAAAGCTGGCCCAAGCCAACAATAGCAATCACCGCAGCGAACGGTAGGCTGCCTTGCAGCGCACCAAGTGAAACACTTGATGGCGCAAAAATGCGGCAGACCATGATGAGAACAACCGTCGAGAGAACCACAGTCAGAAAACTTCTGGCCAGCGGAAGCATGGAAATGCTGCGCAGTCCGGCAAAGTTAGAGGTTCTGGTTGCGGGTTGGCTCATCTCACATCATTCTCAAGGTAAAATCTTGGCTGCACGGAATTTTTCCCACGCATCAGTGAAAGAATGAATTGAATTTTGATAAGCCGTGAAACCCATGTCACGACTTTTGGTCATGTCATTAAAATTCTCAATCACACGACCTAAATCTGCATCGCTGTGCCACCACGAGGCTACGGTGGCGAGAGGGTTTTTCTGCAAACCATGCTTGGAAACAATGTTGTCCCAAACAGGCTCCATGCCAGCCATTTGCTTTTCCAAAGGTTGGGCATGGCCAGGATAAGGCGCCGCGGGAACTCCCCAATATTCCGCCAGCTTTGGCCAGAGCCAGCTCCAACGGAACACTTCGCCATTGGCGATGTTAAAGGCTTGATTTCGTGCCGCTTTGGTCTTGGCGGCCCAGAGCAACTGTTTGGCAATGATGCGGCCATCAGTGATATCTACACAGGCCTCATATTGCTGTGGCGAACCAGGAAACACAAATGGCTTTCCGGTTTCTTTGCAGATCGCCGCATAGGCACCCAATGTGGCTGCCATATTCATTTGATTGCCAACGGTATAGCCAATCAAAGTGTGAGGGCGATGCACAGACCACGTGAAACCTTGCTTATCGGCCGCTGCAAACATTTCATCCTCCTGATCATAGTAAAAATTCTGATAAGGCAGGCGCGGCATCTCTTCGCGGAAAGGGGTTACCATCTTGGTTTTGGCATAGGCTTCAAACGGGCCCATATAGTGTTTTGCACCTGTCACCAACGCTGCGTGCTTTATATTCTTGCCAGCCATTGCGCCCAGCAAATTGCGGACCATGCCAGCATTCACACGGCAATTCTCGGCCTCAGTGGCTTGGCGCAACCACGTGGTGATAAACACATCTGTTGGCTTCACGCGCTTTAAAGCAAGTTTTGTTGCTTCATCATCGGTGAGATCAACTGCAATATGTTTCACGCCCTTGGGAAGGTCATGCTTGTGGCGCGAAATGCCAGTCACAGCCCAATCTTTTTCAATCAAATGTTCGGCCAAATGGCGGCCAATAATGCCGGAAACACCGGCGATGAGAGCATGGCGTTCCATCAATTGAGTCCTTTGGTTGAAAGTGTAACCTTGATACAGGCTTGTGCATCTTGGCCGAGTTCAAACGCCTTCTTGGCTTCGAGGAGGCTGAAATGGTGGGTTTGAATGGGAGAAAGATCAATGCCTGTGCGTTCCAGAAATTTGATAGCCGCAGGCCACACACCGGGCGAGCCAATGCAGCCGCGAACAGTGAGGTTTTTCAATTGCAGCAAACCAAGCGTTGATGTGACTTTGCGACCAATATTCAGACCAACCATCGATACGCGACCATTCTCCTGAGCGTATTCAAAAACATTTGCCACAGATGCATCATGGCCTGAAGCTTCAACAACCAGTTCGGCCCCTTTGCCACCAGTCAACTCCTTGATGCGCTCAACCGGATTGTCATTGGCATCAACAGCTTCTGCGGCACCCAGCTTTAACGCAATGTCGCGGCGACGCTTGATGGGATCAACCACGATCACGCGCGCACCCATGCCAATAGCTGCAGCAGCGGTGACCAAACCAATCGTGCCGCCGCCGGAGACAACAACAGTTTCAGACGCATTGGTGCCACCTGAACGCAACACCGCATAAAAACCACAGGTGAATGGTTCAATCAACGCGCCACGATTGTCATCTACGCCATCGGGCAGTTTGTGTAACCAATCTGGATTTACGTTGAAATATTCGCGGTCGGCACCATTCATTGAAAAGCCGAAATGGTGCAAACGTTCAGGTGTACGCACTACGCATTCGCCTACAACACGATCACCGATTTTGAAGTTCTTGACGTTTTGGCCAACCTCAACAATCTCACCGCACCATTCGTGGCCCGGCGTTACGGGATAAGAAATCGGGATGATGTAACGCCCCGCTAGCAACTCATAATCCGAATGGCAAATGCCAATTGTGCTGGTTTTGATCAACACTTCACTATCGTTGATTGACGGCACGGGCATATCCATGATGATAGGATTATCAGGAGTTTCAAAAACCAGGGCTTTCATGCGAGCCTCCTAAACTTTTACAACTGCGCCGTTTTTGGCGGCTGACTTGATAATGGCTTCGAGGATGGAAATGTTGTTTACAAGATCTTTTCCAGAGATCGGATAAGGTGCTTTCTTGCGAATGGCATGGGCAAAGGCCACAAGATTATCTTTCACAGGTTCAGCGGCTGGCAACTCAACGACCGTAACTGGCCCGCCTGCCATGGCCGAAGTCACCACCCAACCATCGGGCGCTTCGACATGAGCCTTGTCACGGATTTCGATCCAGCCCTTGGAGCCAAACACGGCAAAACGCGAGATGAAGGGCATAGCGAGCGAGGCTGATACATAAGAAGTGCCGCCGCCTTTGAAACGGATATGCACACTCATTGTATCGCCTTGGGGAATTTTTGACGAGAGTTTTTCGCAGGACACGCGCAAATCTTTTGCCGGCCCTAAGAGTACCGCTGATAAATCGGTGAGATGAATGCCCGTGGCAGTCATGCCACCAACAGGCGCTTCTTTTTTATTCAGGCGCCAGTTGGATTTATCCAACGTTGTGAATTTGTCATGGCTGAAATTGCCTTCGATTTGCTGGATGCGGCCGAGTTCACCATTGCGCGCCATCTCCAGCATTTTGGCAACTGGTGGATCCCAGCGGCGCTCATGGCCCATGCCCAACACTAACTTGTTTTTCTTACACAGTGCAACTGCAGCTTCCGCCCCCTTCTTGGTTAGCGCCAACGGCTTTTCACAGAAAATATGTTTTTTGACTGCAGCAGCACGCTTGATCTGTTCCGCATGTAGCGAATGCGGAGTGGCAAGAATTACGGCTTCCACGCCGGGATGCTGCAGAGCTTCTTTATCGGAGGCATACCAGGCAAAGCCGTTGGCTTTCGCAAAAGCCTCGCCTTCAGGATTGGGTTCAGCCGCGCAGACAATTTCAATGTCTGCTTTGGCTTTTTGCAAAACCACCACCATCTTCTTGCCCCACCACCCGAGGCCGATCATCGCAACTTTTACGGGGGCATTTTTTTCCATCAGACTTCAACCAAGATTTTCATATGATTGACCGACCTGTCGAGCAGAGCATCAAAACCCTGCTTCACTACATGGTCTGCATTGATTTTTGCAGTGACGACTTTTTCTACTGGGAAAATTCCGGCTTCCACCATACGGATGATGCGCGGCCAACTCTGCGTTTGGAAACACCATGTCGCTTCAATGGTTATGTCTTTGAGGGCCCACAACATGGCATCAATGCTGGCAGGCTTCATATGCAGCCCGGTCTGAACAACTTTCCCTTGGCGGCGTACAGCAGCCGCGCAAGTGTTAAGGCTGGCCTCGAGACCTACACACTCTATCGCCACGTCCACACCAACGTTCTCTTCGGTCATGTCGCGAATTTTTTCAACGACGTTTTCTTTCGTTGGATCAATGATGATCGCGTCAGGTGCAAGCTCACTTACCATTTTACGACGGAAAGCATTGGGCTCGGAAACAAATATTTGGGCGGCACCTGCGGCCTTGGCGGCCAGCAGCGTAAGTGCACCGATGGGACCAATGCCTGAAACCAGTATGGTGGAACCCGAGCTGACGCCACCGCGATCAACCGCGTAGACTGCTACAGCACCTGGTTCGATCATAGCCCCCTGAATATCACTGACGCCTTTTGGTAGTACAGCGACGTTGTAATCATAAACGACAGCAAGCTCACTCATGCCGCCCCAGGCCCAGCTAAGCCCAACGCAGCCCATCTTCTCACTCAAGTGATAAAGGCCGCGGCGGCCATAATAATCATTGCGTGGCGAAATGAGAGGTTGGATGGCGACCCGATCACCCACCTTTACATTCGTTACTTCCGATCCCTTGTCGACCACAACTGCACTAAATTCATGGCCCAAAATTTGCGGATTGGTCGCACCTGTGTAGACATGTGGCGCTTGGGGTGTAACAATAGGGCCTGCGATATATTCATGGAGGTCCGTGCCACAGATGCCAGTAACCAATGGCTTGATCAGCACTTCGTTCGGTCCAAGTTTCTTGGAAGGTGCGGGCACTTCCTCAACACGAATATCTTTCGCTGCGTGAAACCTCACGGCCTTCATCATTAATCCTCCCAATCTCATAGACTCTTGTTTTGCGTGCATCCTATCCAAACCCTTCGTCTTACAATAATCAAAAATTCTCAATTTGATAATTTTTATGAAACGTTTTCGAAAAATATTTGGCACTGTATGGAAAAGCACAATAAAAATGGGAGTTCAAATTTGCTGCTCATGTATAAATCACACTTTCACCCGACGAGAGCTGGACGGGGTTGACTATGGCTAAATCCATAGCAGTCGAGAATGACGATATCGGCAACGATAAGCGGCTTGAGCTGTGGCGCAAGCAGGTGGAAATTCGCGACTGCGAAAAGCGCGCGTATGATTTATTCCTGCAGAACCTGATCAAGGGCACCAGCCATCTGTCACTGGGCCAGGAAGCGATTGCAGCAGCCTTTGGTGTGGCTATGCAAAAAGGCGACAAAAGTTTCTGCACCTATCGCGGTCATGCCCATACTCTGGCGCGTGGTGTACCCATGGAAGCCATGCTCGGTGAGCTAATGTTGCGCGATATTGGGTTGATGCGTGGCAAAGGTGGTTCCATGCATCTCACTTCGGTGGAGCATGGCGTGATGGGTTCCTATGCCATTATCGGCGCGCATCTTCCCATTGCCTGCGGCTCGGCTTGGCGCGCCCAATATTTGGGTGAGAAGGACGTAACAGTTTGCTTCTTTGGTGATGGAACGACCAACATTGGCGCCTTTCATGAGGCCTTGAATTTCGCAGTGATCTGGAAACTGCCGGTGGTGTTTGTCTGCGAGAACAATCTCTACATGGAATACACATTGAACGCTGACGTGACTGCTGTAGCGAGCCCTGCTGGAGACCGCGCATCGGCTTACGGACTTGAAAAAATTGTTATCGATGGCAACGATGCCGATGTTGTTTACCGCAGTGCTAACACGGCGATCGAAAAGGCCCGTGAAGGTGGCGGACCCTCGCTGATTGAATGCCTCACCTATCGCCATTCCGGTCATTCCCGTGCTGACCCTGGCAAATATCGCCCAGAGGGTGAGTTGGAAAAATGGAAAGAGCGTGACCCCATCATAATTTACAAACAGCGCATGAAAGATTTTGGCATTACCGACGCACAAATTGAAGCCATTGAAACAGAAAGCAAACGCAAAATGGAACACGCAACAGAGCTTTGCAAGGCTTCACCGCCGGCCCCCGTCGAGCTTCTCACAACTGATGTTTACGCTGATGGAGGCTGGGCATGGCGGAACTAAGCTATCGCGATGCCGTGATCCGCGGCATCTCACAGGAAATGCGCCGCGACAAGAACGTGGTGTTTCTGGGCGAGGATATCGGCAAGGCAGGTGGCGTTTTTAAAGCCACGGTTGGCCTTTATGAAGAATTTGGGCCGTTGCGTATTCGTGATACGCCAATTTCAGAACAAGCCATTCTTGGTGCTGCCATGGGTGCGGCCATGACGGGCCTTCGTCCCATTGCTGAAATCATGTTTTCTGATTTCATCGCGGTATGTTTTGACTACATCGCAAATGAAATGCCCAAGATTTCTTATATGACCAATGGCCAGGTTAAATGCCCACTGGTCATTCGAACCGGCAATGGCGGAGGTGTCCGCTTTGGGGCACAGCATTCGCAGTCGGTCGAAAACTGGACGATGATGATCCCCGGCCTCAAAGTTGTAGCACCCTCTTCACCCGTCGATGTGATCGGTCTGATGGCGGCTGCAATACGCGATAATAATCCCGTTATTTTCCATGAACATAAAGCGCTTTATGCCACCAAAGGGGAAGTGCCTGATGGTGAGATTTTAGACACGTTGGGCACAGCCAAGATTTTACGCAAAGGTAAAGACTGCACAATTCTAGCACTTGCCTTGATGGTTCATCGCGCGATAGACGCCGCTGAAATTCTGGCGCGTGATCATGGCATTGATGCGGAAGTGGTTGATGTACGCTCACTTGTGCCGTTGGACACACAAACTATTTTAAGTTCAGTTGCAAAGACCGGCCGGTTATTCACCGTCGAAGAAAATCCACGCCTCTTGGGCTGGGGTGCCGAGATTGCTTCGATCGTTGCGGATGAAGGATTCTGGGATTTGGACGGACCAATCGTGCGCATCACCACACCGCATATTCCCTTGCCTGCCGCTGATCATCTTGAAGATCTGGCGCTCCCCAATGCGGCGCGCATCGTTGATAAAATTGTTCGTGTGATGAACAGATAACCCATGGCAAACACAATTATCATGCCGCAACTGGGTGAAACCGTTGCTGAGGGAAAAATCCTCACGTGGTTCAAGGTCGTTGGCGATGACGTCAAAATCGGTGACCGACTTTTTGAAGTTGAAACCGATAAAGTTACTGTCGAAGTTGAAGCAATTGTTGCAGGCAAGTTGACTGCCATTAACACTGGCAATGGTGAAACTGCAAAGATTGGGATGCCGGTTGCCGTGCTTGACGGCGAGAATAATGCACCCAAGCCTGCGTCGCCAACTGCGATAGCTGGCCCCTCCGCTGCAGCAATTTCAACGCCGACACCATCGGATCCAGCGTCACCCAAAGGTTTTTCAGCTTTTGACGAAGTGCACACCTCAATTGCCAATTATGGCAGCGCCAAAGGGCCAGACGATATTCGTATCACGCCTCTCGCGCGGCGGTTGATTGCCCAACGTGGAATTGATTTAAACGCATTGGCGCGCGCGGCATCCAAAAAGGACTTGCGCAAGATCGAAGAAAAAGATGTGGTGAATTTTACGCCAGAAGCGCATGTACCTGCGGCACCTGTTCCGGTAGTCAGCGCTGACTTAGGTGGTGATGTGATTACACTCAACACTATCCGCTTGCGCACCGGAGAAAAGCTGGCCGAGAACTGGCGTACGATCCCACATGTTTTCCAGGCCATCGATGTTGACTTTACTGAGATCGAAGCTGTGCGCAGCCGCCACAAGGATCGCTTCAAAGCTCAGACAGGCTACTCACTCACTTATTTGCCGTTTATCGCTCGGGCCTGCTGCATTGCCTTGCAAGCTTATCCGCAAGTGAATGCGCGATTTGATGGCAGATCATTGGTGCTGTCGAAAGATATCAATCTGGGTATCGCCGTTGATCTCAATCACAAGGGCCTCGTTGTGCCTGTCGTGCATGCAGCGCAGGACTTCACATTGCAGGGGTTGGCCAAAGCGCTTGGCCGCCAGATTGAAAAGGCCCGCACCAGTAAGCTGACGCCTGCTGATTTTGCGGGCGGCACTTATTCAATCACCAACAACGGAGCGTTCGGCACCAGCTTTACGTCTCCGATCATCAACGCGCCGCAAGTGGCCATTCTGTCCAGTGATGCGATCCGCAAGAAGCCCGCTGTGATCACGACAGCTGAAGGTGACTTCATCGCCGCACGCCTGATGGGCACCTTGGGCCAGAGCTTTGATCATCGCGCTTTTGATGGCGCTTATGCAGCGGCATTTTTATCCAAACTCAAAGAAACTCTCGAAACCAAAAAATGGGCCGGAGAGATGGGAGAAGAAACATGAAATATAATTCCCCTTATGCCACCGCTTCTTGGGGCCAGATGGCCAAGGACTGGGAAGAAGGTGTTGATTATAGCCGCATGTCAAAGGAGCGTCTGGCCAAAGCGCAAGCCGCCGTTCGCAATGCTGGCCTGGGCGGTGTGCTCTGCTTTAATTTTGACAACATCCGTTATGTAACGGCCACACATATTGGGGAATGGGCACGGGACAAATTTTTCCGCTATGCACTTTGTCCCGCTGAAGGCAGCCCATTTTTGTGGGATCCCGCTCCTCCAGCCAAACGCATCTCTTCGCCCTGGATCAAAGACAATGTGGCAGCTCCCATCACAACCATGCAAGGGGCCATTCCGCCCAGCCTTGGTGTGAGCCAAGATTTTGCCAAGCAGATCAAAAAGGCATTGGTGCATTATGGTATCGCCAATCAGCCCCTGGGCGTTGACCTGATGGAGCTTGGCATGCTGCGCGCCCTTGAAGCCGAAGGCATTGAAGTGGTTGATGGCCAACAGGCTATGCTTGATGCACGCGAGGTAAAGACCGGCGACGAAATTGAACTTTTAAAAATGGCCGCCAGCATGGTGGATGCAACTTATGTTGATATTGCCCGCGCCATTCGCCCCGGCACCAAAGAGAACGAGCTGGTGGCCATTGCCAATGATCGTTTGTTCCGCATGGGCTCTGAGCGCGTTGAATGTGTGAACTCGGTTTCTGGCCGCCGTGGCCGCCCGCATTCTCACACTTTTTCTGATCGCATGATCCAGCCCGGTGACATGATTTTCCTTGATATCATGCACAGCTATAATGGCTATCGTACCTGCTACTACCGCACTTTTATTTGTGGCCAACCCAACAATAACCAGATTGATGCCTATGAAACGGCATCCAAGTGGTTGAGCGCCTCGATGGACATGATCAGGCCCGGTGTCACACCAGATGAAGTGGCCGCAGTGTGGCCAGATGCGCATGAATTTGGCTATAAGGATGAGGAAGAGGCTTTCCTGCTGCAATATGGCCATGGCGTTGGCATGTCGCTGTGGGAACGCCCGATCTTCTCGAAGCGCTTCAAAGGCCAAACCCAGCCACTCAAGGAGGGCATGGTATTTGCGCTCGAGACTTGGAAAGGTTCCAATGATGGCTCAGGTGCTGCACGAATTGAAGAAGAAGTTGTGGTGACTAAAGATGGCTGCGAGATTATTACTAACTATCCCTCAGATCATTTGATCTCATGTGGTTTGCCCGGGTGTGAGGTTGTGGGATAAACACCGCACCATGTCATCTCAGCTTAATCATGCTAGCCGCATCCCTGTCACCCTCGTCACTGGGTTTTTGGGCAGTGGCAAAACCACCCTGATTAATGCGGGGCTTAAATCGCCTGATCTCGCTAAAACGGTTGTGGTGGTCAATGAATTTGGCGAGGTAGGGCTTGACCATCAGCTCTATACCAGCAGCAATGACGCGGTTGTGGTTCTCGAAAATGGCTGCCTGTGTTGCACCGTGCGCAGCGATTTGATCAGCACGATGAACAGCCTGTATCATGACCGGGCAACGGGCCATTTGCCGAACTTTAACAATGTGGTAATTGAGACTACGGGCTTGGCGGAACCTGGCCCTGTGATACAGGCATTTCTCTCTGAACCGACATTGGACGGGCTTTATCGCGTAGTGAATGTGGTCACTGTGGTTGATGCTGTAAATTGGGCAGCAACGGCGCAAAATCATGATGAGGCATTGAGGCAAGTAGCGTTGGCGGATGATCTGCTGATCTCAAAACTCGATATGGTGGATAATGACACGTACGCTGAACTCGCCGCCCAGCTGCTAGCCATCAATCCCGCTGCGAAAATTTCAAAGGTTGATTTTAGGACTGAAATAGTTGCGCCCTTGTTGATGCATGAAGGTTTTGACGCCGCTGACTCCATGGCAGATCCCACGGAATGGCTTTCGATTGCCACCTATGAGGCTTATGATCAGAAAATTGCTGACGCGGAAGGTGTCAATGATCAAGATATACCACAGCATCTGAATGCCAAAGGTATTGAGAGCTTTGTCTTCACGCGCGAAACCCCTTTGACGCGGGGGGAATTGCAGTTCCTGCTCGATGGCATCAGCCAAAATCTGGGGCCGAACCTGCTGCGCGTAAAAGGCCTGATCAACATTCTCGAGGAACCCGGAAAGCCCGCTGTTGTGCAGGGTGTTCAACACTTGCTGCACAATCTGACTTGGCTGGAAAAATGGCCAACCGCAGACCAGCGTACCCGGGTCGTGTTCATCACCCAAGGCGTTGCCCGCAGCAATCTCAAGGACATGATCGAACTTCTCGACCGCATGAGCAAACGCACTTTTGAAGCCCGTGAACGCGGTCGCATCGCTCGAGAAAAGGTTGAACAGCTATGACGGCTATAAAGCAAACCATTGGTTGGATTGGTGCTGGCAAAATGGGCCTGCCGATCACCTTGCGCTTCAAAACAGTGGGCCACACCGTGCACGTGCTTGCGCGTTCAGCAGAATCAAAAGCTAAACTTGAAAGTGCAGGCCTTGTTGCAAAGCGAAGCATCGCTGAAGTTTGCAGCCATTCCAATATCGTGTTTTCGTCGATCTCGGATGATGCCGCACTCAATGAAGTTGTATGCGGAAATGGTGGCGTGGCGGACACGCTCGCGGAGGGGCGCACCTACATTGATATTAGTACCGTTTCACCGGAGGCTTCGCGCAAGGTAGCGGAGCGATTGAAAGAAGCGGGCATTGCCTATCTGCGGTCGCCGGTTTCAGGCTCCACTGTGATGGCTGAGGCCGGGACATTGACCGCAGTTGTCTCTGGCCCCAAGGCAAAGTTTGATGCGCTGCAGCATCTCTTTGCGCAGTTCTCGCGCAAGAGCTTCTATGTTGGTGAAGCCGAAGAAGCGCGCGCCATGAAGCTGGTCTTGAACAGCATGGTTGCCGCCACATCGGCCCTGCTTGCCGAGGCCCTGGCCTTTGGCGCCAAGGGCGGGTTGGATATGGCAACCATGTTGAGCGTAGTCAACCAAAGCGTCGTGGCTTCTCCCCTCATCGCCTATAAAACTGACATGATGGAGAAAGGAGATTATAGGCCTGCGGCAACACTTTCAATGTTGCAAAAGGACATTGATCTGTTCCTTAAAACCGGTGCCGGCGAAAAAATTGACATGCCCCTCTGCTCCGCGGTCCACACTATCTACCGCGAGGCCTCCGAGCGTGGACTGGGCGAACTTGATTTCTTCGTGCTGGTGCAAGATGCACTAAAGCGCAGCGCTTGAAAACCGACCAGCATGACAGACAGAATTGATTTTGGTGTTGGCGCTGGTGTTGTGGGGCTGGCGACAACGCTGGCCCTCGCACAAGCGGGACGCGATATTTTGCTTGGCGAACACGAACATCTCTGGGGAGACCCATAAAATCATGCCTCAACCAACTGATTTTCCAAACAATAGCGCAATCAAGATCGCGATTATAGGCACTGGATTGATAGGCCGTGCTTGGGCGATTTCATTTGCGCGCAGCGGGGCAGAAGTTCGCCTCTGGGATCAGGCCGATGGCGCCGCCGACAAAGCACTTGGTTACATTTCCGGCGTGCTGGATGATCTGGCGCACCATGATTTGTTGAAAAACCAAAAGGCATCGGACCTTCTGGGTCGCATATCAACGCCCACAATACTAGCTGGTGCCCTTGATAACGCAGATTACGTTCAAGAAAACACACCGGAAATTCTAGATGTCAAGATCAAGGTGTTTGGCATGCTCGATGCTAAAGCTCCGCCCAACGCCATTTTGGCCAGTTCAACCTCAGCTCTGCTTCCCTCTGCGTTTACAAAGGAACTGAATGGTCGGGCGCGTTGCGTTGTGGTGCACCCAATCAATCCGCCCTATCTCATTCCTGCCGCCGAAATTGTGCCTTCACCTTGGACATCGCCTGACACTATTGAACGCGCCAGAGCCATTTTGATTGCGGCTGGCCATGCGCCCTTGGTGATGAAGAAAGAGCTTGATGGTTTCATCTTGAACCGCTTGCAAGGTGCATTGCTGGAAGAAGCGTTTCGACTGGTGGCAGATGGTTATGCCAGCGTTGAGGATATCGATATTGGCATCCGTGATGGTCTTGCGTTGCGTTGGTCGTTCATGGGACCATTTGAAACAATTGATTTGAACGCCCCAAAGGGAGTGCGCGATTATGCCGAGCGTTATCAAGGCCTCTATGAAAACATCTTCCCGCAGATGCAAAGGCGTGTGGATTGGAACGGGCCTGTGATGAACAAGATTGAACTTGAACGCCGGAACAAGGTGCCGTTGGAACACCTGCCAGCCCGACAGGTTTGGCGGGATCAGCGATTGATGGCGCTGGCCGCGCACAAGCGCAAAGCAAATAAAGATATTGGCGAATGATCGCAACGGGAGGAGAACGCATTATGAATTGGGAAACAGAAAATGGGCCACGCATTGCCTTTTTGGGCACAGGTGCTCAAGGCGCTTCCATTGCAGCTGACTTTGCACTGGCGGGACTGGATGTTACTTTTATCGATCAATGGCCGGATCACATCGAGGCTATTCGCAAAAACGGGATCACAGTCAATCTTCCGTCGCACACGATAAATGCCAAGGTTTCTGCGCTGCACCTCTGCCAGATTGCAGAAGTGAAAGTTCCGTTTGATCTCGTATTTCTAGTAGTCAAAGCTTACGATACCAAGTGGGCCTGCGAGATGATCAAGCCAGTTCTTGCCGCAGATGGATTGGTCGTTGGCCTTCAAAATGGCATGACGCATGAAGACATTGCTTCCATTCTGGGGCGCGAGCGCACCATAGGTGCTGTTATCGAGATTGCCTCCAATATGTGGGTGCCTGGCATCACCAATCGACAAAATGATCATGAGGAATCCTGGTTCGCTTTGGGTGCACTTGATCCCAAGACCCAGCCACGCGTTGAATCCGTGGCCAAGCTGCTGCGCAATTCAGGTCGCGTAGAGGTGATGGATGATATCCGCTCTGCCAAGTGGATGAAGCTGGTGGTCAACGCCGCAGAACTCATTCCATCCGCCATTGTCAATCTGCCACTCAATGATGCAGCACGCTATCCCGGAATGCTCGAAGTAATGCGTCTTGCGGGTTACGAAGCCATGCAGGCGGCCCTTGAGGATGGCGCAAAGATCATCCCGATTATCGGTATGCCGGCCGTTACCACCAATCACCCGGAACGCTATGTTGATCAAATTTTTGATGAAGTTCTGAAAACATTTTCGCGGCCTGACACTTTGGTCACTTCACTACAGGATTGGCGCAAAGGCCGCCGTGCAGAAGTGCAAGAGGTAAACGGTTGGGTGGTGGATATGTTACGAGCCCATGGTCGCCCCTCGCCCATGAACCAGCTAGTAGTGGAGATGGGTTTTGAGATCGAGAGTGGCAAGCGCCTACCTGAAATCAACAATGCCCCAGAACTGATCAAAGCTTACGAAAAAATATCGCGATCATAACAGCGGAGGAACTTCATGGATCTTGTTGGGAAAACTGCGTTTATTACAGGTGCTGGGCGCGGCATTGGATTAGGTATCGCAACAGTGCTGGCCAAACATGGCGCAGATCTGGTTTTGACTGATCGTGACATCTCAGGTGCCGAAGAAGCGGCGGCGGATTTGCGCAAGACAGGTCGTCAGGTACTTGTGCTTCAACATGATGTCACGTCATGGGAGTCCACCCAAGAAGTGGCCGCCAAGTCCATTGTTGCATATGGCAAGATTGATGTGTTGGTCACTAACGCCGGTGTGTCCAAAAGTGTGCCATTTACCGAGTTGACAGGCGAAGAGTGGGACCGTGTCAATGATGTAAATGCCAAGGGTGTCTTCCTCTCGTGTCGCGCCTTTGTTCCTCACATGATGGAGCGTAAATACGGCAAGATCGTCAACATTTCCTCGATGGTTGGCAAAGAGGCCATTCCGTTTTTCGCCCATTATTGCGCATCGAAGTTCGCAGTCATCGGGCTCACGCAATCGATGGCGAAAGAGCTGGCGCCTTATAATATCAATGTCAATGCAGTTTGCCCTGGGGTCGTTCGCACTCCGCTTTGGGACCCCCTGCTGGATCAACTTTCCGTCAACAAGAATATCACACGTGATGAAGCTTGGGCCGAATTTGTGAACGGCATCCCGTTTAAGCGCCCACAATCGCCCGAAGATATTGGCGAGGCCGTGGCCTTCCTGGCATCAGATCGTGCAGCCAACATCACCGCCAGCGCTGCAAATGTTTCTGGTGGACAAATGATCTGGTGACATAAATGCGGTGGTGAAAGTGCCCCAATTGGCTTTGTGTTCGGGACGCTCCTCTAGGCAGCGAATGGGTTATAGCTGTGGAGAATTTGAGCCACACTTTGGTCTTCAATTGTAAACCCTGAGATGCTCACCCAAAAAAAATTGTGCCTTTTTTGCCGAACAAATTATCTCACTGTCCAAGGTATGTCGCCGAGAAGCTAAAACTGAAGTTTCCCTAGAGTTTTGGGATTAATCATTCGGTATGTCTGATTTAAAGCATATATGAGACTCAACACCGAGTATCAAGACTGATGGCGCAGTGCATTTAATATTATTTTAAACGCTGGCGTGGGTTGGAGTCGATTCGGATAGTAAAGATGACACCCGGCGAACGTGGGCCCCTGTCACTTAGCACTCGAACAAGCTGCTTATTGAGAATGTAGAACTCCGCTTGATCTTCTGGCAAGAATGCCAAACCAAACCCAGCCAAGCCCCGTTCATCCAAGCATGCGGACGATGTTTTTGTCTTTTGCTTGTAAAATTGCATCCAAGAATGACCCCCTTCTGAAAACGATCTAATCGATTGTTTTTGCAGAACTGTTGACCAATTTAGGGGTTCAATGTTGGACGCGAAATGTGATCCCGCGCAAAACAACTATTACCGAATATTTACAATGTATTACCCAACATTAGAGGTGGGGTCATTGTTCGATGCGTATTCACAGGTTGCTGTTCAAAGCGAATTGACAGTGTGGCCACGCAATCAAGTTGCGACCCGGTTTGGTGTCAGTTTTGCAAGTGCGGTCCGCTAGTGTGCGTTAGAGCGACAGCAGGGTGACATCATGCCCAAGTACCAGGGTGGTGATCGCAAGTCACAGCGTATTGAGGCCCAGGCCACTGTCATACTTGCGATTGTGATGAACCGGATATCACGCTCGAAGACCTGCAAGGTCTGTTGAGAAATCGCGCGCAGCCGTTTGTGTGCGCTAACAATTGCATTGTAAGTTGCGACTGCGCATTCCGCCCTTTGAGAGTTGCAGGAATTGCCCGGCTTTGATTTTCCGCCAGTTGACTGTCGAAGGGTGCGACATAAATTAATCCTTTGCCTAACCCTATCGAATCTCTGCGCTATCACTCGACAGAAGAGCATACAGCGTGAAACCCTTAAGATCTATTGATTATAACCACGAGGCAAATGCTTTTTCAATTATATGGACGATCCGAAACGGAGCCTAGTTTGAGTGGCTGGCATCGTTTCGCTAATTTTGCAGATGGCTTCCTTGTGTCCGTCGGCGATCGGATATGCTCAGGAAGTTAACAACTTGTGCGGCTGATCAAAATTTCACTTGACAGATACAAAATGTGAGCGCTAACAATATGCATTGTAATAACGCTTGAGGAGATGTCCTGTGATCGAACCGTTTGCCGTTGTCGCCCTGTCGCCCCGGACTTTCACCATCGAGAAGCGTGAGGACGCTCTGAAGAACGTGAAACGCATCTGCAATTTCATGGACACTGCTTGCATGGTCGGTTCCTGGGAAGGCGCGCCGGTGAAGCTGGTTGTTATTCCGGAAATGGCGATTCAGGGCATGATCGCGAACCGGCCGGGCCACCGC
>JANMWK010000084.1:0-15004 GCA_031393975.1 Hyphomicrobiales bacterium
TGGGAACAATCCCTCAGCCGTTTCACTGAACCAGAAGAAGTGGCCAATCTGTGTCTGTTTTTAGCCAGCCCCGCCGCCTATATGATCAATGGCCAAGACATCGCCATCGATGGCCACATCGAAACTTTTCACATCAGGTAAACCATGGATTTCGCACTTTCCGACGAACAAGAAATGATCATCAAAACGACGCGTGATTTCGTCGAGAAAGAACTCTATCCGCATGAGGCCGAGCTTGAGGCCACCAGCGTGTTGCGCCCCGAACTCCGTGATGAACTCAAAGCCAAGGCGATGATCGCAGGCCTCTATGCCGCCAATATGCCAGCTGAAGTGGGCGGAGCGGGCCTCGATACATTGACGTGGTGCCTCTATGAACGTGAACTGGGTCGCACGTCCTATGCGCTGCACTGGAACTGCGTGTTCCGACCATCAAACATCCTGCTCGCCTGCAATGATGAGCAGCGCGAAAAATATCTCTTTCCCGCTATCGCTGGCAAAGCCTCTGATTGCTTGGCGCTCACCGAACCCGGTATCGGATCAGATTTGCGTGGCATGAAAACATTTGCGAAAGCTGACGGTGATGATTTCATAATCAACGGCACTAAGCATTTTATCAGCCATGCTGACGAAGCCACTTTCGTAATTCTCTTTGCAGCCACAGGCGAAGAAGAAACCGCGCACGGACCCAAGAAATTGATCACGGCCTTTTTGATCGACAAAGGCACCAAAGGTTTCGCCGTGCGTGATGGCTACAAAAACGTCTCACATCGCGGTTATCAAAATTGCATTCTGGAATTCATGGATTGCCGCGTGCACAAATCTCAAATTCTGGGCGAAGTGCACAAAGGTTTTGAAGTGGCAAATGAATGGCTGGGCGCCACGCGCTTACAAGTGGCCAGCACATGCTTGGGCCGCGCTGATCGCGCCTTGAAACTCGCAACCCAATATGCGGTGGACCGCGTTCAGTTTGGCCAACAAATCGGTAAATTCCAAGGCGTGTCTTTCAAACTGGCAGACATGGCCATGGAGCTTCGCGCTGCGGAACTGCTAACCTTCGATGCCGCATGGAAATTCGATCAGAAAACCGTAACCGAAATGGACATGGCCATGGCCAAGTTAAAGGCCACCGAAGCCTTGGCAATGATCGCCGATGAAGCAATTCAGATTCACGGCGGCATGGGCTTGATGAGCGACCTGCCCTTGGAGCGCATTTGGCGTGACGCCAGAGTAGAACGCATTTGGGAAGGCACCTCAGAAATCCAGCGTCATATTATTAGCCGCGCCATGTTGAGGCCGCTGGGTGGGTGATTTGCTACGCCTCCTCAACCCCACGTCTATAGCTTTCATCGGTGGCAATGAATGCGCCATTGCCATCACGCGCACGCGCGAGTTAGGCTTCACTGGAAAAATCTGGGCGGTGCATCCTAAGCGCGAAGAACTGGGTGGCATTCCAACCGTCAAATCGGTGGACGATATTACAGACGAAATCGACGCCGCCTTCATCGCCGTGAAGCGCGAACCCACAGTCGAAATCGTCCGCCAGCTCCGCGCCAAAAATTGTGGCGGCGCTGTCATTTATGCGGCTGGTTTTGCCGAAGCGGGTGCCACCGCACTTCAAGCTGATCTTCTAAAAGCTGCCGATGGAATGCCCCTGCTCGGTCCCAACTGTTATGGTTTTGTGAACACGCTGTCACGCTGCGCATTGTGGCCCGATGAACACGGCCTCGAAATCCGCCAACGTGGCGTCGCCATCATCACCCAATCCGGAAACATTGCGTGTAATTTCGGCATGAGCCGCCGCGCCCTGCCCTTGGCTTCACTCTTTGCCATTGGCAATCAAGCTGATGTCGATATGACCAGAATGTTGGAAGCTCTGTGTACGGATGATCGTATTACCGCTATCGGCCTGCACATCGAAGGCCTCACGGACATTCCCGCCTTTGCTAAAGCAGCTGAACTCGCCCGCCACCATAAGAAGCCCATTATCGCGTTAAAAACTGGTCGCTCCGAGCAAGGTGCAAAGGTGACTATGAGCCACACGTCATCACTGTCCGGTGCTGATAATCTTTATGACGCTTTGTTCGAGCGCCACGGCATCGCGCGTATGAAATCGGTTACAGCTTTTGCAGAAACACTTAAGTTTCTGCATCACGGTGGCCCACTGAACGACAGCCGCTTGGTATCAATGAGCTGCTCCGGCGGTGAGGCCGCCTTAGTGGCCGATATGGCACTGGAGAAAAATGTCTCCTTCCCGCCCTTCAACGCCGACACGAAAACACGCGTTGCGGCAACGCTCAACGAATTTGTCACCATCGACAATCCGCTAGATTATCACACTTTCATCTGGGGTGATGAAGCCAAACTCGAAGCCATGTTCACAGCGACACTGGCAGGCGGTTTTGATGTCGGAATGTTGATCCTCGACGTGCCCACCCACCCGCACATGAACCCTGCCGCTTGGTATAAAACCTCTCGCGCCTTCACCGCCGCCGCCAAAGCCAACAAGGCCCGCGCCGTAATTGTGGCATCGTTGCCTGAGTCCATGCCGCTGGAAATGGCAGCTCAACTCAGCGCTGAAAATATTACTCCGATGATGGGTTTGGATGATGCACTGACAGCTTTTGCGGCTGCGGCATTTATTGGGAAGTGCATCGCTCGCACCACCACCCCCGTCAGTCCACCGGTTAGCTCCCCCAATAAGTTGGAGGAACGCATTAATTCATGCGCTCCCTCAGCTCTGCTGCAGGGGGGCTTGGCTCCGCCGACAGAATATGAGGGTAAAAAGCTCCTAAAAACTTTCGGCCTCACAATTCCTCAGGGTCAAGTCTGCACTCCCGCAAACGCTGCCACGACTGCCGACGCCCTCGGTTACCCAGTTGCCGTAAAAATCTCTTCCGCAGCCATCCTCCACAAAACTGAAGTGGGCGGTGTCGCCCTTAACTTGCGCACCGCAGATGAAGTCGAGGCCGCCGCAACCCGCATGGCCAAACTTGGAAATGAACTGCTGATCGAAAAAATGGTGCAAGGATCAGTTGCTGAACTGATCATCGGCCTCACCCCCGATCCGCAATTCGGTCTGGCGCTTGTCATCGGCGCAGGCGGCATATTCACGGAACTGCTGAAAGACTCCGCCACTCTCCTGCTCCCTTGCACCGAGGCCGAAATCATCCGTGCACTGAAGGGTTTGCGGATATGGAAATTGATAGAAGGTTTCCGTGGTAAGTCTGGCGATCAAACGGCGATAATTGAAGCCATAAAATCCGTCTGCAAATTCGCTGCAGCATATCAAGACCAAATAGAGGAACTCGACATTAACCCCCTGTTTGTGCTGCCGAATGGGGCCGTAGCCGCAGATGCACTAATAAAAATGAGGACGCCATGACAACTCCAATTCGAACTGAAAAACGGGGGACCATCCTCGAAGTCACCATTGACCGCCCCAAAGCCAATGCCATTGATGCTGCAACCAGCCGTATCATGGGTGACATTTTCGCGGATTTCCGTGACGATCCTCAACTGCGCGTGGCCATTCTGACCAGCACTGGTGACAAATTTTTCTGCCCCGGTTGGGATTTGAAAGCCGCAGCCAAAGGTGAAGCGCCGGACTCCGATTATGGTGTCGGTGGCTTTGGCGGTCTTCAACAGTTGCCCGGCCTGAACAAGCCGGTGATCTGCGCAGTGAACGGCCTTGCCTTTGGGGGTGGCTTTGAGATCATGATTTCTTGCGACATCATCATCGCCGCAGAACATGCCACGTTTGCGCTGCCAGAAATCCGCTCCGGCACTGTGGCCGATGCCGCAACAATAAAACTGCCCCGCCGCATTCCCTATCATGTCGCAATGGAGCTTCTGTTTACCGGCCGCGTCATAGACACGACCGAAGCCAAGCATTGGGGCCTGATCAATGAAATCGTCCCGGCCTCCGAACTCCTTGCCCGCGCCCGCGCATTGGCGACACAGTTGGCCGATGGTCCGCCATTGGTGTTTGCGGCCATCAAAGAGATTGACCGTGAAACCAGCCACCTGCCCGTACATGTCGCCTTCGACAGGGTGACCAAGCGTAAATTGCCCACCGTTGATAAGCTTTATTCCAGCCAAGACCAGCTGGAAGGGGCCAAAGCCTTTGCCGAAAAGCGAAAGCCCGTGTGGCTAGGAAAATAGAAAAGCCCCGTTGGCTGGGCCAACGAGGCAGTTTATCGCTTTTGGGGGCGACCGAGAGAGGCGTTAGATCATCCAGCCGCGGGCGGAACTGCGAATGGCCTGATTATCCGAATAAATAGCGATGGCAGCAGCGTCCACGACAGCAGCGCGACCAAAGGCACCACGTAAACGCTTAAAGCTGAGCAAGGCCAAACTGCGGATTTCAATGTGGGAAAGGGCACGGCCGATGGCGCGGGTCATAATATTTAACTTTCATTAACTTCTGTTGATGATCAGAACATAGCTTATTGCTTTCACAAAGAAAAACGACTAATTTTCATGCGATCAATGAATTATATTTGAAGATGAACGGTTTTTTAACCATGATTGAACACTTCCCCGGCCTACGCTCGCTGCGCGCCTTTGATGCAGCAGCCAAGCATTTGAGCTTCACCAGAGCAGCCGACGCCATGGGGGTGACGCCAGCCGCCATCAGCCATCAGATTAAAGAACTGGAAGATCAATTGCGCATTTCGTTATTCGTGCGCACCAGCCGCTCGATGCGGCTCACGCGAGAAGGTGAAATTCTGCACACGGCAGCGCATGAGTCCATTGAAGTGCTCACCCGTGCCCTGCACCGCATCAAACGCTTGGAAAACCGCAACCAAATTCGCGTCACCTCCACGCCATCGGTCGCTGCCAAATGGTTGGTGCCGCGTCTCGATGGCTTTCTGCAAACCGTTCCAGGAGCTGACGTGCGCATCGATGTGTCCAGTGCATTGGTCGATTTTGACCGTGACGATATTGATGTCGCCATCCGCTTTGGCGCCGGAAAATACGAGGGTCTAAGGTCAGATTTACTCTTCCGCGATAGCTTGTCGCCCGTGTGCCACCCTTCACTCATTACCAAAGAAAGGCCCCTGCGAACCCCCCGCGACTTGCTGCGCCACACCTTGATCCATTTAGATTGGGATGCAGGGTCACTGTGGCCCAATTGGCGAATGTGGATGCAGGCAGCAGGCATTATGGATTTTGACGATAAACGGGGCTTGCATTTCAGCCAAACCTCCCTCGGCATCCAAGCCGCATTAGATGGTCACGGTGTAGCTTTGGGCGACTCTAATCTCGTTGCCGATGATTTGGCGGCAGGTCGCCTCGTCAAACCGTTTGAACTTTCTTTAAAGGCTCCCAGCGCTTTCTCTTATCACCTCATCACAAGGCTCGATACCAAGGATGCGCCTATCGTAAACGCCTTCCGTGATTGGTGCTTGGCCGAAGCCCAACAGGGCCGTGATTTGGCCGCAGTAAATAATTAAAGAGTTTGAATGATTAGTCGACGAAATTTTATGACTTGGCTGGGTGGCCTCTCGTTGGCTGGCCTCAGCACCTTCACCTACGCTGCCGTGATTGAACCAGGCTTTCGTCTACGCACGGTCACCTATAAATTCACGCCCCCGCGCTGGGTGCATGGCCTCAAGCTCCGCTTAGTGCTGCTCGCCGATCCGCATTTGATCGCACCCCACATGTCTCTCAGCCGTTGGCAAAAAATTATTAAAACTGCCAACGCATTGCAGCCAGATCTCCATCTTTTACTGGGCGATTATGTGACGGCTCATCCTTTTCGCACCGCCAAAGTTCCTGTGGATCAATGTGCGCAGGCGGCCAAAAACCTCACATCCAGCCTCGGCACTTACGCAATATGTGGCAATCATGATTGGTGGGATGATCTTACCGCGCAAAATCTAGCCCGTGGTCCAACACTTGCGCAGAAAGCCTTCGAAGCTTGCGGTATCGAAGTTCTTGAAAACAAGGCCGTGCAATTGAAAAAGGATGGCCTGCCTTTTTGGCTGTCCGGCACTGCCTCCACCGTTGCCATTCGCAAGCCTAACGGGACGTTTGAAAGCCGCGCCGATTTGCCAGCTACTTTAGGCCAAATCACCGATGATGCCCCCATTATCCACATGGCCCATGAACCTGATCTTTTTACCGAAATTCCAGATCGCGTATCACTCACTGTCAGCGGCCACACCCATGGCGGCCAAATCCGTATCTTTGGATACGCACCTTTCATTCCATCAAAATACGGCAATCGCTTTGCTTATGGTCATATTGTTGAAGATGGCAAACACTTGGTCGTATCAGCAGGCCTCGGCTGCAGCATCATCCCCATAAGGTTTGGCAGCCCGCCAGAGATTGTGATGCTAGAATTGGGGTAATTACTCAGGCCCTAAAGCCGGGTGCACATCAAATGTGCCATTTGGCATTTGTTCAAAATCGATCACGGTGCCATTCATCATCTGTGCTGAAGGTGAGACTAAGTAAGCCATAAGCCCTGCAACATCTTCGGGCACAATCAACCTTCCCGATGGCATTCGTTTGCCAATGGCTTCATGCCAATCCTCTGGCAACCCATGAAAACTAGTTTGCAAACTGCGTTCGCCTTCGGTGTTCACCCAACCCAGATTGACGCAAAAGGCCCGCACACCATCGCGCTTAAACGTATTGCCCGCATGTTTCGTGAGGGCAACCAGTGCCGCTTTAGTGGCGCTATAAGCCGCCAAATTCGGAGGTCCACCATAGGCAATCATGCTGCCCACATTGATGATCACCCCAGATTTTGCAGCCACCATAATTTTCGAGGCTTCCTGCATCATGAACAACGGCGCCATCACATTCACTGAAAACAAGGCGTGGTAGTTCTCCGGTGTAACATCAGCTATGCCGCCACGCGCAGTGTTGCCAGCGGCATTCACCAAAACATCGAGTCTGCCAAATTTTTCTAGTGTAAACGTTACAGCCAACGCCGGTGTAGCTGAGTTGGAAAGTTCAGCAACAAGTGTTTCAACACGACCAAATTTTCGCAATGCATCAGCTTCCGTTGCCAACCGATCCGCATTGCGATCAAGCAGCACAACGCCGGCAAAACCGTCTTGCAAAAACTGCTTGGCCGTCGCTGCACCAATGCCCTGGGCCCCACCCGTGATGAGCGCAACCCGGGTCATAAAATCTTAATCCATGATAACAATTTTAGTGCGCGCCGCGCCATATTCTTCAACCAAAGCAAAAAGTGCTGCCGCATTGCTGGGGGCCAAGCGCACACAGCCATGTGATGCTGGGTGCCCCAAAGCGCCCACATGGGTTGTACCATGTATGGCATTGCCGCCATAAAAGAACACCGAATAGGGCATCGGAGAGTTATCATATTTCTTTGAATAATAGACCCGCGACAACCGCTGTACCCGGAATGCACCATGCGGCGTGGAATAGCCTGCCCGCGCTGTTGAAACCCACCAATTTCCATAAGACCAACCATTCACTTCAACATGCATGGTTTGTGATGAGATATCAACACTGGCAACAACAATTGGCGGTGGCGCAGGTTTATGACGATGCTTTTTATGCTTAGCCTTGTGATGATAGTTTTTATAGAGATGATTGTGATGATACTGTTTATAGCGATGCTTGGCATTAGCGCTATCAATCAGCAAGAGTGTTGTCAAAAAACTGACAACGCCAAATGATACAATTTTAAACATCACGAAACTCCAACACACAAAAATTCTTATGCGTCAGGATTCGCAGGTTGTGGTCCTTAGTGCAAATTTATCTTGGTCTTAAAGTAAAAATTCTCGACCAATTTTGACACGTGGGGAACCATTGTAGTTAATAATATCGGCCGTGGCATAAGTTTCAGTCAGTGTCGCGGGCAAGAAACTGCCCGTGCCCACCATATCGAGGGGAGCTCTTGCTGCCGCCATAATTTGACACTTCTGCGGATCAAACCCCGACGACACAACTATAGTTGCCTCATTATAGCCAGCATTGTCCAAAGCCAATCGCGTATGAATAACGGAGGCCACTGAAACACCTTTACCAAACAAAATACGCCGCACTTTATCGACGAGAATATTGCTGGGATCCATTTGGAAGGCACGGCCACCCAAAACTTTTTCAACAATGCTATATTCGCCCAGCACCTTCAGCCAACGCCCAACCACATCGACAGATTTCTCATAGTCGAGACCTTCGGCAAAACGTCCACCATGAGTGTCCAAGCGCACACCAAAACTCTTGCCTATATTTTGCAACTTGGCATCATCATAAAACCACTTGGCGCAGCGCAAAGAATCCGTAATTTCTTCACCCGTATAATCCACCAGAGCGATGAGAGATTTTGCATCAGGCAAAGTCTCAGCGAACATCTTCATCGCCGCCAGCACGTCGCCACCGGCATAGCCCACCAATGCATGAGGCATAGTACCCATGCCATGCGTTGCACCAAAAAACGGTGCGGTTAAATCTTGGCTGGAGCCCACAAAACCGCTGACCGAAGCATCATCACGCTTGGCAGCAAGGCTACCCACCATGGCCCCATAGGCAGCGAGAATATTCATCTCAGCGCCAGAGCCGTGTCGCGCGTGCATATCCATAAATGAGGCCGTCGGAATAGCGCGGCACATTTCATAGGCATTATTCGCGCTCACGCACGGAAAGCCGGTCTTCTGCAAAAGCAGCGTTTCAATTTCCGAAAGCTTCTTCATGCTACCGGTAATTTCCATCAGCTTATGTTCCGAAGGCACAACTTCACCTTCATCCACAAAGCGCTTCACCGTGGCCTCTGGCACAAAGCGATTAACGAGACGAATGGCAGGCTCTAACGCTGCCACCACCCGCCTGCGCATGAACACTGCAAAGGTCACAGTCTGGTCGCCATGCGCATCAACAATGAGTGATGTGTTGGTGAAATATTTGTCGGTCTGGGCTGCCACAGGCCCCGCCGCGTGGACCATATCAATCAAACGATCAAGAATAGCAGCTTGAGCTGAATTCAACGTCATCGATTTTTAACACCTGCAACCGCGGCTTCACAACCTTGCTTCAGCAAGTCAACATCCACCACGGCAGCCAAAAAATTAAAACCAAGATCGATGTAAGTATTCATAATAGCTGGCGTGCCAGCAAAGGCTCCCGCCACCAGATTATTTTTTTTGCAAGCCGCAGCCACTTTTTTCATAGCCGCTAAAGTGTCGGCACTCAGCCGATCAATTGCTGCCCCGTTGGAAAGCGCAATCGATAGATCACTCGGGCCCACAAACAATCCATCTAAACCCGGCACCGCAGCGATATCATCTAATGCGTCCAAAGCTTCACGTGTTTCAATCATCGCAAAAACCAGCGTGGTGGAATTTGCGACCTTAAGATATTCAGCAGGGGTTATCTTTGCGGCTTGCACCATGGCATAGCCACCCCAACTGCGCTGACCCACTGGCGGATATTTTGCGGCTTTGACCAAAGCCTCAGTTTGGGCACGACTGTTCACCATGGGCGCGATCACAACTGCAGCACCACAATCTAAAGCCTGACCAATGAGCCCAGGATCATTCCATAACACCCTAATAATTGCCGGTTTGCCAACGGCATTGATGGCTGAAACCATGGCTGCAGCATCAGCAAAATCAATCAAACCATGCTGCAAATCAATTGTGACGCCATCCAACGGCAACCGCGCAACTTGTCCAACAAGATGAGCCCCAGGCATCGACATCCATGAAAACAAAAACGGCTTGCCGTCATGCAGCCTTTCGCGCAAGCCAGCCATAATTAACTCGCCTGAACTTGTGAAACCGCAGTCGCCATCAACGTGACCATAGCGGAACGAATATCAGTCTCAGAAATCGAAACTTTCTCCGCCGCAAAATCTGCCACCAACTTGCGAACCACATCCTCGTCGCCAGTTTCAGCAAGGTCAGCTATCACCAAATCCTTGGCATAAGCGTCAGCGGCAGCACCGGAAATTCCAAGCTTTTGCGCAGCCCAAACGCCCAAAAGCTTGTTGCGCCGCGCCGTGGCTTTGAATTGCATTTCCTCGTCATGGGCAAATTTGTTCTCAAATCCAGCTTCACGCTTATCAAATGTGGTCACCAGCATCACTCCAAATCAAAAATCATTGCATTCAGATAGCCATGCGCCCGTAGCAAATCAACCATTTCAACACCATATAGATATTGTGCAGCGCAGCATTAATTGCTATGAGGCCGCAAATTATCCGCAACGGTAGCAAGTTCCGCTATGGGAATGCAGCCACCGTGCTACACAGGTTACACAGTTAGGGCGTCGATGAGGATTCTCTCCATGAACAGCAGGCGAACCCGCATATATGAAGGCAAGGCCAAGATTCTCTATGAGGGTCCAGAACCTGGAACTGTGATCGTCCACTTTAAGGATGACACAACCGCCTTCGATGCGACGAAGAAAGCCGTGATTGACGGCAAAGGTGTGCTTAATCAGCGCATTAGCGAATACTTGTTTACGCGACTTGGCGAGATTGGCATTCCGACGCATTTTATACGCAGCCTCAATATGCGCGAGCAATTGGTGCGCGAGGTTGAAATCATTCCTCTCGAAGTTGTGGTGCGCAATGTCGCCGCTGGTTCGCTGGCCAAAAAGCTGGGCTTGGAAGAAGGCCATCAACTGCCGCGCTCCATAATCGAATTCTACTACAAGAATGATGCGTTGCATGACCCTATGGTGAGTGAAGAGCACATCACGTCTTTCGGCTGGGCAACACCCATGGAAATTGACGATATGATGCACATGGCTATCCGCATCAACGATTTCCTCACCGGATTGTTCTTAGGCATTGGTATAAAGCTGGTCGATTTCAAAATCGAATTCGGCAGATTGTTCGAAAACGAAATGATGCGTGTGGTTCTGGCCGACGAAATCAGCCCAGATAGCTGCCGCCTGTGGGACACCAAGACTTTAGACAAGATGGACAAAGACCGTTTCCGCCGGGATATGGGCGGCTTGGTTGAAGCCTATCACGAGGTGGCCAGACGCTTAGGCATCATCCAGCCGAATGAACAGCCAGAACGGTCTAAGCCAAAATTGGTGAAAACGGACTGAAATTCAACCCAAGGGACCTCATCCGCCCTTCGTGCACTTTCTCCAAAGGAGAAGGGCAGTATTTAGGGGCCGCAGCTAAACTTCACCCTTCTCCACAAAATGGAGAAGGTGCCCCAACGGGACGGATGAGGTCCCTTCGTTACAACAAACACGGAACCCGACCATGAAAGCCAAAATCAAAGTCACCCTCAAAAATGGCGTTTTAGACCCGCAAGGCAAAGCCATCGAAGGCGCGTTGGGATCACTTGGATTTGCAGGTGTGAATGGTGTGCGCCAAGGCAAATATTTTGAAATTGACGTGGCTGAAACAGACAAGGCAAAAGCCGAAGCCGCCATCAAGCAAATGTGCGAAAAGCTGATTGCCAATACAGTGATTGAGAATTATGATATTGAACTGAGTTAGAGTTTCAAAATGGTCGAAGTTACCAATGAGTTGATCTACGAGGCGTTGAGGCAAATTCAGGGCGACGTATCGCAACTGAAATTTGACGTGCGCGAAACAAAACATCGTATGACCACTTTGGAAGAAGGTATCGGGAGCCTTAATCGAAGAATGATTCATTTAGAGGACCTGATGGAAAGACTAGAAAAGCGCGTCGGGCTTACAGACGCTTAATGAAATCCGCCGTCATCACCTTCCCCGGCATCAACCGCGAACGCGATATGATGCTTGCCCTCGAAGCCACCACGGGCCATAAGCCAATCTCGGTCTGGCATACCGATGCCACTCTGCCTGATGTCGATCTCGTCGTAGTCCCCGGTGGTTTTTCTTATGGCGATTATTTGCGCTGTGGAGCTATTGCAGCGCGCTCACCCATTATGCAAGATATCCGCGCCAAGGCCCTGAAAGGACTCAAAGTTCTGGGCGTCTGCAATGGTTTCCAAATCATCACCGAAGCAGGCTTGTTGCCCGGCGTTCTGGCCCGCAATGCAGCGCTGAAATTTGTCTGCCGGGAAGTGAAATTGAAGATCGAAAACAACCAAACCTTCTTCACCAATAAAATGTCAGTGGGCCAAATCGTCTCCTGCCCCGTGGCCCATGGCGAAGGCAACTACCTCTGCGATGCAGAAACCTTAAAGGCCCTTGAAGGCGAAGGCCGTGTGGTGTTCCGTTATGTTGAAGGCACCAACCCCAATGGGGCCGCCAATGACATCGCTGGAATTGTCTCGGCCTCCGGAAACGTCATCGGCATGATGCCCCACCCCGAAAACATGATCGAACCAATCCATGGGAAAATGGATTGCAGGGCGCTGTTTGAGGGGTTGCTGGCGGCTTAACCTCCTTTCAAGAATCTGGCTTTAAGTTCCCAATATGAACTTCAGCCATGGAATTTGAAATGCAATCTGCCATCGCCCTACCCGCACGTAAACCCTTTAGCTTGAACGATCTCAAGCAGTGGGCCTTTCCGCATTGGACTTTATGGTGTGCGGTGTTGACGCTATTTGCGGCAAACGGCGTATGGCTGGACCTCAGCACCCGCATATCTATCGAACCGAGATGGATGACCGGCAACACCATTCTCATTGTTGTGGCCTTTGCCAGCATCGTTTTCCGCATATTCAAACCAGAAAAATTCGATTGGTTTCTGCACCGCCTTTGGTCGGTACTTTTATATGTGCTGTTATCGGCATTGCTGATGCGCAACCTTCAAGTGCTCAATCATCTCACCATGTCCACCAATTTGCCCATGGCTGATGATCGCTTGATGGAGTGGGATGTGGCGCTGGGCTTTGACTGGCTGGCCTATTCAAAATGGCTCACCGCCTCCCCACTGATCACTCAGATCCTGTTCTTTGCTTACAATCAAATCACGTTTACTGGCCTTGCAGCTTTAGCCGTCATGCTGATTATCTTGAATGATCGCAAACGTGCGTTTGAAATTATTTATCTCGTCGTGGTCACCGCCATTGTCTGCATTGTCGTAGCCACCGTTTTTCCAGCCAAAGCCACGATGGCCCTGCTCGGCGACCAAGAACTGCTATCGCGACTGCAAATTGGCACTGGCGTTTTGCATGTTGAACAACTCATGGCCCTGCGTGGAAATGGCCCCATATTTATGATGCCGGAGGACATGCAAGGCCTCGTGTCGTTTCCCTCATTCCACACCTGCATGGCTCTGATTATCGCGTGGTGTAGCCGTGGTCGGTGGTATACGGCCACAATTGGCACTGTGATTGGTGCTGCAATCATCGCGGGCACCCCCATTTTTGGCGGTCATTATTTGGTCGACATTCTAGGCGGAATGGCCATCACCGCAGCGGCGATATGGGTCTGGCACAACAATATTCACCAACATATTTCAGTCCACATGGCCAACACCCACGCAACTTCCTTCCCATTACCAAATAGGGTGAAACGACTGCTAAAATCCAGTTGAAATCTAAATCAACTGAGCCGCATTTCTTTCACAAAAAACAAACTAAGACACCCATAAATTGTGCGCATTAACCTTTGCGCAATTCTCCACTCGTAAAGATTGAGCTACTGCGGGGGCAGTAATGTTACGACGGAGTTTGCAGTGTTAAAAACCCTATTTGGCCGTAATGCCACCGAAGATGAACGATTGCAGGAACTGCGCAAGCTTAATGAAGCGCTGCACCGTCGTGCAAAAAAATATGCCTATGATTATGAACTTCATACGGCAAAATCAATCATCGATAAACCCGAATAAGCATTTGTGAATCTGTTGGCAGATCGCTAAACGGCGAGCATGATGAAACATGCTTCTGAACCTGAAATCACCCCTGAAGTCGTCAAAGCCCATGGCCTGAAGCCGGACGAGTATCAGCGCTTCCTTGACCTGTTGGGCCGCACTCCCACCATGACCGAGCTTGGCATTTGTTCGGCCATGTGGAACGAGCATTGTTCATACAAATCTTCAAAAAAGTGGCTTAAGACGCTGCCCACCACGGGCAAGCGCGTGTTAATCGGACCCGGCGAAAATGCGGGCGTCATTGATATTGATGACGGTCAAGCCATCATCTTCAAAATGGAAAGCCACAATCACCCAAGTTTCATTGAACCCTATCAAGGATCGGCCACAGGTGTTGGTGGCATTTTGCGCGATGTCTTCACTATGGGGGCTCGCCCTATTGCCGCTTTAAATGCGCTACGTTTCGGCGCACCCGATCACCCCAAAACTCGCCATCTGGTTTCCGGCGTGGTGGCAGGTGTGGGTGGCTATGGCAACAGCTTCGGTGTTCCCACCATCGGCGGCGAAGTGAATTTCCACGAGAGCTATAATGGCAATATTCTGGTCAACGCCATGGCCGTGGGCATTGCCGATACCGATAAAATTTTCCTGTCCAAAGCCAAAGGCGTGGGCTTGCCTGTGGTCTATCTCGGTGCAAAAACCGGTCGCGATGGCATTCATGGCGCCACCATGGCCTCTGCCGAGTTTGATGATAAAGCCGATGAAAAACGCCCGACCGTGCAAGTGGGCGACCCCTTTACCGAAAAATGCCTGCTCGAAGCCTGCTTGGAATTGATGGCATCGGGTGCTGTGATCGCCATTCAAGATATGGGTGCTGCTGGCCTCACATCCTCGGCTGTCGAAATGGGGGCTAAAGGCGACCTTGGTATCGAGCTCGATCTCGATAGAGTGCCATGCCGCGAAGAAAATATGAGCGCCTATGAAATGATGCTGTCCGAATCCCAAGAGCGAATGCTCATGGTGTTGCGCCCTGAGCTTGAAAAACAAGCTGAAGCCATTTTCCACAAATGGGGCTTGGATTTTGCGATTATCGGCAAGACAACCAATAGCTTACGCTTTGTTATTAAACATCAGGGTGAAGTGAAAGCTGATTTGCCCATCAAGCAAATGGGTGATCTGGCGCCGGAATATGACAGGCCTTGGGTGGAACCCAAAAAATTGCCGTTGCTAACAAATGTGCCAGCACCAGCTGACCTCAAAGCTGCCATCCTTAAAATCATCGGCAGCCCCGATATGTGTTCACG
>JANMWK010000087.1:0-3399 GCA_031393975.1 Hyphomicrobiales bacterium
AAGGCACATGCGATCATCATTATGCAGCATGAGTTCAGCGCCATCGAGCACGGGTTTGCCACCGAAAGTAAGGTGAACTTTTTGCAAATTTAAAAGAAGATTAGCCATGTTGGTCGGATCACTAGCCTAGGCTGCCGCAACACTCCAGAGCTTAGTTGACACGCTCAAAGATCACCGCATTATCATCGGCATAGGTTTTTCTCCAATTCGGAAGCGTTGCCAGATAGGTGTTTTGATAGGCTTTGGGTGGAAAAATTGTCCAAGTGACTTTGTTGGATTCGAGAATTTTATCCATGGCTTTTTCACCACCAGGATCAGCCGTTGAAATGAACTGCTCGAAAAAATCGCCTTGGAAAATTTGATCGGCACGACCATCAATATATGTTTTTACGCCTTGCATAATCAGTGGGCCACCCAAATTATAGGCATTGAAGACCGGGCCGTTGAGATTGTGAGTTTTGATATAGTCGAATGCTCCGGTCACATTGCGACTAGGCGGTGGTGAGAAGGGCGATTTGAGGGCGGGGCCTAAAATTACCAATGCCGCCAGAAAGGCTACGCCCGTAACAATAGGGAGAGCAAATCTAGCGACGAATATTTCGACATTATCTCGCGATTGTGCCTCATAAGTTTTAGCCGACAATCGTGGGTTTCGGAGTGCCACTTCACGCGCGATGATGATGGGGACCAATAGGAAATAAATATAGATGAACCTGATATGGGTCAACATCATATGCAAAGTAAAAAGTATAAAGAAAATTTTGCTATAGGCATAACGTGCGCTGGCGGCCCAGATGAGACCGAAAGACAGCAACAGGAGGCATTCAAAAAACACGCTCTGTTGCGCATTAAATGGCTGCCATTCGACGATGACGGACATAGCTTGAATGCCAGAAAGCAGCGTTTTATTGACGAGAAAGGGTTCGAGACCATAAGGGTTGATCAATGCCGCAACGGGGCACAACACACCAAATAAAATCCATTTCCCGATGAGCATTCTATTCTTGAAGCCATTTTTTTCAAGAAAATAGAGAAATGCTAAACCCGCAATAGCAAAGCTAAAAGTGAAGCTGCCATGTAAATTTGCCCACAGGCAAATGAGCGCCAACAGCCATAATTCTGGGTTACGATTTTCATCGGCGGCACGGAACATTCGAATCGTGAAAAAAACCATCAAGGCGAAAGTGAAGATATGCGGTCTTGCAATCGTGATCTCTACCATCGCGACGGCAACAACCACGCAGAGGACCAATGCCAAAGTAGGATTTAAGTTTTTGCTCAGTTCATTGTGCAAGAGTCCAGAGGCGGCAGAGGCGGCGAAAGATGCCAAAACCAAAACACCATTCCACCCGGCAAGATTATAGGCCAAGGCCAGAAATACTTGTGAAAGCCATTCTTTGGCGATCCAATGTTGCCCGGTAAATGTATAGGAATAGGTGTCGGTGAAAGGCACGTGCCAAGTGTTCAGGATGCCTTGCCCTGTTACGATGTGCCACCACAAATCTGGGTCGCCCAAGACAATTTCGCTATTTAACGCGCAGAATGCCACAACGCCGATGCAGAGCAAGCCTGTCCAAAACAGGCAGATGCGTTTGGCTTCTAAAGTTTGAATTGTCATCGCGGTCCCTATTGTCGCACCGAATCGAATGACAATTTATACAATTGAGCCGACGCTGATAGCAACGTGCGTTAAAACACAATCACACTGCGGATTGATTTTCCTTCGTGCATCAAATCAAAGGCGTGATTGATTTTTTCAAGCGGCAAGGTGTGCGTGATCATGGGATCGATCTCGATTTTGCCATCCATATACCAATCGACTATTTTTGGCACATCCGTGCGCCCCCGCGCGCCACCGAAGGCCGTGCCACGCCAGGACCGGCCGGTCACCAACTGGAACGGTCGCGTTGAAATCTCTTGGCCCGCACCAGCCACCCCAATAATTATGGATTGGCCCCAGCCCTTGTGGGCTGCTTCCAATGCGATGCGCATCACTTTCACATTGCCGATGCATTCGAATGTGTAATCTGCGCCACCGCCCGTCAGTTCCACCAAGTGGGCCACTAAATCGCCCGTGACTTTGGATGGATTGACAAAGTGGGTCATGCCGAATTTGCGGCCCCAACTTTCTTTGTCGTCATTCATGTCAACGCCAACAATTTGGCGGGCCCCTGCCAAGCGTAGGCCTTGAAGAACATTGAGGCCAATACCGCCGAGGCCAAACACGATCGCTGTTGATCCCACTTCGACTTTCGCAGTGTTGATCACGGCACCCACACCTGTGGTGACACCGCAGCCGATGTAGCAAATCTTGTCGAAGGGCGCGTCCTGCCGCACTTTTGCCAGTGCGATTTCAGGCAGCACAGTGAAATTCGAGAATGTGGAGCAGCCCATATAATGATGGATGGCCTGACCCTTGTAAGAAAAACGTGATGTGCCATCGGGCATTAAGCCTTTGCCTTGGGTGGTGCGGATTTTTTGGCAGAGGTTGGTTTTGGGGTTAAGGCAATATTCGCATTCGCGGCATTCGGGGGTGTAAAGCGGGATTACATGATCACCCGCTTTGAGGGAGGTAACACCTGCGCCCACTTCGCGAACAATCCCTGCTCCCTCATGGCCCATGATGGCGGGGAACCGGCCTTCAGGATCAGAACCCGATATTGTGAACTCATCGGTGTGACACACGCCAGTGGCTTTGATTTCGACTAAAACTTCGCCCGCCTTTGGGCCTTCGAGATCAACCTCGACGATTTCAAGTGGTTTACCAGCTTCAAAGGCAACAGCAGCACGAGATTTCATGGGGATTCTCCAAACGCAAACGCTTTTGAAGTTCTAGCAAGAATTGGTGTTGGGTTTCAACCTGCTAAATACTCTTCCACACTAGCCTTGGCGCCCTTGGTCCATATCGTATTCAATGCCGCCACAAATGCATCCCGAAATTCTGGGTTATGCGCAACGTCGCCGTAAATATCACTCATGGACAGCCAGGCATTAGGATCCACTTTTGCGGCTTGCGCGGTTTTTTGCAGGCGGTCCCAGCTTGGATCATTGGGTTCGATCACAACACCGCTGTCGGTGGTGCCAAAACAATAGCGACACCAGAGAGCGGATTCGAGGGCGAGGCCTTTAATGCCTTTGCCGGCTTTCAAACGATCAGCCACCACGGGCACGATGAACTTTGGCTGGCGGTTGGACCCATCAAGGCAGAGCCTTCTAATCGTGTCAGCTATTTTCGGATTTGAGAACCGGCGTACGATAAGTTTGTAATAGTCTTGCAAATCAGTGTCTGGCACAGGCGGAACTGTGGGGATGATTTCTTCCTGCTCAATCTTTGCAAGAAAACCGCTCACCACAGGATTTTCCATGGCCTCATGAACAAAATGAATATCGAGGAGTCCT
>JANMWK010000141.1:0-37182 GCA_031393975.1 Hyphomicrobiales bacterium
CAGTTTTCGACGCAAAAACGGGCCGGTTACTTGGCGCTCACATGGTTGGCGCAGAGGTGACCGAATTGATCCAGGGGTTCGTCATTGCTATGGGTTTGGAAACAACCGAAGCTGAACTGATGAATACCGTATTCCCGCACCCCACACTCTCTGAAATGATGCATGAAAGCGTGCTGGACGCTTACGGCCGAGTCATTCATTTGTGATCTTGTATCGGAAACTTTAACAGGCCATATCATGTGCGCAATGAACTTTTTGACCGGGGCTAAAGTGGATAGTAAAAATATTATCATCGCTATCATCATCGGCATTATCGCTGGTTGGCTCGCCAGCTGGGTGGTTGGGGGGTATGGCGTGGTGCAATACCTTATCAGTGGTGTGCTGGGTTCCTTTGTCGGCTCATTTGCCCTAAACAAAGCAGGCATCAATCTCGGAATTCGCGACGAGATTGGCCGCGACATTGCAACGGCTACAATAGGTGCCATCATCGTGATGGTTATCGCCAGAATTTTACATTGATCGGGAGAATAGAATGCAAGGCATTATGGATATTGGAAGTGTCGGTTTTTGGGGTACGATTTTAATCGGCATAATCGCTGGCTGGATTGCTGAAAAAGTGACGGGTTCAAATATGGGCCTGATCATGAATTTGATCGTTGGGATCATTGGTTCGTGGATTGGGTTTTTTATTGCCAACACCGCCCATATTCAACTTGGCGAAATTTTCCATGGGTGGTTCCTCGGCAATCTTGTTGTGTCGGCAGCTGGCGCCATTTTGCTTTTGCTGGTTCTCAAAGTTTTGCGCGGTCGTCGGTAGAACTTGAATGACAACAGTTCTTGACACACTAAAACCGCGTCATCCGGAAAAAGCCAATCGCCCCGAAACGCCAATCCTGCGCAAGCCGGATTGGATCAGGGTGAAGGCTCCGGGCTCGGTTATCTATGCAGAAACGCAAAAGATCGTGCGCGAGAACAAGCTTGTCACCGTCTGCGAAGAAGCAGGTTGCCCGAACATTGGCGAATGCTGGTCCAAAAAGCACGCAACCTTCATGGTTATGGGGGACACGTGCACCCGGGCTTGTGCGTTTTGTAATGTGAAGACCGGAATGCCCGAAGCACTTGATGCGGGTGAACCCGAACGCGTGGCCGATGCTGTAGCCCGGATGGGCTTGATGCATTCGGTGATTACATCTGTGGATCGTGACGATTTGGCTGATGGTGGCGCACGGCATATTGCACGAACTGTTCTGGCAATCCGCACCGCAGCGCCTGCAACGACGATTGAAGTTCTCACGCCGGATTTTTTGAAGAAATCTGGCGCGTTGGAAATGGTTGTTGAGGCACGTCCTGACGTGTTCAACCACAATCTTGAAACGGTGCCCGGCCTTTATTTAAAAATCCGCCCTGGTGCTCGTTATTTCCATTCATTGCGCCTTTTGGAGCGGGTGAAGGAATTGGATCCGCAGATGTTCACCAAATCCGGCATCATGGTTGGGCTTGGTGAAACCCGCGAGCAGGTCATGCAGGTGATGGATGACATGCGATCGGCTGGCATTGATTTCATCACCATCGGGCAATATTTGCAACCCACCCGCAAACATGCAGCCATTGATCGGTTTGTAACGCCGGGTGAGTTTAAATCTTATGAGACTGTGGCTTATTCTAAAGGTTTTCTGATGGTATCGTCGTCACCGCTCACGCGCTCATCGCATCATGCAGGCGATGATTTCGCCAAACTGCGCGCCGCTCGCGCTGCAAAATAAATGCCGCATTTTTCCACCACGCGCCGGGTCAATCTCACACCCGAACAGGCCTATGCGATTGCTGCGGACGTGGCTTCATACAAAGATTTTATACCGCTCTTGAAACGCTCGGTTATTCGTGGTGAGCGTAAAATTGAAAATGGAGTTGATAGTTTTCATGCTGATCTCTTGCTTATGGTTCCGAAAGTTAACATGACCGAGAGTTTCACCAGCCAGGTGACTGCAGATGCGAACAATCATTCTGTGACGGCTACATCATCTGATGGGCCGTTGAAGTCTTTGAAGGCGGTATGGAAAATATCCTCTTCGACAGAGGGCAAAGCGGATGTGTCGATCACCTTAGATTACACATTGAAAAACATGATTCTGCAAATGATGGCAGGCAGTTTTATGGATTTTGCCGTACAGAAAATCATGCAAGCGTTTGAAGAGCGCGGACAAGCACTTTATGGTTCGGTTATCAGCTGAGCCAACACAATTTCGAACGCAAATTGCACAGCACGGCCCCGAACTTCCGCGCGAGATAGGCGTCCATAACGTTGCACATGAGAAAGTACTTGCAGCCTCGTGGCCACAGCAAAGTGAACGAGGCCCACAGGTTTTAACGCGCTGCCGCCACCTGGTCCAGCAACGCCAGTGATTGAAACTGTAATATCCGCCGCGGAATGCAGCATGGCTCCTTTGGCCATTGCGATAGCAACTTCTTCGCTCACAGCACCATGTTGCAATATGAGATCAAGTGGCACGCCGAGCATTTCTATTTTTGCTGCATTGGAATAGGTCACAAAGCCGCGATCATAAACTTCTGATGATCCTGCTATGTCGGTGATCGCAGCAGCAACCATTCCGCCTGTGCAGCTTTCGGCTGTGGCCAATTTCAATTGGCGCCTTTGTAAACTAAAAAAAACTTCGTGAGCGGCTTTCACGCTGGCAGTCTCACAGTCGCAATCGCAAAAGCGGCCATGCCTTCCTTGCGGCCGATCGCTCCTAAAGTTTCTGTCGTGGTTGCTTTGATTGCAATGCGATCATGTGAAATGTGGAGCAGAGGCGAAAGTACCGCTTTCATTGCCGGAATATAAGGGCTCACTTTTGGTGCTTCGGCCAGAATTGTTATATCAACATTCGAAATTATGCCGCCATGGGCCGTTAAGAGAGCCATGGCCTTTTCAACAAAAATTGAGGACGGCGCATTTTTCCATTGCATATCCGAAGGTGGAAAATGAGTTCCTATGTCGCCTTCGCCAATTGCACCTAAAACAGCATCAGTTAGAGCATGAAGTGCCACATCGGCATCAGAGTGGCCTTTGAGCTTGAATGTATGAGGAATGATTACGCCGCAAAGTTTAACTGCATTTCCAACTTCGAACATGTGAAAATCTATGCCTTGTCCAGTGCGAATATCGGGCCGCGAAAAGAACATGCGTTGCGTGAGTTCTGTATTGGCCAATTCTACATCCGCACTTGTTGTAAGTTTTTTGTTTTGAACTTCGCCAGAAATCATGTGCACTTTTATTCCTGCAAGCTCCGCCACAGCTGCATCATCTGTGAGACCCATTTGATTTTCAACGGAGGCTTTTTGGTGTGCGGCCAGAATTTTTGAGTAGTTAAAACCCTGGGGAGTTTGCGCAAACCATAATGAAGAACGATCGATGGTTTTTTCGATCACTCCATTGGGGGCAAATTTTATAGTGTCGGCAACGCTCAATCCTGGAACCACGGCGTCTTTGGTTTGTAGCTCAGATATTATATTGCTGATGAGTTCTGCCGAAACAAAGGGCCGTGCTGCATCGTGAATTAAAACCAATTGTGGCCCGACAATGGAGCAGGCCGCCACACCCAATCGACACGAGTCCTGGCGGGTCGCGCCACCCTCAACGATATTTGGACTCTTCAAACCGTCTGTGGCTCTGGCAAACATTGCTTCATGCCCCGCACCCAAAACGACCTGCACATGAGAAATTTTTGGATGGTCGAGGAAAGCTTTTAGCGTCCACCAGATCACAGGTTTTCCACCAATGATTTGATATTGCTTTGGCATTTCGCCGCCTGCCCGCAGGCCATTGCCGCCTGCCACGATTACTGCCGCTATTTTCATAACATCGGCTTAGAGGATTCTTTGGTAATTGAGAATGCGCTGATTGTGCTTGACGATGCTGCGTTGCGGTATAGTATGACTAAAAATTAATCGCGAGAAAGTGTTGCTTAATTTATGAGCATTCAAATTGGAAATATCAAAACTCGAAATAGGGTGTTTTTGGCTCCCATGTCAGGAGTGACTGACGAACCATTTCGCTGTGTTGCGCATGCGGCAGGGGCTGGTTTGGTTGTCTCTGAAATGGTGGCCAGTGAAGAATTGGTCCGCGAACGTCCTGATATGTTGCGTCGGGCGCGCGGTGCCATGCATGTTTCACCATTTGTCATGCAGCTTGCGGGCCGCGAAGCCAAATGGATGAGCGAGGGCGCAAAAGTTGCCCAGGATTTGGGTGCAGATATCATCGACATTAATATGGGTTGCCCTGCGCGACAGGTGACCGGGGGACTTTCAGGTTCAGCTTTAATGAGGGATTTAGACCATGCGATCACGTTGGTGGAAGCCACTGTTGCTGCTTCGCAGGTTCCCGTAACGTTGAAAATGCGACTTGGTTGGGATGATAATATGCTCAACGCTCCAGAGTTGGCCAAGCGGGCTGAGGCGGCAGGAGTTGCTTTAATTACCGTCCATGGACGCACGCGGTGTCAGTTCTATACAGGCAAAGCAAATTGGAATGCCATTTGCGCAGTGCGTGACGTCGTTAAAATCCCCCTCATTGCAAATGGTGATGGTGACAGTGTTGAAGACGCTAAAGCCATGCTCAAAGCTTCGGGCGCTGATGGTGTAATGCTAGGCCGATCTGCCTACGGAAGGCCGTGGTGGCCGGCTGTGATTGCTGAAGGCTTGGACAATGGTTCGGGCAGCAAGGCACCCTCAATTGCGGAAGAGTGTTTCTATTTACAGCAGCAGCATGAAGCTACGCTTTCACTTTATGGTATTCTGCATGGCAATCGCGCGTTTCGAAAGCATTTGGGTTGGACAATTACTCGGATGGCAGATCGCGGTATTATAGATCTAGATCACAGCATTTTTTTACGGAGCACATTGCTAAATGAAAGAGACAATGCGGTGGTTTCACAAAGCATTACGCGGTTGGGTGAACAGCATAGATCGAGGGCTGCATGAGCGCTACCCTTGCTCCCAGTTTGCACGCTATTTTTGAAACGCTGCCAAACCCTATATTGATACTGGATGCTTCCGATCGTCTCTGTTTAGTTAATGGTATAACGGAAGATTTTTTTCAGGTGAGCACAGCTATGTTGCAGCGCTTTCATCTGAGTGACATCGTGCCATATTCAAGTCCGGTTTTGCAGGCTGTTGCCCAAGTGCGCGAGCATGGGGGAGTTGTGAATGAATATGCGATCACTGTGGGCAGGCCGCGCATCGGAGGCGAACGCGTTGTCGATTTGCAGATTGCACAAGTCGCAGACGCTCCAGATTTTGTATTGATCATGCTTTTGAAGCGTTCAATGGCGCATAAATTCGATCTGCAGCTCTCGCACCAAGGAGCGGCGCGATCAGTTTCAGGCATGGCATCAATGCTTGCACACGAAATTAAAAATCCATTGTCAGGCATACGCGGAGCCGCCCAATTACTAGAACCTGCTCTTGCCGATAGTGACCGCCCCTTAGCCCGTTTGATTTGTGATGAGACTGATCGTATTCGAGATCTTGTTGATCAAATGGAGGTGTTTTCTGACGAGCGTCCATTGGAACGCCAACCCATCAACATTCATGTGGTTCTTGATCGGGTAAAGCAATTGATTGCAGCGAGCGTTGCGGGCCACGTAGTTTTGCGTGAAGACTATGATCCATCACTGCCCGCCGTGAATGGCAATCATGATCAGTTGGTACAAGTGTTTTTGAACCTCGCCAAAAATTCGGTTGAAGCTGTCGAACATAGCGATACCCGTGAAGTGACATTCACGACGGCCTTTAGACCTGGCATGAAGCTTTCTGTCCCTGGTTCAGATGAGCGCATTTCTTTGCCGTTGGAGGTATGTGTGCATGATACCGGTTCTGGAGTGGCAGAGGATTTACGGCCCCATATTTTTGATCCTTTTGTTACCAACAAGCCGCAAGGACGCGGTCTAGGATTGGCACTCGTTGCAAAAATAGTGCGCGATCATGGCGGCGTCGTAGAATGTCTACCGCGCGAGCGCGGCACCACATTTCGAATTTTATTACCGTTGACGCGCGAACTTGCGAGCAAGGACTAATCACATGAATGTTAAGACAGTTCTACTCGCAGATGATGACAGTGCCATTCGCACCGTACTCACGCAAGCTCTAAGTCGGGCAGGCTATTCGGTGCGCGCAACGGCGACCGCAACTGCACTGTGGCGTTGGGTTGCTGAAGGGCAAGGCGACATCGTTTTGACGGATGTTGTGTTGCCGGATGAGAACGCCTTCGACGTTATTCCTCGGATCAAAAAGATGCGGCCAAATTTGCCGGTTGTTGTCATGAGCGCGCAAAATACTATTATGACGGCCATTCGTGCAGCAGAATTGGGGGCTTATGACTATCTCCCAAAACCATTTGATTTGAGTGCTTTAGTACAAACAATTGCACGTGCACTTGAACAAGCAAGTAAAGTGCCGGTAGCCCGGACAGTTGAAAAATCAGAAAATTTGCCGCTCATCGGGCGATCTTCAGCCATGCAAGATATCTATCGCATGATTGCGAGATTGACTCAAACTGATCTTACTGTAACAATTATTGGTGAAAGTGGCACTGGCAAAGAATTGGTTGCACGCGCACTTCATGACTATAGCAAGCGTCGCAAAGGACCTTTTGTTGCTGTCAACATGGCAGCGATTCCACGGGAACTCATTGAGTCTGAGTTGTTTGGTCACGAAAAAGGTTCATTCACGGGTGCAGGTGCCCGCATGGCTGGGCGCTTTGAACAGGCAGAAAGTGGAAGTCTCTTCCTCGATGAAATCGGCGATATGCCACTGGAAGCGCAGACGCGATTACTCCGCGTTTTGCAGCAAGGGGAGTATACCACAGTAGGGGGTGCTTCTCCGATTAAAACCAACGTCCGCATCATCGCGGCCACTCATCGTGATTTAAGACATCTGATCAATCAAGGCTTATTTCGGGAGGACCTGTTTTTCCGCTTGAACGTCGTGCCTTTGCGCTTACCACCTTTGCGTGAGCGCACTGAAGATATTCCTGATCTCGTCCGGCATTTTTTGGAAAGTGCAACAAAAGAAGGTTTGCCTCCCAAAGACATAACACCTGAAGCTGTGGAAAAGTTAAAAGTTTATCGCTGGCCGGGCAATGTGCGTGAGTTGGAAAATCTCGTGAAACGCCTTATGGCGATGGAGGTGAATGACGTTATTGTTGCAGCATCGGTAGAGCGCGAACTGGTTTCCAATCCTGTCACGCAGGCTGTAAATAATAACTCACGCCATACCAACGATTTGGCCGAATTCATGGAAAATCATTTGGCTGACTACTTTGGTGGCTTCGGCACTGGCTTGCCGCCTGAAGGATTATATGAACGAATCCTCGCCGAACTTGAGCCTCCATTGCTACGCGCCGCATTGGTGGCCACCCACGGCAACCAATTACGCGCCGCAGATTTGCTGGGAATTAATCGCAACACTCTACGAACCAAACTAAAAGAGCGTCAGATCAAGCCTATACGGGGATTAAGTTAAGTCATCTCTGAGTTGTTGCCAAAACATCACTATAGGTGTTGAATTTTAGCCACAGTCTCGTGCATAACAAGAGTTATGTTGAAAACCAGTGATATCCAAATTTCTCAGCGTTTGCGTGGCCTTTCCGGCTGGGCGGCTTTGGGGTTGGTTGTGTTGGGCACATTGACGGGATTTTCTACATTTCTATTTTTGACGGGGATAACGCCCATCAAACCATCACAAAATTTGATCGATGGCCTCATCCTTGCTAATTCTGTTTTACTAATTCTAATGGCGACGATGATTGCCGGACAATTGTTTCATCTGTTAGTGGAGCGCCGTCGCGGCACGGCTGGAACAGGATTACACATCCGATTAATTTCCCTATTTAGTATGGTAGCCTTAGTGCCTGCGATATTGATTGCAGTGTTCGCATCCGTCACTCTTAATCGCGGTCTTGATTCTTGGTTTTCGGATCGAACACGCGCAATTGTAGAAACAGCAGCCTCAGTTGCTGATGCCTACATGGTGAATGCTTCGGCGGCAACCCGCACGGATCTAGCTAATATTTCTGCAGATCTCGTGCAACAGTTGCCAGATTTCAACAACGATCGACCGACCTATCTGCGGCGTGTTGCACGCCATGCAGCCTTGCGAAATCTGGCAGCGTTATTCGTTTTTGATACATCCACAAAACAGATTGTGGCCAATATTACCTCGAGTGACAAAATCAAATTTATTGCTCCTCCCGATGATGCTATAGCCGAGGCCGACAAGGGAGAATTAGTGGTGTTATCGCCAGGCAGGGGTGGTAATCTTGTTCGTGCACTAATTAAATTGCAAGGATATCCGTCGCACTACCTTTATGCCTATCGGATTATTTCACCGGTGGTCATTGAGCAGCTTGTAAAAACCCAAGATGCAAAAGCGGAATATGATCGTTTGCTCAAGGAGCGAGTAGGTGTTCAAATCACATTCGGTCTAGTTTATGCCTTGGTGGCGTTGGTTTTTTTATTGGCATCAATCTGGGTTGGTATGTGGTTTTCAGACCGTTTGGTGGCACCCATTGTACGCTTGCTTACAGCGGCACGGCAAGTTGCTCAAGGTGATTTCAACGCGAAAGTGAATGTGATTGATGGGCCGGAAGACTTGATGACACTCTCGCAGACATTCAACATGATGACCAACCAAATAAAGTTGCACCGTGACCAGTTGGTTGAAACCAATGAGCAACTCGATGATCGCCGTCGGTTCACGGAAGCCATGCTGTCTGGCGTGAGTGCTGGGGTGATCGGTATCGACGCTAATCATCGCATTTCACTGGTCAATCGCTCGGCTTCAAATTTACTGGGTATGAATGAGGTCAATTTGCAGGGGCAATCTTTAGCTACGGTCTTGCCCGATATGGCCACTATTTATGAAATGGCATTATCGCGACCATCTGGAGCTGCGGAGGGCCACATCGATATGCAGGTGAACGGCCAAGATGTGAGCTTTATCGTGCGTATCACAACGGAGCGGGCCGATGGTGCCGAACATGGCTATGTTTTGACGTTTGATGATATTACGCAGTTAGTGTCGGCGCAGCGAAATTCCGCCTGGTCAGATATCGCACGTCGAATTGCCCATGAAATTAAGAATCCACTTACGCCCATTCAACTTTCTGCAGAGCGCTTGAAACGAAAGTACCTTAAAGAGATCACCACTGACAAACATGTGTTTGAACAATGTACAGATACAATTATTAGACAGGTTGGAGATTTAGGTCGCATTGTTGATGAGTTCTCTTCTTTCGCGCGGATGCCTAAAGCCGTGCCAGAACTTAACAATCTTTCGGATGTGGTGCGTGAAGCAACCGTTCTGCAAAGGGTTTCATCTGCTGATATTGATATTGTTCTCGAATTGCAGGAAGAGCCACTGACATTTGAATTTGACCGCAGGTTACTCACTCAAGCGGTGACCAATCTTGTAAAAAATGCGAGCGAGGCGGTTGAATCGCGTGATAGTCAAAAAAAGCGTGGTCGGATTACCATTCAAACCGGGGTCGATCATTCTTTGCCCTTCGTTCGTGTGATCGATAATGGTGTCGGCTTGCCGCAAGAAAATCGAAATCGTTTAGCTGAGCCTTATATGACAACGCGTGAAAAAGGCACCGGCCTTGGTCTCGCGATTGTAAAGCGCATTATGGAAGAACATGGGGGACGCTTGAAACTTGAAGATGCGCCTTCCGGCCAAGGCGCGTCCGTAACACTGTTCTTCGCCGCCCTCCATCAACCTCATTTATTGCCTGCATAGACTGGATACTCATGGCCGCTGACATTCTCATTATTGACGACGAAGCTGATATCAGAGAGCTGGTGGCTGGCATTTTGCAAGATGAAGGTTTTGAAACCAGACTTGCACATAATTCTGATGCGGCTTTGTCAGAGGTCGCTTTACGAAAACCTTCGATGATTATACTCGATATCTGGTTGCAAGGATCAAAATTGGATGGTTTGGACTTGCTGTTGGAAATAAAACAACTTCACCCCACTCTTCCGGTGGTCATTATTTCTGGCCACGGCAATATCGAAACGGCCGTCGCTGCAATCAAACGTGGCGCTTATGAATATATTGAAAAGCCGTTCAACGCTGATCGCCTTGTGCTGGTGGTGGGACGCGCTCTTGAGACATCGCGGTTGAAACGTGAAAATGAGGATTTGCGGGGCCGTGCAGGACTAGATCAAGACTTGATTGGCAACTCTGCTTCAATGCGGCAGCTGCGGCAACTGTTGAAGAAAATTGCGCCAACCAATAGTCGCGTGTTGATTACCGGGCCGATGGGTGCCGGCAAAGAAATGACAGCGCGCTCCATGCACGCGCTCTCGCAGCGTGCCAAGGGGGCCTTTGTCGTGCTCAGTGCTGCCACAATGGCTCCTGAACGCATGGAAGAAGAACTGTTCGGCATTGAAACTAAGGCAGATCAATCGCCGCGCATTGGAGCATTGGAAGAGGCCCATGGCGGTACACTCTATATCGATGAAATTGCCGATATGCCGATGGAAACTCAAGGCAAAGTATTGCGAGTTTTGTTGGAGCAAACTTTTCAGCGCGTGGGCGGCAGCAAAAAAGTGAAAGTGGATGTTCGAATCATAACGTCTACATCGCGTGATTTGAATGCGCTGATTTTCGAACAGAAATTCCGCGAGGATCTGTACCATCGCCTTGGCGTTGTGCCAGTGCGCGTGCCCGGACTAAATGAGCGCCGCGAAGATATCCCTGAGCTAATTGACGGATTTGCGCGATTATTTTCTGCAGCTTCAGGCCAGCCTCATCGCCGTTTTTCCAATGATGCGATTGCTGTTTTACAAACGCGGGATTGGCCCGGAAATGTGCGTGAACTGCGAAATAATGTAGAACGCGTGATGATTCTGGCTTCTGGAGATCCGCAGGAAGAAATCACGGCTCATATGCTGCCGACCGATGTGCCAAATACCGGCGCAAATTCCGGCTTTGGCGGCGAACATTTGCTCACTTTGCCGCTTCGTGAAGCCCGCGAAGCCTTCGAACGCGATTATATAGCGTCACAATTGTCGCGGTTTGGTGGAAATATTTCTCGGACTTCTACATTTATCGGAATGGAACGTTCAGCATTACATCGCAAAATCAAGATGTTAGGTTTAACTTCGCGTGACGAAGATACAATCTAGCCTGAGCATCCTTTTGCCACAAAGATAATCATGCTATAGTTGGTCAATCGCTTTTGACGACCCCGTAAAAACAACAAAAATCGGAACCAAAACTATGGCGCAAGAAAAACAACAAAATTTACAAGACACCTTCCTCAATCATGTTCGTAAAACCAAAGTTCCCGTCACGGTTTTTCTTGTGAACGGTGTGAAACTGCAGGGTATTGTGACATGGTTTGATAATTTTTGTTTGCTGCTGCGCCGCGATGGCGTTTCGCAGTTAGTTTATAAACACGCTATTTCCACGATTATGCCGGGTGGTCCAATCAGTCTGTTTGATGACGAAAGCGCTACTACGTGACAATTAAAAAAAACGTTAAGGCGGGTAGCGGAGTTGATTTTCAAATGGAAGGACCAGAGCTTACACGGGCTTTGGTTTTGCACATTGAACGCAAGACCCGTGGTGTTGGCAATTCGTTTGATCGTGACGCGCAAAGCAAATTAGATGAAGTCATTGGTCTAGCTGAAGCTATTGATTTGGAAATTGCTGAGACTCTGATTGCGCCATTGGTTGCCCCAAAACCCGGGACCTATTTAGGCACTGGAAAAGTGGCCGAAATTGCGAAATTGGTTGAGGCTGCTGAAGTAGAGCTGGTTGTTGTGAACGCGCAACTTTCGCCCGTGCAGCAGCGCAATTTGGAGACCGAGTGGAAAGCAAAAGTGCTTGATCGCACGGGTTTGATTCTTGAAATTTTCGGTCGTCGTGCAACGACTAAAGAGGGCATTTTGCAGGTTGAGCTCGCTCATTTGCACTATCAAAAATCGCGGCTTGTTCGGTCATGGACCCATCTTGAGCGTCAGCGCGGTGGCTTTGGTTTCCTAGGCGGTCCTGGTGAAAGTCAATTGGAAATGGATCGCCGATTGATTGAAGAACGCATCACTAAGATTAAAGGTGAATTGGAAACGGTTGTTAAAACCCGGGATCTTCACCGCAAAGGAAGAGAACGGATTCCTTATCCAATTGTAGCTTTGGTTGGTTACACCAATGCTGGCAAGTCGACGTTGTTCAACAAGCTAACCGACGCGAACGTATTGGCCAAAGATTTATTGTTTGCAACGCTTGACCCAACGATGCGCAACATCACTCTACCGAGTGGCCGCAAGATTATTTTGTCTGACACTGTTGGATTCATTTCAGAACTACCAACAACACTAATTGCATCATTCCGTGCCACGCTGGAAGAGGTTTTGGCCGCCGATGTTATTCTGCATGTGCGCGATGTAAACCATAACGAAACTGAAGCGCAAAGCCATGATGTGAGTTTGGTGTTGGAAGAACTTGGCATCGACGAGCAGCGACGCAGCTTAATTATTGAAGTATGGAATAAGTCAGATCTGCTCCATGATCAAGAACGTGGCAATCGCGAAGCGCAAGCGGCACGGCGTGCGGATGTGGCCTTGGTTTCGTCGCTGACAGGAGCAGGGCTTGATCAACTGCTCGACAAAGTGGAACAGCGACTAGCAAAAACCAGCGTCGTTTATAATATTACTTTAGAGCCATCTGACGGCAAAGGCATGGCTTGGTTGCATCAACGTGGCGAAGTGCTGGATCGAAAATCTTTCGAGGATGGCCGGACCCAACTTTCTGTGCGCCTCGATGCGGACACATCAGGGCAAGCCGAAGCTAAATTTGGTAAGGCGATGAAACAGAAAAAAGGTTGAAATGATTGCCTATGTGGCTTTTCTGCGCGCGGTAAATGTTGGTGGCACTGGCAAATTGCCCATGGCTGAATGGAAATCCATGTGTGAGGTATCGGGCTCTCTGATTTGCGCACATTTATTGCAACTGGTAACGTGGTTTTTAAAACGACAATGCTCCCAGATATTGCGCAGGAATTAATTGAAGCTCGACTTTTGCAATATGCGGGTAAGCCAGTGGGGGTTCACATTCGGAGTGCTGCTGAGTTACATTCAGTCGTGAAGGCCAATCCATTTCCTCACGCTGCGGGAAATCTATATTCATTACGGTGATGACATAACGCATTCGAAGTTGAAAATACCCGCAGCACAAGAAGGCACAGCGCGCAGCATGAACACTGTCGCTAAGCTCGTCGAGAGGGTTCGCTTTCTCGGGTAAAATAATAAGCAAACAATATGGGTATGAACGTCACAGCAATCACGAATATTGCCACCACATTTGTAATGGGTCGGATAGTCGGGTGGCGCAGTTCGCCATAAATCCAAATTGGAAGTGTGGTTTGTTGGCCTGCCGTGAATGTGGTGACAATCACCTCATCAAAGCTTAGTGCGAAGGCCAACATACCGCCAGCAAGCAATGCCGTAGCAATTTGTGGTAACACGACATAGCGGAATGTTTGCACTCCTGTTGCACCTAAATCCATCGAGGCCTCAATCATTTCGGGGCTGTTACGGCGGAATCTTGCGAGGACATTGTTATAAACCACGACCATGCAAAAAGTAGTGTGGCCCAGAAGGATCGTCCAAGTTGAGAATGGAATGTTCATGATATCGAAAGCTGAACGCAGCGCCATGCCGGTGATGATGCCGGGCAGGGCTATTGGCAAGATGAAGAGGAGTGATAACGCGTTCCGGCCATAAAACTTGGCGCGTGATAGAGCTGCTGCTGCACATGTGCCCAAGATCATTGCCATCACTGTGGAAATGAGGGCCACTTCTAATGAGAGATAGAGCGGGGGCCAGATATCGGGGCGATCAAACCATGCTGTTGCAAACCATTGTGTTGTAAGACCCGGTGGCGGAAACTGGAATGACTTTTCTTCTGTCGTGAATGCATAGAGGACAATCAACGCCAGAGGCACAAGCAGAAATAACAGACCCGCAACAGCCGCAATTTTGAGCGGCCATTTTGCTTCAGAGTGCATCGAATGCTCCTAAGCGCTTGGCGATAAACAGATAAATTCCCATGATCATCATAGCCACCACGGTGAAAGCAGCGGCGAGCGGTATATCACCTGACGTTCCTTGGAAGGTATAGACCGCTTGACCGATCATCAACCTCGAATTACCGACAATTTGCGGCACAATATAATCACCCAATGTGAGAGAAAATGTAAAAATCGAGCCGGCGACTACGCCGGGAAACGCCAATGGAAAAATCACATTGCGAAAGGTTTGACGCGGCGTTGCGCCAAGATCTGCTGAGGCTTCGATATAGGTAAAGGGCACACGTTCTAACGATGATTGGATCGGCAAGATCATATAGGGCAGCCAGATATAGACGAAAACCAGAAAGGTGCCAATATAACTGAAAGACAATGATGAACCCCCGATATTGGGAATAGCAAGAAGGGCGTCAATCAGCCATTGACCATGCAAAGAAGTCGCTATCCAGCTGATAATACCCTCTTTGGCGAGGATCAATTTCCAAGCATAGATCTTCACTAGATAGCTCGACCACAGCGGCATCATCACTGCAATGTAGAACAAAGCCTTCAGTTTTCCCTTGGCAAACTGGGCAGCGTAATAGGCGATAGGAAATGCGATAACGGCACAGGCAATTGTGACTGCTTCGGCCATGATGAGCGTGCGAAGGATAATGTCACGGTTGGCCTCATCGAAAAGATGCGCGTACGTGGCCAGTGTGAATTCATGAATCACCACGCCGGAGAAATCATCAAGTGCATAAAAGCTTTGCAGCAGCAGAGCGGCGAGCGAACCAAGATAGACGATCACCAGCCAAAATATTGGTGGCGCTAAGAGTGCCGCAGTGAAAAGGCCCGGTTTTCGGAAAAAAAGGGTGGAAAGTTTGGACATTCTAATACAATGAAACTATTCCTCACGCAGCGGCTCGCGCCGCCGCGTGAGGGTTTCAAATTATTTACCCTGAACAGCAACATAATCTTTCGACCATTGCGAATAAGGCACACAGCTGCCTTCGGCTTCGCACTTGCCAATAGGCGTGCGCCAGAAATAGATTTTATCAAAATTGGCAAAGCCATTTGTGTCGCAACCAGCGTCAGTCAGCAGCGCATTGCCTTTGCACGCTGCGGGCACTGCAGGCACGGAGCCAAACCAAGCAGCCACGTCGCCCTGAACTTTGGCTTCGAGCGAATGGTTCATCCACATATAAGCGCAATTGGGGTGGGCAGCGTTAACATGCATCATCGTGGTGTCTGACCAACCGGTTGCGCCTTCGGAAGGAATAGTAGAGGCGATTGGCTTCTTGTCAGCTTGCAATAAGTTTACTTGATAAGGCCAAGATGATGATGCGACCACCCCTTCATTCTTGAAGTCGTCGACTTGCACCGCAGCATCGCCCCAGTAGCGGCCGACCAAGGCGCGTTGGCCTGTGACCAAAGCAAGCGCAGCTGCATATTGGTCTTTGTTCAATTCATAGGGATTCTTGATGCCCAGTTCGGGCTTCTTGGTCATCAAATAGACTGCAGCATCGGCAATGGCGATGGCACCATAATAGGCCTGAACACGGCCTTTGTTAGATTTCCCATCCGGCAAGTTCTGTTCTTCGAACACCACACTCCAACTCTTAGGTGCTTCTTTGAAGACGTTCGTGTTGTAAGCGAGCACATTTGGTCCCCACTGATAAGGCGTTCCATAATGGACGCCATCAACGGTGTTCCACGGGGCAGCTTGCAGACGGGGGTCTACGTCTTTCCAATTTGGAATCAGATCAACATTGATTGGTTGAACTTTTTTACCAGCGACGAGGCGCAGGGATGCATCACCCGAAGCAGTGACCAAATCAAATCCACCTTGATTCATTAAGGTCACCATTTCATCGGAAGATGCGGCAGTTTTGACATTCACTTTGCAGCTGGTAGCCTTTTCGAAATCTGTCACCCAGTCATAAGTTTTGTCCGATGCGCCGCTTTCCACATAGCCAGGCCAAGCCACAATATCGAGCTGGCCTTCGCCAGCGCCTAGGGCTTTGACCATATCGGCCATTGCGGGACTTGTGAAACTGCTGGCAGCTAAAATAGCGATCATTGATGTTTTGATGGATTTCATGTTTTCTCTCCGTGATGCCGCTATGGTGCGGTCTTGTCATTGAGAGGTTAGCGCCGAATGCGATTGTGGATCAAGAACCCCCTTGCCATCTTGGCTGAAAATGCCGCAGGTGGCATTGTTATCGAGGGCGCGCGTATTATAGAATTGGTGCAGCGCGGTAAAACGCCAGTATGTGATTCAATTTTTGATGCTTCGGGGCATGTTATTTTGCCTGGACTGATCAATACGCATCATCATTTTTATCAAACGCTCACGCGTGCGCATCCGCAAGCCATTAACAAGGAATTGTTCGATTGGCTGAAAGCGCTTTATCCTATTTGGGCACGGCTGACCCCCGAAGCACATCGCCTAGCGACTCGGTTGGCATTAACGGAACTCTTATTGTCTGGTGTGACTTGCACATCAGATCATCATTATGTGTTCCCGGGCGGCCTCGATGATGCGATGGATATTCAAGTTGAAGAGGCAGCGCGGGTTGGGGTGCGCATGATGGTGACGCGCGGCTCAATGAATCTTTCAGTAAAGGACGGTGGCCTGCCACCGGATTCTGTGGTGCAAGATCAAGATACTATTTTGGCAGATTGCGAACGGGTGGTTGGCAAATATCACCAACGCGGCGAGGGGGCCATGGTGCAAATTGCACTTGCTCCATGTTCGCCTTTCTCCGTCACGCGGAAATTAATGCGAGAAACGGGGGCTCTGGCAGAAAGGCTTGATTGCCGCTTACACACACATTTGGCCGAAACCAAGGATGAAGATGAATTTTGTGTCTCGCAATTTGGCATGAGACCGCTCGATTATTTAGAGGATTGTGGCTGGTTGAATAATCGAACTTGGCTGGCCCACGGAATTTATTTCAACAATGCCGATATTGCAAAATTAGGTAAGAATGGCGTCGGCGTGTGCCATTGCCCCACTTCTAATATGACACTGGCTTCCGGCCAATGTCGTACTTGGGAATTAGAAGCCGCTGGTGTCTCTGTTGGTTTGGGTGTGGATGGGTCTGCCTCGAATGACAGTTCAAATCTGATGGAAGGGGTACGTCATGCATTGCTACTCAACCGGCTCACCTATAATGCTACCGTCACGCATTTGGATGCGCTGCGTTGGGCGACAAAAGGTTCGGCGGCTTGTTTGGGCCGCAGTGATATTGGTGAAATTGCAGTCGGCAAACAGGCAGATTTGGCAATGTTCACATTGGATGAATTGCGCTTCTCAGGGGCAGGTGACCCGATTGCAGCTCTGGTTTTGTGCGGCGCACACAAAGCCGACCGCGTGATGGTCGCTGGTCAATGGCGCGTAACAGATGGCGAGCCTCTGGGAATTGATGTAGCCAGATTGCGCGCCGAGCACGGCAATGTAGCAGCGAACTTCATTTGACGGCACCGAATGGCGTGTTACACTTGATACAATTATAATAAACGGGGGAGGCGCAGATTGGCAAACGAAAAGAGCCAGACTGCTGTTGTAGTCGAAGACTTGCATAAGTCATTCGGCCAGCTAGAAGTGTTGAAGGGCGTTAGTCTTACAGCGCGCGAGGGTGATGTTGTTTCAATGATCGGGGCATCTGGCTCCGGCAAGAGCACGTTTTTACGCTGCATTAATCTTCTGGAATTGCCGACGAGGGGCCGCATTACTGTGACCGGCGAAGAGATGTTACTGACACCAGGCAAGGACGGTGATTTGCACCCTTCAGACCGCCGCCAAGTTGAACGCATTCGCACTAAGCTTGGCATGGTATTTCAAAGTTTTAATTTGTGGCAACATATGACGGTAATGCAGAATGTGATTGAAGCGCCGATCCATGTTCTTGGTCTTTCCAAGAAAGAGGCCATTGAGCGCGGTGTAGCCTTACTCAATAAAGTTGGCCTCTATGAAAAGCGCGAACAATATCCGGCTTTTTTGTCGGGTGGCCAGCAACAGCGGGCCGCTATAGCGCGGGCTTTATGCATGAACCCTAAAGTAATGTTATTTGATGAACCAACTTCAGCCCTTGACCCTGAGTTAGTGGGTGAGGTTCTGAAAGTTATCCGCGACTTGGCCAACGAAGGCCGCACTATGATATTAGTCACGCATGAAATGAAATTCGCACGCGATGTGTCATCACATGTGATTTATTTGCATCAGGGCAAGATCGAAGAAGAAGGTCCACCCAAACAAGTATTCGGCGCTCCCAACAGTGAGCGCTGCAAGCAATTCGTGTCAAGTATTCATTGAGGTGATTGGACACGATACAAATGGACAAGCTCCAGGGGGTACTGGTCCACAACAATTTAGAAGGGAGAATAAGATGAAGATAACAAAAAGGTTATTACTAGCGGCAGGTGCGGCGACGATGCTGTTTTTGGCAACACCTGCATTTGCTGATTTGAAGTTTGGCGTCGCTGCTGAGCCTTATGCACCGTTCACATCCAAGGACGCTTCTGGCAAGTGGGTTGGCTGGGAAGTTGATTTCATGGATGCGCTCTGTGCTGAAATCAAAGAAAAATGCGCTATCGAAGAAGTGGCATGGGATGGTATTATTCCTGCTCTTCAAGCTAAGAAGTTTGATGCAATTATGTCGTCAATGTCGATTACACCAAAGCGTGCTGAAACCATCAATTTCTCTGACATGTATTACAACTCAGCAGCTGTTATCATCGGACCAAAGAATGGCGATAAGGATTTTTCACCAGAACATCTTTCCGGTAAAAACATCGGTGTGCAAGTCTCAACCACACACGCTGCCTATATCGCTAAATATTACGTTCCTAAGGGTGCGGTCGTAAAAACTTATGCAACGCAAGACGAGGCCGATGCTGATCTCGCTGCTGGTCGTCTTGATTATGTGATGGCAGATGGTATTGCTCTGGATGCATTTTTAACTTCAGATCAAGGCAAATGCTGTGAGCAAAAAGGTGCTGTGCCTATTGATGTTGAAGTCTTGGGCCCCGGCGTTGGATTTGGCATTCGCAAAGAAGATGTCGATTTGTTGGCAAAGGTGAATACTGGCATTAAAGCATTGGCCGCCAATGGAACATTTGATAAAATCTCGGCCACATGGAAACTTATGGGCAAAGTGGTTACTCCGGGAAATTAAATCTTGAGATTGGGTCGCAAATGATGCGACCCAATCTTTTTTTGAGGCCATTGAATTGATTATTGCGACTGCAGTGCCGCTCAGCGAACTTTTGTCATTCGGGCCGAAAGGTTACGGTGATGAACTATTTTTTGGTTTGCTGCGGTCAGTCCAAATAGCTTTTTTCTCTTACTTATTCGGTTTGGCCCTTGGTTTGGCTGGGGCAATGGGCAAACTCTATGGTGGTCGGGTTCTCAAACTAATACTTGAGGGTTACACGACCATGGTGAGAGCAGTGCCAGAATTGGTGCTGATTCTTTTGCTCTATTATGCCGGGACTGACGGACTCAATAGTTTGTTTGAAGCTGTTGGAATCGGTCATGTTGAAATTAACGGACTGGTTGCAGCGGTTTTTGTGCTGGGATTTGTTCAAGGGGCTTATCACACTGAGGTTTTGCGTGCTGCGATTCAAGCTATCCCTCTTGGTCAATCAGAAGCGGCCAAAGCTTACGGTATGTCACCGTACAAACAATTCATGCGCGTTACCCTCCCTGCTATGTTGCCCAACGCTATTCCGGGCTTAGCAAACCTTTGGCTCAATGTGACAAAGGACTCGGCATTAATAGCCGTTGTTGGATTTACAGAATTGGCGTTGGCCACAAGGCAGGCTGCGGGAGTGAGTAAACAGTATTTGGTTCTGTTTCTTGTGGCGCAGGCGCTCTATTTGCTCATTTCACTTGGTTCTAATCAAATATTTTCCTGGTTGGAGCGTTATGTCAGACGCGGTCAACCGAAATTCTCGTGAGGTAAAAATGCACTGGGCATGGCTGCCAGAATATCTACCAACTATTATTCATGGGCTCTATGTCACGCTCCTGATATTGGTGTTCTCGGTTGTTGTAGGGTTCATGCTTGCTGTGCCCATTGGATTGGCTCAAGTTAATGGTTCTGCGCCAGTACAGTGGATTGCCGGTGCATTTTGTAGCTATATCCGTGGCACTCCTTTGCTCACCCAGCTGTGGTTGCTCTATTATGGGCTAGGTTCAACTTTTCCATTGATTCCGGGTTTTCGTGAGCATTTCATGTGGCTCATTAGATTGGATGCATTTTACTATGCACTACTGGCTTTCACGTTGAGTTTTGCAGGGTACGAAGCTGAAATTATGCGCGGTGCATTCTTAGGTGTACCGAGGGGCGAGCTTGAGGCCGCGCGGGCGTTTGGGATGAGTCCTTGGAAATTGACGTCGCGGGTGTGGTTTCCGCGCGCTGTCTTGCAAGTTCTTCCGACATTGACAGGCGAAGTTATAGGTCAATTAAAGTCCACTCCGTTGGTATTCACCATTCCAGTTTTGGACTTGATGTCGGCAATTTCGCAAGTGCGGCAAGACACTTATATAATTTATGAACCGCTGATCTTTCTGGCGATTGTTTATATGATACTGACTTATATTATTACACGTGGGTTTGGCTATCTAGAGCGGTTAATCCCGCAGCGGCGATGACGCCCAACTTGATTTCAAATTTCGCGCATGAACTTGTCGCCATCCGCCATGATTTTCATATGCACCCCGAACTGGCATTTGAAGAGCTTCGCACTGCCAAAATTGTAGCACAAGAATTGGTCAGCATTGGGTTTGCTGTTGAAACGGGTGTTGCGAAAACAGGTGTAGTGGGCACCATCACAAATGGCACCAGCCGAAAGGTAATTGCTATTCGTGCCGATATGGACGCATTGCCAATCCACGAAACCACAAATTTTGAATATGCCTCGAAAACGGCTGGCAAAATGCATGCCTGCGGCCATGATGGCCACACCACAATGCTGCTGGGTTTGGCGCGGCATTTAGCAGCGACGCGAAATTTTGATGGCACGGTGCATCTCATTTTTCAACCCGCTGAGGAAGACATAAGCGGTGCCAAACGGATGGTAGAGGAGGGCCTGTTTAAGCGCCTAAAACCGAACTACATTTTCGCCTGCCATAATATTCCTGGTTTTGATGTGGGTCAAATTCGTGTGCGTAGCGGTGCTGTGACTGCGGCCGTGGAAATCGTTGATGTAACTATCCGAGGATTGGGTGGGCACGGGGCCATACCGCATCAGGCGATTGACCCCATTGTTGCTGCAGCGAGTGCGATCATGGCGTTGCAGACAGCTGTTTCCCGCAATACTGATCCGCTGGAGGCGGCTGTCGTCACTGTAGGTTCAATTCATGGCGGAGTGATCGCCACAATTATTCCTGAGACTGTCGAATTGAAAATTGGTGTGCGTACGGTCTCCAAAGTCACCCATGCATTGATGTTCAAACGTGTGCCAGAAATTTTGAAGCAACAAGCGGCATCTTTCGGGTGTGTAGCCGAGGTGGGTTACGGCGATGGCATTTCTTATCCGCCGTGCTTCAATGATCCCGTTGCTGCAGGCTTTGTGAGAGATACGGCTCTGGCCTTTGGGCAATTTTCCGACGCAATAGATATGCTTGGACCTTTTATGTTCTCAGAGGATTTTGCCTTCATGCTCGAAGAAGCGCCCGGCTGCTATTTCGGCATGGGCAACGGTCCATCAAAAAGTCTGCATGATTCAGGGTATGATTTTAATGATGAGTTGCTGGTGAAAGGCACTGCGTTTTGGGCTGCGTTGGTTGCAAGAGTTTTGCCGTGTTGATATTTGCATAGCTGCCAAAAAAACCTATCAGTTGCATGAAATTGCTGTAGCGCCCAATGAATCTCAATGACCCACGATACCGCCGAAGCTCAACTTCCAAATCCTCTCTCCCACCGAGAAATCATGTTTATTATCGCAGGCATTTTGCTTGCCATGCTACTATCCGCATTGGATCAAACGATAGTCGTAACTGCTATGCCAACAATTGGGCGGGCGCTTGGTGATGTGACGTCCTTGCCTTGGGTGATTACGTCCTATCTTTTGGCCTCAACAGCTGTCACTCCGCTTTATGGCAAAGTATCGGATATTATAGGCCGACGTATCAGTCTGCTCTTTGCCATTTCAATTTTTGTTGTGGGTTCGGTCGCCTGTGCTTTAGCACCGAGCATGATTACGCTCATCTTAGCCCGTGCTTTGCAAGGGCTTGGCGGCGGTGGCTTAATCTCATTAGCGCAGACCATCATAGCCGATATTGTTTCACCGAAAGAGCGCCCACGTTATCAGGTCTATGTGGCGACTGTGTTCGTGACGTCGAGCATTGCCGGGCCCGTGCTTGGTGGAGTGTTCGCCGAACATTTGCATTGGACAGCTATTTTCTGGATCAATTTGCCATTGGGGATTTTGGCCTTTGCCATGGTGAATGGACTTTTGAAAAAACTGCCGCGCCATGAGCGACCGCATAAGCTCGATTTCTTTGGAGCAGGTCTAATGGTTGTTGCCACCACCACTCTCATGTTAGCGCTAAATTGGGGTGGCAATCACTATGCTTGGAATTCTTGGCAGATTGCCACCTTGCTCTTGGTCTCACTGGCGATGTGGTATATGTTTGTTGTTCGCCTGCGAACAGCGCCTGAACCCTTCATTCCAGGGAAATATTAAGCAATCCGATCGTGGCTTATGGTACAGCGACGGCCACTTTGGTGATGGGAATGTTCATCGGGCTTTCAGCTTATCTGCCGATTTATTTTGAAACAGTCTATCATTTAACTGCCAGCCTATCGGGTTTGGCTTTGATCACTTATATGGTGGGCACTGTAACAGGTGCCACTCTGTCGAGTCGTGTAATGGCGAATTTTGTGCATTATAAACGATTTTCTTATGCTGTATTGCTTGTTGCCATCGTTCTCTTGTTGGTGCTTGCGTTTTCGCCACATGGCGTTTCATTCACCGCGTTAGAAATTATTTTGCCCTTTATCAGTGTGGGACTCGGCTCACTTTTGCCAATCACAACTGTCGCAGTGCAAAATTCTGTAAAAGCGCATCAGATGGGGACAGCGACTGGGACGATGAATTTTTTTCGTTCACTGGGTGGAGCACTGGCTGTTGCAGGCTTTGGAGCGCTGCTTTTCATTGAGTCACATCAAGGCCAGTGGGCTGAAGCATTTCGTCCGGTGTTTGGAGCTGCCGCTATCGCGCTCAGTTTGGCTTTCGTACTTTTCATGAAGATGCCCGAAAAGCCGCTGCGAACCGAAGTTCCACAGGACTAGTACGTTGATTGAATATGGTGAGCCCAGCGGGATTCGAACCCACGACCCTCTGATTAAAAGTCAGATGCTCTACCGCTGAGCTATGGGCCCCCACGTCACAGAACTTGATGAGTCCGTGAAAGCGGGCGGAACATAGTTGCGGCGCACAATGGGGTCAAGGCCGGAAATGAAGATTTACCGATCATTTACTAAGCAGTAAAAAATGCCACAATTAAGGGACTAATCATAATCCACTGCTAGTAAGAAAGTGGGATTCTTATGGGGTTGTAATGACGAATTTAGCTTTAGTGGTTCTGGCAGCGGGTATGGGCACGCGCATGAAGTCAGACTGGCCAAAAGTGCTGCACAAGGTCGCAAGCCGTTCGATGCTGGGCCATGCCTTAAGCGCTGGCGCGGCCCTTCAACCCCAAACAACAGTTGTGATTCATGGTCCGGATATGGAGGCGGTTTGCAACGAATCCGCCCGTTTCATTCCTGATTGTAAGTTCGCTGAACAGGGTGAACGCCGGGGCACAGGCCATGCGGTATCAATGGCCAAGGATGCATTACAGGGCTTTAACGGCATTGTTTTGATTTTGTATGGTGATGTTCCCCTCATTCAAACTACTTCGTTGCGGGCTTTGCTGGACAAGATTGACGCTGAACATCGGATGGCGGTTTTGGGGTTTGAAGCGGCAAATCCGCATGGCTATGGCCGGTTGATCACATCAGAAACAAACATTCTCGCCATTCGAGAAGAGCTTGACACTTCGGCTAAAGAAAAACGTATAAAACTCTGTAATTCAGGGATAATTGCGATTGACACCCAACTTTTGTGGCGCTTGATTCCGCAGCTCTCCAGCAATAATGCCAAGAAGGAATTATATCTCACTGATTTGGTTGAACTTGCTGTCGCTGAAAATGCATCGGTTGCTTTGGCCGTTTGTGACGAATCTGAGGTTGCCGGTGTGAATGACCGTGCGCAGCTAGCTGTCATTGAGCAGCAATTCCAGAAACGCTACCGCGCTCAAGCCATGGTGGGGGGGGCAACATTAGTTGATCCTTCAACAGTGTTTTTTGCAGCTGACACAATTGTCGGGCAAGATGTTTTGATTGAACCCAATGTAATGTTTGGGCCCGGCGTTACAATTGGCGATAATGTCGAGATTTTGGCCTTTTCTCATATTGAGGGGGCGACCATCGGCGATGGGGCTCGTATCGGACCTTTTGCTCGGTTACGGCCGGGCGCGGTAATTGGCGCTGCCGCACATATTGGCAATTTTGTTGAAGTTAAGAAATCTAAGATTGGTAAGGGTGCAAAAGCCAATCATCTGTCTTATATTGGGGATGCTATTGTTGGTGCAGGCAGTAATATTGGGGCAGGTACCATTACTTGCAATTATGATGGTTATGAAAAACACCTCACTGAAATAGGTGAGAATGTATTTGTGGGTTCTAACACGGCCTTGGTTGCACCCGTTAAAATCGGAAATGGTGTGAACATTGCAGCGGGCAGTGTGATTACGGCAGATGTGCCGGAAGATGCTCTGGCGCTTTCGCGTTCACCACTTGAAATCAAGGCCGGTTGGGCCAAGCGCTACAGAGCAGTTAAAGCGGCACGCAAAGCCCAAAAAAACAAGGTTTAAGGAGTTCACTTTATGTGCGGTATTGTAGGAATATTAGGTAATGAACCAGTCGCGCTGAACATTGTGGAGGCCTTACGGCGCTTGGAATATCGCGGTTATGATTCTGCAGGTGTGGCAACGATTGAGAACGGTTCGATTGAGCGCCGCCGTGCCCCCGGGAAACTCCGCAACCTAGAAGACCGTTTACGTGAATCGCCTCTGTTTGGAAATAGCGGCATCGGCCATACCCGGTGGGCCACCCATGGTGTGCCAAATGAAATCAATGCGCACCCTCATATCTCTGGCGATGTGGTGATTGTGCACAATGGCATTATCGAAAATTTTCGTGAACTAAAAGAAGAACTGGAATCGTTTGGTGCTAAATTTCTGACCCAAACCGATACTGAAGTTATCGCTCATCTAATTGCGCATGAGCGCGAGAAGGGGCATTCGCCTGTAGAAGCTGTCAAACATACGCTGCGCCGCCTGACAGGTGCATTTGCGTTGGCCATCATGTTCAAATCGGAAAATGATTTGCTGATTGGTGCCCGCAATGGGCCACCGCTGGCCATTGGCCATGGAGAAGGTCAAATGTATTTGGGTTCTGATGCAATTGCCCTGTCGCCTTTTACAAACAGGATCACCTATCTTGAAGATGGCGACTGGGTTGTTCTTACCCGTAGATCATTTGTCATTTATGATGCTGAGAATAAGCCCATAAAACGCCCCATGAGTTTCAGCCAAGCCTCATCGCTGATCGTGGACAAGGGCAATCATCGCCATTTTATGGCGAAGGAAATTGCAGAACAGCCGGAAGTGGTTGGCCACACTTTGGCTGAGTATATTGATTTTGCAACGCGCACTGTACGCGTGCCCGCAAAAATGCCGTTTGATTTTGCCAAACTTGATCGCATTACGATTACAGCTTGTGGTACTTCGGCCTATGTGGGTTTGGCTGCCAAGTATTGGTTTGAAAAAGTAGCTAGGCTTCCTGTCGATGTCGATGTTGCGTCAGAGTTCAGATACCGTGAAGCTCCAATGTCGCAAAATGGCATGGCAATTGTAATTTCACAATCGGGCGAAACCGCCGATACGTTGGCCGCCCTGCGTTATTCTAAGTCGCAAGGCCAACATATTGTGGCGGTTGTGAACGTGCCTGAATCAACAATCGCTCGTGAAGCTGAGATGGTTTTGCGGACCTATGCAGGTCCTGAAATTTGCGTGGCTTCGACCAAAGCCTTTACGTGTCAATTAACTGTGATGGCCTGCTTTGCGTTGCTGGCCGGCAAAATTCGCGGAACGCTTTCACCCGAACAAGAGCAAGAATATGTGCACGCGTTGATCGAAGCGCCCCGCCATATGACTGAGGTTTTGAAAGAAGAAAAGAACATCGCAGCAGTGGCAAAAGAAATCGCTAAAGCGCGTGATGTTTTGTTCTTGGGCCGTGGCATAAATTATCCGCTCGCACTTGAAGGCGCTTTGAAGCTCAAAGAAATCTCATACATTCATGCTGAGGGTTATGCTGCTGGCGAGTTGAAACATGGGCCAATTGCTCTAGTTGATGAGCACGTTCCCGTGATTGTGATTGCCCCGCGTGACGAACTTTATGAAAAAACTATATCTAATATGGAGGAAGTGGCCGCTCGGGGCGGCAAGATTATTTTGATCACCGATGATCACAGCCACAAAGACAATGCCCATAAAACATTTAGGCACATTCGCGTGCCGGTAGCACACCCTTTCATCAGCCCATTGATGTATGCGATCCCGGTGCAACTATTGGCTTATCATGCAGCTGTCATTATCGGCACTGACGTGGACCAACCGCGCAATTTGGCAAAATCGGTGACAGTGGAATAATCAACATTTATCCACAGTCAATATTGGGTTCTTGGTGAAGCATTAGATATTGTTATGATCATAATTGCATCATGGGAGAAAAATCATGCGTCTAAGTGCCCCAACGTTTATAGTGTTTGTTATTTCTGTCGTTATTGCCATCGTCGCAGCTTTGGCTGCACTTGGTATAATTCCTAACCTACCTGTGGCATCGGTTTGGATTATGGCTGTCGCCTATGTGGTTTTGGCTTTGGCTTGCCTGTTAAAAGGCGCTTAACTTTCTAGCGTGGTGACGACGGCAAATCCGCTGTCACCACATTATAGTCACCACATTAATGAGCGCGTGTGGTGCGCAGCTTATATTGTTTCTTCTTTGAATCAAACCCGGCAAAATAATCGCGCACTTGTGGGTGACGCACAGGTTCAGGGGTTTCGTCGGGCTGCAAGTTTTGCTCAGACACATAAGCCACATATTCGGTTTCGTCGTTTTCAGCGAGCAGGTGATAATAGGGCTGGTCTTTGCGTGGGCGAGCTTCGGCAGGGATAGAATTGTACCATTCCTCAGTGTTGTTGAATTGTGGATCAACATCAAAAATCACCCCGCGAAACGCAAACAGGCGGTGGCGTACAATTTGTCCGATTTGAAATTTAGCTTCAGGCATGTGGCGCATGATCACTGAATGCCAATTCTGGGCTGTGTTGGCAAGTGCCTACCCGCGCATAGCAAAAGGTAAATTGGCGGAAGGGGCTATGCCTTGGCTCATAGCAAGATTTCGCAGCGGCGCAATGTTGGCGATGGCAATCAACCCTGCGACGCGAGCAAGCGCCAAGGCTGGGAAACTTGAAAGTAGCGATTGGTTCATCAAATTTACCATCTGCTGGCGTGGCACAACATCGGCGCGGCGCAGCGCATTGTACTCTCCAAGGATCGACTCCGAACCAGGGTCAATTGCACCGATGATCAAATCTGCCGCTTGGGCGGCATCGCGCAGCGAAAGGTTTAAGCCTTGTGCACCAATGGGCGGCAGCACATGGGCGGCCTCCCCGACCACTATACATCGCTTGGCAGCGAATGGGGTAGCCCTTTGGCCGCGCATGGGGAATGCTTTGCGAGGACCAATATCTGAAATGCGGCCAAGATTACCTTTGGTTTCCAATTGAATTTCCGTGGCGAGCTCAGCGTCGCCTAGTTTTAAGAGTGCTTCAATGCGGGCCGGCCGGTCCATCCACACGAGGCTTGATCTGTTGCCCGGTAGAGGCACAGTGGTGAAAGGGCCAGCGGATTTATGATACTCAGTAGAGACACATTGATGTGAAGCTGAATGCGCAAAACTGGTGGCCAATGCAGATTGATCAAAGGACCAATTTTCTGTTTCTATGCCAAGAGACTGACGCAAAGCGGAATTGGCACCATCAGCTGCGATAAGAATTTTGGCGCCATAGGTCTGGCCCGATTCAGTTTTGACGGTGACCATCTGGCCATCAGCTTCAGCTGAGACACTTGTTCCGAGGAAGAATGCGACACCCAGTGTTTCGGCCCGGGCTCGCAACGCAGGGACCAATTGGGCAAGTGGAACATTCCAGCCGAATTCTTCCAGGTTCAATTCTGATGCGGAAAATTGAAGGGTCGGAGCGGTGACGAGATTTCCGGTATCATCGATGAGATGCAATTGTTTCAGCGGCGCACAAACGGTTTTCAACTCATCATTCCAAATATTGATGAATTTGAGCATTTGAATGGAAGGCTGCATGAGGGCTGTGGTGCGTGGGTCTGCTTTAAATTCAGGCGCAATGACAGCACACGAAACGCCATCTTGCGCGAGCAGACAAGCCGCAGCTAGGCCTGCGGGACCAGCGCCGGATATGATTGCTGTGCTGGTCATGCCCCGGGCAAACTCGCTGCTTTCATACTGGCGCGGGCATTGAACCCTTCTGCAAATTTTGCCAATTGGGTTCGATCTTTACGCCAGTTCATATTGTCCATTCGGAAATCCAGGTAACCCAAAGTACAGGCTGTAGCGATGCTACCAAGATTAACAGTTTCAAGTTCGTGGGCCCAGTTTTGCTCCAGATCATCCAAGCAAGCATAGATTCGGAAACTCAAGCGATCAATCAAGTCGGTCCATTGCAATCCGTCGGGGCGTGCCTTTGTTTCGACCCGCAAAGAGACGGTTGCATCGCTCAGCCCTTGCGCCAGAGCGAGCAGGGTTAAAATGCGAAAACGCTTTACACCATCATCAGGCAGAAAAGACTTATTACCAGCGGTGTGGCAAAGATATTCCATTATCACCCGGCTATCATGCACTCCATGACCGTGCTCAGTTTCCAGCACTGGAATTTTACCAATGGCCGAAAGTTTTTCTAATTTCGGATCGGCTTTGATAAAAGAAAGATCTGCCGGAACCAATGTTATGCGGTCCTTCAAGCCTACTTCCAAAGCCGTGACCATGCACATGCGCACATAGGGTGAATTTAATGCACCGTGAAGTTTCATTTATTTATTCCTTCATTTTCAACTGGCCGGGATTGAAGGTCATTGAGGGGTCCATGTCAAAGAAAAAGGCAGGACGTAATGTCACCTCATGCCAGAAAGTGGGCAGCATTGGAAAATCCTCGGGGCGCGGCGCATGGCGAAAACCCATAGTATACCACACGACAAGGTCCTCATTGACGATCGGCTCTGCTTTGGAAACATACGCGGGCAAGCCTTCGTCTTTCGTTGAAAGATTAGGATAAAGGCCTGCTGCCCATTTCTGGTCGTCGCGTTGTTTGGTTACCCATAGAGATTGTGCAGCAAATCCGGCCCGCATTTGTGGTGGGTCTTGTGGATCAAGCACTGACGTTGTGGAATGATGGATGTCTAGCCAATAACTGGGATTGAATTTCAGGTCGGTTTTCTCGTTGGGGTTGACAACTCGCCAAGTTTCTCCACCTGTGGCCATATGATCGGGGATGATCGGGCCTTCGGCAGCGTAACGTTGCGTTTTTAAAGTCCAAAGGCTTTTGCGGGTGGTGGACCCAGTGGCAGGGCCGGGGACGAAGGCATCGCGGACCAAGGAATTTTTTGGGCCATCGATGTCGAGATCAAGACGGAAATTGAAATAATGGTCATGGTTTACGGCCACGGTATAGGGCGCTATGAGGGATCCATAAGCGGTGTCTGCCAGCGCGGTGGGGCTTTCCATATCTTTGGCAATGGTAGACTTAATCGCATCAAAACCGGTTGCACCCACACGCAGCGTAATGTTGCCTTGCGGGGAGAACACATAATCTACGACATAATCATAATTGCCTAATGTTGGAATATGACGCACGACCAGTTCAACTTGTGGAACACCGGTGACTTCCTTACGGCCGCTGGAATAATGCCGCCAAGCAGGATCACCAGAGGCGCGCTCAAATATGCATAAAGCCTGTGGGCGCGTGAAGGTTTCACCATTGTCACTTGGAAACGTGAGGTCGGTAAAAATAGCGTTAGCTGGACAATCAACCCCAGGCTTCAGTGATGACATGAGATAGCCCAAACCAAATTCGCCCGCATCCATGAACGTGCGATAACTCCAAGTGGGGTCTGGGCTCATATAGGGGACGAACATTTCGCTCACATTCATCTGGTAGGCGATGTCACGCAGTTTCTTGCCATCATCAAAACGCACGAGGGATAGAATAACGCCAGCGCGTTTGTCGGCGCGAGCGTGCATAGACCAACGATCCCATTTGATTTCGAGATTACCATCGAGCTCTATGTTGGGACCATTGGGGGCGATCATGGCAATAGGTTGGGTTTCAGTGTGAGGCTTGGGCAGAGTGTCGGCGTAATTCTTGGGGGCCGGGGGGAGGTCGACGGTCTCACGATCGAGCACGTCTAAAACTTCACCGGTTTCCGTATCGACCACACCCATCAATCCTTCGATAGGACGAGCTATCATTGGGTGCAGCATGTTTTCGCTGGTGAAGCAGGGCACTTTTAAAATGCGGCGGCCCTCATAGCCATCGCCGGGAAAGGAGCCGGCAGAATTTGGGGTGCAGAATATTTTGGTCATGTCCTTGAAGCCACGCTTAACCATGGCGGCATTGAATCGCGGATCGGCCATGAATTTATCCCGGCCCACTTTCCATTCAGCATCCATAATCATCGGTTCGGCCAAAGGTTTGGGCGTGAATTCAGTGACTTTCTTATTGGTGAGATTGACCTTCGCTTCGAATGTCTTACCACTTTTTCTCAAAATCACAAAAGCAGCACGGGTGAAGGGGTCACCATTTTTCCAAGCACGAATTGTGTTCTTTGGTGCTTCTTGCAGTGTGATTGCCGGATATCTCGTTTGATCATTGGCATCACCTGCTTCAGTGAGGAGCTTAACTGTGGCAGCAATTTCCGCAGGGGTGAGAGCATCCATTGGATGGAAGGGACCTTCAGAGTCTTGTGCGAAGGCAAGTCCTACACATACCGTCATCCCAACCAAAGTCGGCACCCAGCCCAACAAACGTTTCGGTGAAAAGTTCAAAATTCAGACCCTCAGTCAAAGCTGGATCCCAGCGCTGACTGAGATGACGGATATTCATAGCGGCGAGAATAGATGATTCTGTCGACCAAATGAGTGCTACTCCAACCGCTGCCCCAATCTTCCCGCTAATTCCTGAATATACTGCCACGCTACACGGCCCGACCGTGCACCACGTGTGACAGACCATTCAACGGCTGCAGCGTGAAGCGCATCGGTTTTGATTTTTAGTTTATGATGCTTTGCGTAGCCATCCACCATGGCGAAAAATTCATCTTGACTGCAATGATGGAAACCCAACCACAGGCCGAAGCGATCTGACAGAGAAACCTTTTCCTGCACGGCTTCTGATGGATTTATTGCAGTAGAGCTTTCGTTTTCAATCATATCGCGCGGTAATAGATGGCGTCGGTTACTGGTGGCGTAGAATATAGCGTTGGCAGGGCGGCCTTCTAAGCCTCCATCTAACGCCGCTTTCAGCGATTTGTAGGATGTATCTTCAGCATCAAATGACAAGTCATCGCAGAAAATTATAAAGCGGTATCTATCATTGTTGCGCACCAACGTCATGAGGGCAGGGAGGCTTTCAATATCCTCGCGGTGTATTTCAACGATTTTGAGCTGGCCTTGGGATTCCTCCGACACGGTCCGATGCACAGCTTTCACTAACGACGATTTGCCCATGCCTCTAGCCCCCCAAAGCAGCGCGTTATTGCCAGGAAAATTTTTTACAAACCGGCGGGTGTTTTCTAAAAGTGTGTCTCTTGAATTGTCCACGCCTTGTAAAAGCGACAGTTCTACCCTGTTCACCTTTACTACTGCTTCTAAGCTTGGCGGTGCGCTGGTCCAGACAAAAGCATCAGCTTTTTTGAAGTTGGGAGCAGGGTGTGGGGGTGGCGAAATGCGCTCCAATGCCTCAGCAATGCGAATTAATGTCGATATTTCAAGGTTATTAGCCATTTATTTTTCTCAACCAATGAAGGTTGCAATGGCCTAATCCATCGCTATATTCCGCGCAAGTTTTGTTTCGCACCATTTGACCATTTTTTTGGTTCAGGAGATTTGAATGTTTATTACGGATGCCTTTGCTCAAGTTGCACCTGCTGCCCCATCGGGCATTTTTGGGGGAGGTGATATTATTGGTTTCATGTTGCCAATGGTTGCCATTATGGGAGTGTTTTATTTTTTCATGATCCGCCCGCAGCAGCAAAAACTAAAAGAAACGCAGAACATGCTGAGCCAAGTTTCGCGCGGTGATACGATTATTACGCACGGTGGCCTTATTGGCAAAGTGGTTCGTGTTGTCGATGATAGAGAATTGCTGGTTGAAATTGGTGAAGGGGTGAAAGTGCGGGTCTTGCGCCAAGGTATTGCCGATATTCCTGCGCGTGGGGAACCTGCCAAGGCCGAAGCCATCGCCACAGTGCCTAAATCCAAGAAGAAATAAGGTTCTGAACTGATGTTTCATTATCCTCGCTGGAAGATCGTTTCGATTCTTGCCTCAGTACTGGTGGCAGCTATCGTTGCGCTGCCTAATGCTCTTAATAGCAAAGGGCAGAATTTGATGTATGAGTGGCTTGGTATGCGTCCTATGACCCTTGGCCTTGATCTGCAAGGTGGATCTAATATTTTGATGGAAGTCGATCATAAGGATATGATCGACAAGCTGCAACAGCAGCTCTCAGGCGATATACGTGGATCGTTGCGCGAAGCGAAGATTGGCTATAGCGGGATTGCAAAAGTTGAAAATGGAGTGACTGTTACAGTAACGAAGTCTGAAGATTTGGATAAAGCCAAAATTGAACTCGGTAAACTGTTGCAACCCTTAGACAGTGGCCTGTTTTCAAGTGGAACGCGGGTCAATCTCTATATTCTGAGCCAAACTAGCCAACAATTTACTTTTAGTATTGATAATAGTGGTTTGGACGCAAAAATTGCAGCTGCAATTAAGCAGTCGTTGCTCATTGTAGAGCGCCGCATTAATGGCACGGGAACAACAGAACCGGTGATTCAGCAACAAGGTAAAGACCGTATTACGATACAACTACCAGGTATTCAAAACCCCGAAAAAGTAAAAGATATTCTTGGTTCGACTGCAAAGCTAACGTTTCAACTCTTATGTGCCGAGCAATCGTCAGCTCCGACTCAAACTCCACCGCCTGAGTGTAAAGCTCTGCCGCTTAAGGCCGATGTTGATCGCTTAACGAAAGAAAAAGAAACTAAAGGCGAAAAAATTGCTCCGGCTGACCTCAAGGCCTTGCCGCAATTGTGGGTGCAAACTTCTGGGCGGGCAACTGTTGATGGCGGAGACTTAACAGATGCTCAACCGACATTTGATCAAAATAATCGCTCCGTAGTATCATTCAAATTTAACCAAAAAGGTGCTGTGCGTTTTGGTAAGTTGACTGCCGATAATATTGGGAAGCCTTTTGCTATCATCCTTGATGATGTTGTGATGAGTGATCCCGTGATTAACGACGCAATCCTGGGTGGGTCGGGACAAATATCAGGCAACTTTTCAGTTGATGAAGCAAGTAATCTTTCAATCGTACTCCGATCAGGTGCGTTGCCAGCCAAACTCAACATAGTTGAAGAGCGAACCGTGGGGCCAAGTTTAGGTGCAGATTCGATTCGCGCTGGTCTGTTTGCTGCAATAGCAGGCTTGGTGTTCGTCATGATCTTCATGTTGTTGCCATACGGTTTCTTTGGCATAATTGCGGATATTGCAGTTCTTGTGAACTTGCTGATGCTCGTTGCAATAGTTTCTTTGTTCGGCTTTACGCTCACGTTGCCGGGTATTGCCGGCATTGTTCTCACACTTGGAATGGCTGTTGACTCCAACGTTTTAATTTATGAGCGTATTCGCGAAGAATGGCGCAGTGGGCGCAGCGTAATTAGTTCAGTTGAAACCGGGTTCAAGGCCGCTTTCTCAACTGTTCTTGACGCTAATGTGACAACTTTGATTGCCGCATTCGTACTGTTTGGCGTGGGTTCAGGTCCGGTGCGCGGTTTTGCCGTTACTCTTGCGGTCGGGATTTTGACAACAATGTTTACGGCCTTTACTTTAACACGGCTAATTGTGGCCACATGGGTGAAGCGTTACCGTCCTAAGGAGATCAATCTCTAATGCGTTGGAAGCCTATTCGTCTTATTCCCGACGGCACAAAACTGCCTTTTATGCGCTTGAGCCGCTTCGGGTTTTTCGCTTCTGGTATCTTGTGCGCGATATCTATTGTGTTGTTTGCGACAGTCGGATTGAATTTAGGTATCGATTTCAAAGGGGGTTCGGTTTTAACAATACGAACGTCTGGACCCGCTCAACTTGACTCTCTGCGGACAACCTTGGATGGATTGGGTGTGGGCGGTTTTGAATTACAACAATTCGGAGGGCCGAGTGATGTACTGATACGGCTGCCCGCACAGAAGGGTGGAGACAAAGCCGAGCAGACAACCCTCGAAAAAGTGAAGACTGCACTCGGACCGGGAATTGAATACCGCAGTGTTGAAGTCGTGGGACCAAAGGTTTCAGAGGAGCTGACCCAGCAGGCTACTGCAGCTGTTTTGCTCGCAATATTTTTCGTGTTGTTTTATTTGTGGGCACGATTTGAATGGCAATTTGCGGTAGGTGCGGTGTTGTCGCTGCTTCATGACGTTACACTCTCGATAGGACTTTTTTGTTTGATTGGCTTAGAGTTCAATTTGTCTATTATCGCGGCCATTCTCACTATCATCGGTTACTCACTCAACGATACTGTTGTGGTATTTGATCGTATTCGTGAATACTTACGCAAATATAAATCTATGCCTTTGGCAGATTTAATTGATTTCTCGATCAACTCAGTTTTGCCGCGCACTATCCTAACTTCTTTGGCCACAATGATGGCATTGATAGCGCTTTATGTGTTTGGCGGCGAGGTGATCCAGGGCTTCACATTTGCGATGATCTGGGGAGTTATCGTGGGCACTTATAGCTCGATTTTTATTGCGTCTCCAGTTTTGATTTTGCTGGGTACCAAGCGCGATTTGCCGGGCAGCGAGATTAAGGTGGCTCATCAACGTTGACAGCGATGAAATTCCTGCCGCAGGTTTTGCCCATCGCTTCGTTTGGTGATGGCGGCTTTCGGTTTGGGTCTATGTCACACTTGGGTTCACTACTCGTTTTACCTGATGGAATGCGAGCATGGGAAATTATAGCAATCTTGCAACCAAAAGATTTCAATCAGATTGTAAACGTGAAATCGCAGCTTGATTTTGTGCTTCTAGGAACCGGAACGGAAATGTTGCGGCCACCGCGAGATGTCCTAGCGCTGTTCAACTCTGAGGGACTCAATATTGATTTTATGAGCACCAGTTCAGCAGTTCACACATACAATGTAATGCTGGCCGAGGGCAGGAGGATTGCTGCTGCGTTTGTGGCGGTGCTATGACCAACGAAAATCAATATTGCCAACAGCTGGTGCGGGATAAGGACAAGGATCGCTATTTGGCAAGTTTGTTTGCGCCTGAAGATAAACGCAAACATCTCATGGCGCTTTATGCCTTCAACGTTGAAGTGACGCGGGTGCGCGATATTGTCAGCGAACCCGCAATTGGAGAAATTCGAATGCAGTGGTGGCTTGATACACTCGACGGTATTTATGCCCAAGAGAAACAAGACCATCCAGTGGCTATCGCTTTGTCGAGCGCAATTGCAGTAGGTGATTTACCAAAACACGCATTGCAGAATTTAGTGAAGGCCCACATTTTCGATTTCTATTCTGATCCAATGGGCACATTACCGGATTTGGAAGGTTATCTTGGTGAAACGTCATCAGCGCTGATTCAAATGGCTTCTTTAATTTTAGCGCGACATGAAGCGCTGGAAAACGCAGAAGTCTCTGGTTTGGCGGGCGTTGCCTATGGTTTGGCTAACCTGCTTCGTAGTCTGCCTTTGCAGCGGCAACGCCAGCAGTGTTTTGTGCCTCAAGATAGGTTGGTGGCGCGGGATACCACTGTCTCAGATTTGACGTTAGGAAGCAATGAAGCGTCGCTGAGCCTTGTGCTGGCCGAGTTGCGTGAACATGCCCGCAGCAGGTTGGCTCAAGCGCGCAAAATGTCATGGACCATAAAGCCCTCAGCCATGCCCGCCTTCTTGCATGTATCTTTGACGAACGCCTATCTAGACGCCATAGCGCGGCGAGGGGGAGGGCTCATTAGCAAAGGGGCCAGCATTGGGCAGTTGAACAAGCAGTGGATCTTGTGGAAAGCGGCGCGGACGGAAATGTTTTAGATTTTTTCCAATCGCTTAGCATCGTCCCAAAGCGCATCCATTTCTTGCAAACTTGAATCCTTCGGTGTCAGACCGCTTTTATCAAGTTCAACCTCAATATGTTTAAATCGTCTGGTGAACTTATCATTGGTGGCGCGCAGGGCCGCTTCGGCATCAATGCCTAAATGCCGCGCCACATTGGCCATGGCGAAGAGGATGTCGCCGAATTCGGCGGCCTTTTCGTCCTCTGGGGCGTTGCGGAATTCGGCTATTTCTTCGGCGATTTTATCATAGACGTTCTCGACGGAAGGCCAATCGAAACCCACCTTCGCGGCCTTGGCTTGTAACTTGATGGCGCGGGTTAATCCGGGCAGGGCGAGGGGCACAGCATCAAGCACACCCTGTTTAGGTTGGCCTGTCCGTTCCTTTGCCTTGTTTTCTTCCCAGAAGCCTTTGACCAAGGTTTTGGCTTTGGCTGCCTCATCACCAAAGACATGCGGGTGACGCCGGATCATTTTTTTGACTACAGCTTCCACAACGTCGTCAAATGTGAAACTGCCTTCTTCTGCGGCCATTTGAGCGTGGTAGATGGGCTGCAATAACAGGTCGC
>JANMWK010000175.1:0-8044 GCA_031393975.1 Hyphomicrobiales bacterium
ACAGCTGGTGCATGATGATGGTGGCCAGATTGTTCTCATGTTCAACAACTATGTTGGCGCATTGAACACTTCGGTGGGCCATAACACTTTCAACTCAGACTTCGACCACGATGGTGGTTACATGTACGAGCGTTGGTGGAAGGCATAAGTCTCAACCCATTAGATTTACGAAGAGCCCCGTCAGGAAACTGGCGGGGTTTTTGTTTCAGTTTATTCTTGGCGGCGATGACTGCAAACTTGACGTTTTCATTAGGACTTTTGCCAATCCCTCTGCTAGGATTTTGTCTAACAGGACAAAGAGCCTGATGGGGAAACCGGGGAAACGCTTGATATGCATCCAGTATTGAAAACCGTTTTGCAAAGGTTGGGCTTGGGTTTGCTCACCCTTTTGGCGGTGTCGATTATTATTTTCTCGTCGCTGCAAATGTTGCCCGGTGGTTATGCGCAAAATATTTTGGGCCAAGGCGCCACACCTGAAACTGTAAAGAATTTCAACCATGAACTGGGCCTCGATCGGCCAGCCGTGGTGCGTTATGTTGAATGGATCAGCAATGCCGTACAAGGCGATTTTGGCAACTCTTATTCCGGCACCACTGGCACCATAAAGCGCAGTGTGTCAGGTATTATTGCACCGCGTCTTTATAATACATTTTTCTTGGCAGCCATGGCAGCCATCGTAGCGGTTCCGCTGTCTCTTTTTCTGGGTGTGCTTGCCGCACTTTATCGAAATTCATGGTATGACCGGATTGTAAACTCGGTCACATTAACAACCATCGCCATGCCTGAATTTTTCATTGCTTATATTCTCATGTTCTTTTTTGCGGTGAAGTATCGTTGGTTCTATTCGCTGTCGACAGTGAGCGAGAGCACAACGTTTTGGGAACATGTGAGCCGTGCCACCTTGCCAGCTTTAACAATGACTTTGGTCATCATCGCTCATATGATGCGCATGACCAGAGCATCCATCATAAATCTTCTTGCTAGCCCCTATATTGAAATGGCGCAGCTCAAAGGCGTTTCCAAATCGCAAGTGATTTTGCGCCATGCTCTGCCAAACGCGTGGGCGCCCATCGCCACAGTTATCGCTTTCAACCTCGCGTATTTGGTGGTGGGTGTCGTGGTGGTTGAAGTGGTTTATGTTTATCCGGGCATTGGACAAATGATGGTGGACGCCGTATCCAGCCGCGATATGCCCGTCGTTCAAGCCTGCGCATTGATCTTTGCGGCAACGTATATTTTGCTCAATCTGCTCGCAGATATTGTCTCCATCACAACCAATCCACGATTGTTGCACCCAAAATGAGCACAGACACACCAGCCCCCCTCCGCAACATTAAAGCGCGCCGCACAACTGTTCAAAACATTGTGCGCAATCTTAAAACTGCGCCCATCAGTGCATGGTTTGGAATGATTGTGATTTTTATTTATGCCTTCTTCGCAATATTTGCGCCGTGGTTGGCACCCCATAGTGAAAATGAAATCATTGGTAAAGCCTATGAGCATGGCAGTTCAATTGCTTTGCTCGGCACAGATCAAATTGGCCGCGACCTTTATTCGAGGCTAATCTATGGTGCCCGTAATACGATTGGGATAGCGGTGATTACCACGCTGGTTTCGTTTCTTGTTGGCGGTTCATTGGGTGTTTTGGCAGCCTTGAAGAGGGGATGGCTAGATCAAGGTGTATCACGCGTAGTCGATGCTTTCCTCGCCATCCCAGTGCTGATTTTCGCTTTGATGATGTTGGCGGTGGTTGGCAAAAGTATTGTCAATCTCATCATCATTCTGGCGTTGCTTGATGCAACGCGGGTGTTCCGCCTGTCGCGGGCAGTGGCGCTGAATGCCGTCGTCATGGACTATGTTGAATCCGCAAAACTGCGCGGCGAAGGCATGGGTTGGATTGTGTTCAAAGAAATTGTACCCAATATTTTACCGCCACTTATCACCGAATTCGGTTTGCGCTTCTGCTTTGTGTTTCTCACCATTTCAGCGCTGTCATTCTTAGGTGTGGGTGTGCAGCCGCCCACCGCAGATTGGGGATCGATGGTGGCCGAAAACAAAACGCTCATCACCTTCGGCAATCCGGCACCGCTTTATCCGGCCGCGGCAATCGCGCTGCTCACGGTGGCCGTGAATTTTGTGGTGGATTGGTTCTTGCATAAAACTTCGGGGCTGCGCGATGGCAAGTGATAACAAACGCGTCAAGGGCGATGTGCTGCTTGAAATCAAGAACCTCGTCATTGATGGCAAGAGCGATGATGAATGGAAACCCATTATCAGGGGCATTGATCTCACTTTACGGCGCGGTGAAGTGCTGGGCCTCATTGGAGAATCCGGTGCCGGTAAATCCACGCTCGGTCTGGCCGCCATGGGCTATGCCAGAGGCGGGTGCCGCATAACATCAGGCTCAATTAATTTTGGTGGTATGGATTTGGTGGCGGCTTCGGAAGAACAACGCCGCTCCCTCTGGGGTTCGCGCATTGCCTATGTGGCCCAAAGTGCAGCGGCCTCCTTTAACCCCGCCCATCACATCATCGATCAAACTATTGAAACCGCCGTCAGCCATAATATTATGACGCGCGATAAGGCCGAAGCCGATGCGCGTGATTTGTATAAGCGTCTGCAATTGCCAGACCCGGACACGATTGGCTTGCGTTTTCCCCATCAAGTATCAGGCGGACAATTACAACGCGCTATGACTGCGATGGCCATGTCGTGTCGTCCTGATTTAATTATTTTTGATGAACCAACTACAGCTCTCGACGTGACTACTCAGGTAGAAGTCTTGGCTGCCATGCGTGATATTGTGGTGCAATTCAACACAGCTGCCATTTACATTACGCATGATTTGGCAGTTGTTGCGCAGATGGCCCACCGCATTTTGGTGCTGCGTTATGGCAATCTGGTGGAAGAAGCGCCAACCCGTGAGATGCTTAAGCAACCCACCCAAGAATATACCAAGTCTCTTTGGGCCGTGCGCAAATTGCAAAAGCTTGAGTCGCCCAGCGACGATATCATTTTGAATATCGACGCTGTGGATGCCACTTATGGCGGCGGCACTTCTAAGGTTTTGGACAATGTTTCAGTGCGGGTTCCGCGTGGCCGCACGGTGGCTGTGGTGGGAGAATCAGGTTCTGGTAAATCCACTCTGGCCCGCGCCATCACTGGCTTGCTGCCACCCTCAAAAGGCACGATTTCATTTAATGGAAAAGCCTTGCCTGCAGCATTGGCTAACCGTGACCGTGACACTTTGCGGCGCATTCAGATGATTTACCAGTCGGCCGATACAGCATTGAATCCGCGCCAGACGGTGCGTGATATTATCGGCCGTCCGCTGGAATTCTATCTCGGTCTCAAAGGCGCGACCAATGATAGGCGTGTGGTGCAGTTGCTTGAAAGTATCGAGTTGGACGAATCCTATATTGATCGTTTTCCATCGGAAATGTCTGGCGGTCAAAAGCAGCGCATTTCAATTGCGCGGGCACTCGCTGCTGAACCTGAGGTGATCATCTGTGATGAAGTGACTTCAGCGCTGGACCAGATTGTGCAGGAAGAAATTTTGCAATTGCTCATGAAGCTTCAAAAAGAGACCAATGTTACTTATTTGTTCATCACCCATGATATCGCAACCGTGCGCGCCATTTCTGATGAAATCGTGGTCATGCACAGGGGCAAAGTGGTCCAACAGGGAGCAAAATCAAAGGTTTTGAATCCACCTTATCCGGCCTACACAGAGCTGCTTCTTTCGTCAGTTCCGCAAATGGATCCCGATTGGTTAACGGGTCTTTTGGCAAAGCGCAGTGCGAAGCACTAGCCTGGATTACTGTTTGAAAGTTGCTTCCATGTATTTGGCTGGGCGAGCATTTGCTGCAGATAGGCCAAATTAGCTTCGACTTCGTCTGAGGGTAAATCTTCTGAGGCAATCTTGCGGGCTTCATCAAAGCGCCCCTCAAGGCCCACGACCAAAGCCAAATTTTGCCGAATGCGCGGTTGTGCCTTCACACCCGGTTGAGAAATGGCACCGCGCAAAATCTTTTCAGCTTCGGGCAGTTTCCCCTCCAGTGCGAAAGACATAGCCAAATTATTCTCAACCGAAAGCTCGCCGGGGTTTTTCGCCAGAGCGGCTTTATAAGAATCCCGCGCCAAACTGTGGCTGCCTTGTTGATCATAAGCCGAGCCTAAAGCCGAAAGTGTTTTCCAGTCGGCGTTGGGGGCCTTGCCCGCTCGCTCAAGCATTTCAATGGCCTCACCAGACCGACCAGCAAGCAGCAACTGCTTGCCGATTTTCGATTGCAAAGCGCCATCTTCAGGATGTGCCGTTGCCAGAGTTTTCAACACACTGACCTGGTCATCGGTCTGGCCAATTTTTTCGAGGTTGGCAGCATATTCAATCCCCAGCGCCACATTGCCCTGGTCTGCTGCCCATTTCTGTGAAAGCGCTGTTGTGCGCACAAACGATGCTTTTGAAGGGTCTGCCGCAATTTTAGAGGTGCTGCCTGTCTGCAACGGATCAGCGTCGAGCCCAGCCTGCTTGCTTTGGCAAGCCCCCAGAGCCAACGCCGAAACCAGCAAGAGCGCAGGCCCCACTTTCAATTTGCCAAACCGAGAAACCATAATCCAACACCTATAAAGATACTTTGGTGGATCATGGTGGTTTTTCGTCAATAATTGATTAACCATAAGTGCTGAAAACCGACTCAAAGGAATTTGTAATGATCGATGCCAGCCAAATTTTGAAAACCTCTGGGGCGGCAACCCCAATAGTGGTGATTGCCAAGGCCGATTTGACTAATCATTTGAAGGCGGCGACTGCCATGGCCAAAGCGATAATCAAAGCCCAAGGCTTTGAGGCAGCTCCCCTCAGCTGGCTGGCCATTCCCAATGCGAAGGGCGAGACACAAGAAATCTGGGTGGGCGCTCCAGCCAGTGATGCTGATCCATTTGCTCTGGGTAGCCTATCCAGCCGCTTGCCCGATGGCCGTTATTGTTTTGACGACATCACGGAGTTGGTCGCCTTAGGTTGGTGCCTAGAACTCTATAGATACGATCCATACCGCAGCCCCACAATCAAAGCGGCAACACTGCATTATCCCAATCCGAAACCTGTGATCGCCGCCGCCAATGCGAGCTTTGCTGTGCGCGATTTTATCAACACGCCCGCCAATTTATTCGGCCCTGAGGAATTGGAAGTTGCCGCACGAAAAATCGCCGGCCAACACCAAGCCAAGTTCTCAGTGGTCAAAGGTAAGACCCTCGAAAAGCAATTTCCGCTCATTCACATCGTTGGTGCCGCCAGCCCGCGAGCGCCACGTCTGATTGATTTCACCTGGGGCAAATCCAATGCGCCGAAAGTCACACTCGTTGGCAAAGGCGTTTGTTTTGATACCGGTGGCCTTGATATCAAGCCCTCTTCTGGAATGCTGATGATGAAGAAGGATATGGGCGGCGCCGCCACTGTGCTGGGCCTTGCCCAAATGATTATGGAAGCCAAAATCAATGTGCGTTTGCGCGTGCTTATTCCAGCCGTTGAAAATTCAATCGCTGGAAATGCGTTTCGCCCGGGTGATGTGTTCAAGACGCGCAAAGGCCTGACCGTCGAAATCGGCAATACCGATGCCGAAGGCCGCTTGGTGTTGTGTGAAGCGTTAGCCTTGGCCGATGAAGAACAGCCCGACCTATTGATCGACATGGCCACGCTAACCGGAGCCGCTCGCGTGGCGCTGGGCCCAGACCTGCCGCCCTTCTACACCGAGGATTCTAAACTCGCCGCGAGCATTATCAAACATGCCGAAGCGCAGAATGATCCGCTTTGGCAGCTGCCATTTTGGAAGCCTTACTATAGCATGATCGAAACCCCGATTGCCGATTTGAACAATGCCGGCGCAGGTGGCTTTGCCGGGTCCATCACAGCCGCATTGTTCCTCAAGCGCTTCGTCGAGAAGGCCAAAGCTTACGTGCATTTTGATATTTACGGTTGGGTGCCCACTGCAAAGCCTGGTCGCCCGAAAGGCGGTGAAGCGCAAGGGATGCGCGCCCTGTTTGCGGTGATCAAGGAGCGCTATGCAAAATAGTCTTGCAATTTCTCGGCAATGGGCAAAATATGAAACGGTTCCGAAACAATCATACGGACCCATTCTATGTCGTATCCCTTTTCAACTGCGCAAGCCTTGCATCTTTGGCATGAGGTGGGCCTTTCCCAAGTTAGAGGCGATGAGCCCGATTTGTCGGTACGCCAAATGACAATTTTACTTTCGGTTTATTTGGAATCTCCACCCCACACCGTGCGCGCCCTTGCGGCCAAACTGCACGTCTCCAAACCCGTAATCACCCGCGCGTTGGATGCCATGGGTAAATTGGGCTTGGTCACAAGGCGGCGTGATGAAACCGACAAACGCAACGTGCTCATTCAACGCACGGTGGGCGGTTCACTTTATTTGGAACGGCTGGCTGATCTGGTCAGTGCTAAATCGCAAGAGTTATGATGATGCTTGATAAACGCCTGAATGCTTACCGCAATGATTTGGCTGACCTTCGCCTGAAAGGCAAAGTGGAAGCACCGCTTTTTCGTGAGGGCAGTCTCATGCAAATGAATACACCCATCGCCACGCTGCACCGTGCTCCTGCATTGGCTGCGCCGCAAGAGACGCAAGTTCTGTTTGGTGAGATCTTACGCGTGTTTGATGTGACTGAGGGTTGGGCCTGGGTGCAGTTGTACCGCGATTCTTATGTGGGCTATTTGAGACAAGAATTTTTAAGCGCAAAAATTCACGAACCCACGCACCACGTTTCAGTGCCATCAACACTGCTCTATGCCAAGCCCAGTATCAAAGTTCTGCCGGTGAAGTTTCTTCCGATGAATGTCCAAGTTTCAGTAACTGCAGTGCAAAATCAGTTCATAGAACTGGCCACTGGGGGATTTATTTTTGCAGAGCACGTCAAGGCGCTTGCAACCATGCCGACTGATTATGTTGCCATCGCAGAACAATTCCTCAACACACCTTATCTGTGGGGCGGAAAATCTGCGCACGGCATAGATTGCTCCGGTCTTGTGCAAATTTCGCTGCACGCCTGCGGCCTGAGCTGCCCGCGTGATGCCGATATGCAGGAAGCAGAGTTAGGTTCGCCGCTTCTCATCAACAATATCGATGGCTTGAAACGCGGCGATCTTATTTTCTGGGCAGGCCATGTGGGCATTATGCGGGATGAAACTACATTGCTCCACGCCAGCGGCCATCACATGATGGTGGTGAGTGAGCCGCTTGCAATTGCCAATGACCGAACCAAAGCCAATGGCAAAGAAATCACGCGGATGAAGCGGCTCGCATAGCGCGTGTGATTATGCATCTGCTGGAATGCGGGTTTCGTAAAGTTCCTTATAGGCGCGCCAATGGTCCCAGAAATATTCGATCTTGGTGGCCGACAAACGGGCCTCCAGAACATCAAGATGTGTATGCCAGCCCGTGCTCACGCCCACCATCATGCCGCGGCTTGGCAAGCTTTTATGCGTAAGAGTGAGCAGAACTTTCGCACCTGCGGGCTTCAGTTCGAAGATCACTTCGCTATCACTCCAGAACATGAAGCCAAGTTTGTGGGGCGGATCACATTGCGTGATGCGCGATGGCAAGTGCGATTCAGGCGACGACATGGTCTCGGGCCGCTTGCCGGGCGGCGTGGTGGTTTCGTCATGATACCAAACCAAATCACATGGTGCACCCACTTTCAATTCCATGTCACCAGAAGCCAGCCATTGGCGGCGCATATCGCTTTTGGTGAGATAATCCCAGACGCGCTCGATGGGGCCGGGCAATACGCGGACAAAACGGATTTCGCCGGGAGCCGCGAATTTTCCATGGTCGGAGTTGTTGATCTTCATAGAGGTTTCTTTCTTCTTTCTCGTGCGTCGGCGGCTTGGAGTTCGCGATCGAGGGCGTCGAGCCGGCGGCTCCAGAACCTGCGGGTGTTTTCGAGCCAGGCGTCGATTTCGTCGAGTCCGGCGGGGTTGAGCGTCTGGATGCGTGACTGGCCCTCGGCGCGCGTGGTCACGAGG
>JANMWK010000176.1:0-4740 GCA_031393975.1 Hyphomicrobiales bacterium
GGGCAAGTGACACACCTCGGCCTTTCATCATATTGACAGTTTCAAGTTTGAACTCGCGCGTATACTTTCTTCGTTCCATTTGAAATCTCCAGTTCCGTTAAAACACCTTAACTCAGTGTCCACGAAACCAGCAGCAGCTCATATCGCTGCATTCAACTTTAAATGACATGCCCGCAACCTGCGGGCTTCTGGTGGTACAAGGGCTGGATTAGCTGGTCCTGCAAAGAGGACCACTCCCATGGCAAAGAAGCCCGGTAATTTTAGAAATACAATTGCGATAACAAAATCCCAAGTTTTAATTGTCCTATTGAAGCGCCCAAAAGGCGCATCAATTGCCGAGTTGGCCAAGGCTGCAAAGTGGCAGGCTCATAGTGTGCGCGGCTTTCTATCAGGCACGCTGAAGAAAAAGCAGGGACTGGGCATGGCGAGTACGCGGGAAGAAGGTAAAGATCGTCGCTACCGCCTCCTGGAACAGCGCATTGCTGAAGGAGGCGCAGTATCGTGACGGACGTTCAGAGGATGTCGGCGACGTCAGTGTCGGAGAGATTGAGCCACGTCGCAGCGTTTTCACGAGAACAACTGATACATGTTTGGGTTAAGCATTTTGGTTGGCGGAGGCCCTCCCAAAGCGATAAGTACCTGCCTTCTTTTGCGTGCCATGTCTTTATTCGATGCAGGAACGATCCTTGGGCGGACTGAAGACCAAAGATCAAAAGCTTCTGGCTAGATTGAGTGCGGTCCTACCTGACGCATCTGATATCAGTGGCAGTGATCTTTTACCCGTCACTGGTAGGGCAAGTATCAATGCGCATAAAATTGAAACACGCCAGATGTGTGCGGGTAAAAACCTCCCAAAAACCATGACACGCCCTGCTCCTCGGTCTGGCACGCGGCTTGTTCGAAACTGGCAAGGACATTGCCATACCGGGGATGTTGGTGAAGATGGATTTACGTGGAATGGCAAAGTCTAGGGATCACTGACCAAAATCGCCTTTGTCATCACCGGTGCACGCTGGTCGGGTCCAAGGTTCTTCCGGCTATGAGCCGCAAGCGCTGCGCCATCTATACACGCAAATCCACTGAGGAAGGGTTTGATCAAGCGTTCAACTCACTAGATGCTCAACGCGAGGCCTGCGAAGCCTTCATTGTCAGCCAGCGCCATGAGGGCTGGAGTCTTGTCAAAAAAGATTACGATGACGGAGGTTATTCGGGCGGTACAATCAATCGCCCTGCCCTTCAGGTGCTGCTCGACGATATTAAGTCAGGATTGATTGACGTGATCGTCGTCTACAAGATTGATCGCTTGACACACTCACTCACCGATTTTGCCAAGATGGTCGATGTCTTTGATGCCAAAGCCGTGTCTTTCGTATCCGTTGAGGAGCTCCCGCCACTCGCGTCTGGTCCAGCTATCAACAATCACGGTGACATTTGGCTGGCGTGAATGTGCTTTCTATGCTTGGCGGCCTGACGCGGGTGAACGGTGTCAATCCTTCAGAATTTGCCTAGCGCGTAGCAGACCGGCTTTCGGCCGAATGCTATTTGATGGCGGCGCCGGTTTTCGCGCCAGACATTCGAACACGTGATGCGCTGCTTGCCCATCCTGGTATTAAGGAGATTTTCCAGAAGGGCTCACGGCTCGACTTGGCCGTGTTGAGCGGGGGCGAACTTTCGCCCTTCTCAACCATTTCTGAATATTATTTGTTGCAACATGACGAGCTGGCCTCACTGCAATCGGCAAGCGCTGTGGGCGATGTTTGGCAGGCGCTGTGGGCGATGTTCTGTGCCGCTTTATTGACGTTGAAGGCAATGTTATTGATCATCTCATCAACGACCGGGTTATTGTATTTGACCCCCGCGAGTTGGGCAATGTCCGTAAGGTGGTTCTGGAGTCTGGTGGCTGGCAAAAATATGATGCGATCAAAGGGGCCATGCAACTGTTGAGACCTCATGTCTTGATCACCGATGAACTTGTCGCAGAAAGATCGGTAGCCGCCGCAAAGTAGGATCATTAAGATCATATTGAATATTTCTTTGCGTTCTGGACGCGCAGTCGCGGATTTGTTATTGAGCAAAGCAGCGCCACCTTGTTGAACAAATTAGTATTGAACCGGCGTTCTGATCTGAGATGTATACTCAAACGCAGAAAAAATTTGACTGCCGTTCGTTAAAAGATCCATTCTTAGTAACTACAATAGTATGATAATACTATTGTAGTTAATTTAAAGCATTAAAATCATGTTACCGATTTTGATCTCGCGCAGATATTCAATTATCGTTTCGAATAATTGTATAATCTTATTGACATTTGTTCACCCATATTGCACCTTCAGTCGAAGAAACATACAAATGTTCATTGCGGCCAGGACGGCAAGGGAAAAATGGCGGAGATTTTTGACCACGCAGGGCAAGCGGTTAAGCATGGCAGGGCTCGCGTAAACGGCCTTCGCATGCATTATGTCACTGCAGGGCAAGGTGCCCCCCTTTTACTGCTGCACGGCACACCGAAGACAAGTTATTACTGGGCAAAGCTGTTTCCGCTCCTGACCGAGCACTTCACGGTTGTCGCCCCCGACCTGCGCGGCTTTGGATACACAGACAAGCCGCCAGCAGAAGAAGGTTACGATTCCCTGACCAATGCCAAGGACGTTGCCGAACTCATGACCTTCCTTGGCCACGAGACATTTCATGTCCATGGTGAAGACCGCGGGGCAGAATTTGCCTACGCCCTTGCCGCAACGGAACGCAAGCGCGTAAGAACTCTCTCTTTCTGCGAAATGCTGCTGTCGGGTGAAGGCCTAGAGGAATGGTCAAACTTTACGCCGGATAACGTTTCGGCTCAATTCCGTCAGCAAGGCGTTTGGGTGTGGCACATTCCTTTCTTCTGGATACCTCATCTCCCCGAGATGCTGATCAGTGGGCGTGAACGTGAGTTCTGGGAATTCTGGATTAAGGCTGAAACCTGGAATCCAAACGCTATTTCTGATGAGGCGATCTCAGAATGGACAGCACGGCTTGCCGCTCCCGGTGGATTGCGTGGATGCCTCGAAACCTATCGCGCGGGCCTTAAGAACGCCCGCATCAACAAGGAATTGAAGAAGATCAAGCTGACATTGCCAATCATGACGGTTGGCGCGCCGGAATTCTTCGGACCTCTCGTCGAAGATCAAATGCGTAAAGTTTCCACCGGGGTGGAGCGCGCCGAGATTTTTGAAGAATGCGGCCACAGCCTGTCATGGGAAGCCGAACATCGCCTCGCAAAAATGCTGCGAGAATTCATGCTCAAACGCTGACACGACCCGGCAAAGAGCTCTAATCGCGGCAATCTCGCGGAATCCTATAAGACGATCTACCGTAAAGAATTGCCAGCCGAGATGGCGGCCGACCTGAAGAAGTAATTCTGCTTGCAAACTTTATCAAAAACTGCGGCCAGCGTACAAAAGCGCTGGCTGCCCAAAAAACCCCCTCACAGTCACTCGTTCCGGACAAGGCAATGACACACGTGAACGTTCTCGAAATGCGCAACATGGAAAAGTCGTTCAGGAACATTCCCGTGCTGAAGAAGGTGGACTTTTCACTCCGCCAAGGCGAGGTCCACGCTTTTTTGGATGGTAATGGTGCGGGCAAATCCACACTCATGAAAATCTTGACCGGCGTTTACCAGCGCGATGCCGGAGAACTGTTAGTCAACTAGGTGTTGATTACCATTTAGATTTGACCCAGTAGGGGCGTAAATTTCCATTGAGAAGTGATCCATGTTTCAACCTCCTCCGGCGCCAATGCTGGAGGGAACATGGAGTGATCGAGATGGCATTATTGAGTGTAATTCGGCGGTGGCATTTTCGTGAAGGACTGTCGATCCGAGAGATTTCGAGGCGGACAGGTTTGTCGCGCAACACGGTGCGCAGATATCTGCGTGGGGCAATGCTGTTCCATCTACTCAGCAAGCTCTATGAGCAGACCAGCATCATCATCACCACCAATCTCAGCTTCAGTGAATGGGCCAACGTGTTTGGTGATGCCAAGATGAAAACGGCATTGCTCGACCGCCTGACCCACCACTGCCACATCCTCGAAACCGGAAACGATGGCTGGCGCTTTAAAAACAGGGCATGAGCCGATCCACAATAACACCGGGCCTGCGCCCGCCGCCGCCAGCACTTTAATCCGCGCGGCAGCGGGCGCAGGCCGACCAAACCTAAAATCAATTGACTCATACAAGCAACTGGAGACATAAACCAATTGCACGGGTCAAATCTCAGTGAAAATCCCGGGTCAGTTCTCAGTGGAAATTAACAGCCATGTGCTATGGCCTATCACGATGGCCACCACTTTGCTGTTACGCAAACGATGGCCGCGTTGAGATTGATAACAATGCGGCTGAAAGCTTTATTCGTGGCATTGCACTGGGTCGTAAAAACTATCTCTTTGCCAGATCAGACGCTGGTGGCAACCGTGCTGCCGCTATCTATTCCTTGATTGAAACAGCCAAGCTCAATGCCATCGATCCAGAAGCCTATCTGCGTAACATTCTTGCCCGCATTGTCGACCACAAGATCAACCGCATTATCGAACTGTTGCCGTGGAACTGGAAAAAGTCTCAGGCTTCAGCTAAAACAGAACCATGAAGCCCACGCAAATATCCAGCAATCAGATTGTCCGTCTCAAGATCACACTTGATGACATCAAGCCGGTGATTTGGCGGCGCATTGAGGTTCCTCTGACAACCAGCCTGCTGGC
>JANMWK010000177.1:0-27808 GCA_031393975.1 Hyphomicrobiales bacterium
AGAAAATCGGTGTGGCCCTGAAATTTAAAACCCACATCATAGAGGGCTTCTTTCTGAATGGGGTTGGTAATCATGCCAGAAGCTTCACCTGAGAGGCAAAGTGCCACCGCCTCTTTGATCGCGGCGATCACCCAAGGCGAATTTTTAGAATTCAGTTTTCCAGCCACGCAAGGTGAAGGAAGTGGGTGGTGCAGAACGGGAATTGCATGAGAGAAAAGCTTGGCTGCTTCGGCGAGGGTTTCAACGCGCTCATATGTTCCGCCGCGCGATGCAAAATAATCAGCGTCACCAATTAAACAGAAGGGTGCCTGACTTTGCAACTCTGTCCAGGCCTTGGCGGTTATGTCCGGTGCAATGCCCGCCGGTTCGCCGGGCGTTAAAAGCAGCGGCTTTATCATTGTGCGTAGGATTGATCTTTATATTCGATGATGGCGGTTTTGCGCATGATGGCCACATATTTTTGCTCTACCGCGCTATAGTTTTCATTGAGGACAACATTCTCTATTTGCGCGCGGGTGGGCATTTGGGCTTGGGGCATCTTCGGGGTTATGGAGCGCTGGCTGCAGAAAGCGACCACTTGAACACCACCGGGCCCGCGCATTGGACCAAAGGCATGGCCGGGGCCTTTGCTTTGGAAGAGGGCACGCATAGGGCCTGGTAATTTGCGTGAATCTGCTTCGAGTTTTTTGCCTATTTGTACGTTAAAAATGCCAGTTGCTGGCCCGCGTGGGTTTGTGCAGGATTTGAAACGCTGCACATATTGAGTTGCTTCAATGGCTCGCGATTGCATCAATTGGGGGTCGTTGCCTTCAACTGGAAAATTGATTTCGAGAATGGAATAAACCGTTAGTGACTGCATCCGCGGGTCGGCTTTGATCTTGGCCAGTTTGCCGTTAATCTCTCGGGTGATGGAATTCAGCTTTTGGTCGACTGCTGCTTGATTAACCGTAACTTTTTCATGGTATTTTACACTGAGGAGGCGGCCAAAGGCCATTTGCGCCGCTGTATATTGAGAGAACGTTGCAAGGCTGATGCCTTTGGCCTTTAGTTTGCTTATCAGACCTGCTTCATCAGTTTTCATGTTGGTGGCAATGCGCTTCAGACGTTCGTTGATTTCGGTAGGCGTTGCATCCATTTTGTTGCGCTTGGCCTCTTCGACCTTGATCACATCATTGATGAGATCATTAGCAATCTTTTTGCGGTTGCCCAAATTTGTCTCGGGCTCGCCTAGCGTTCGCAACAAGCGAATACGCTGATCAATATCAAAACTGGTTATGGGCTGATCGTTCACCGTTGCGATCACGATGGATTGTTGTGCGAATGAAGGAACAGCGAGAAGTGACACAGCAAGCAAACTTGTTGTCGCTATCAATTTTAACATTTTACTCTTCGCCTTTAAAATTTTGACGAGACGCTGGTGCCGCCAAGCGTGGCAAGTTCGATCGACAATGCCACCGTGTTGGTGTTGAGCAAGGTGACCGGGTCTTGTGCGCCAATATATGACATTTTGAAGTTCATGCAGTCGCAATCGAATTCCAATCCAAGAGTTTTCCGTGTGATGGCCTTGTTGTAAAAATCATACGTCAAGCCGCCAAATGCATACCAATTTTCTTCCAAACGCAGCCGCACATCGCTGGACAACCAATGTTCAGCTGTGGTGCGGCCATAAAGGGGCTCAGCGCCAAAGTTGAGATAGCTTATACTGCCGGAAAAACTGTCAAAATTGAGGCTGGCCGTTGCTTCCTGTCGGTTGATCTTAGAGAAGTTTTCTTCAATGCGGGCTTCGTAGGACAGCGACAGATGATCCCAAGGCTGAACAACAAGCGAGCCAACCAGATCAGATTGGGTTCCATCCAAGCCTGAACCCGACAGGAAACTGTTTTTACCCGCAAGATGAACGGATTCTCCAGCGCTAGCTCGCAGGAAATTTCCGTCGCTGCCTAAGAAGGAATAAGTAAGGCCCAAGTTAGCTCTTGTGCCGCCTTCATAACGATCAAGGCCGGTGAAACGATCAGTGAGGAATATGCTGCTTGTGTCATAGTTCACCGTGATGGCATCTTCGTTGCCAATTTTATTGACAGATGTTTCGTCGGCGGCAGAAATAAGTTGGAACACGGGTGATATAATTGATTGGCCAGAGTCGTAATTGGCAATCAGCGGATAACGCATATCAAAACCCAAGGAAGGTAAGACACGGGTTGTTGTTTCAGTATTCCGGAAGCCGCCGAGCACTGTCGGGTCTGGGAGATTATTGGTAATATAAACATCGTTGCGCAATTTCGCGAAGGGCGAGACAACCAATCCGCCTTCGCTGATTAACTGGGTTTTCCATTCCACGGATGACGTGGCGCGGGTCTGTTCAGTTCCGTGGTCTACAAAGGTAAATGGCGTGTTGGCCAATTTGCGGTGGATCGAATAGGCGTTCCAATTGAATTTCAGATCGCCACCCAATGCAGCATCTGAAATGATTTTTTCGCCAGTCACGTAGGGCAATGATGATGGCAGATAATTGGGATCAACCCTTGCATTGAGAGATTCAAAATCTAAGGTTTGAGCTGAAATATAAGTTTGATCCCATAAACCAGTAATATGGACATTGTTTTCGGCAATGAGAGCGCTGTCGTAATTGTAATGAGAGAGGAAGGATTGATCACTGGCAAAAGTGCCTTGCCAGCCCCAATTCCAATCAGCATTAATATTGAAATCGCCCTTGGTTTTGAGGGCGCCGCGCCATTTTTGGTTGTCGTCAACAGCGGTGGTGGGGTTCAATTGGTAAGCACCAAAGGCTTGGATGTTATATTGGCCTGACACCAAACGGTGACGCCATTCAACATCGCCAGAGAGGCCCTGCTTTGCCGTGATCACCGGTGTCAAAGTCACATCGTAGTTTGGAGCCAGTGCCCAAAAATATGGGGCCACTATACCAGCGCCATAAAGATCGCCAAACTTCGCAGAGGGGGCGAGCCAACCGGTGCGGCGGTGGACAGTAGGATCCGGCTGTACCCAATAGGGAGCAGCTAATACTGTGACGCCGCCAATTTTGAGCCGAGGATTTTCGTGATAGAGATTGTGGCTGGCATTATCGTGGGTGGTTTTGTCGGTCACAATTTCCCAGACCGGGTGCCGATCTGGTGAGGTTCCGTCTTTGCAGGCGGTGTAACTGACATTTTCGAAAACGGTGATATCGCCATTCACACGCTCCATATAGCGTGCCTTGATAATGGCATTGTTGGTCAGCAAGGCCTCGATGTGATCGGCAAAGCCTTGTTTGAATTTGTTGGTGAGGGCGATTTTCTCGGCCAGTAAAATATTGCCGTTAGGCTCATGCAATTCAACCGAACCGTTGGCTTTAAAGGCCCCGGTTTCTTGGTTATATTCCACATGGGTGGCTACCAACCGATAGGGGCCATAGACCATCACGACTGTGCCAGTTGCCGTGGCGTTTTTGGTGCGGGGATCGTAAGTTATTTTATCGGCTTCAACATTTACAGCCGTCCCTGAGATGGGCTTGGTTGTGATCGGTGCAACGAACACTTTATTGACAATTGCCGAGCTTGGTGTGGCCGAAGCTAAAAGCGCCGTAGAGGCCAAAACAAGCAAAAGGGTTCGTAGAGATACAGTTCTCTGAAGCCCATTATGCCGCTGCTTTGAAGCTATTGTAATGCCCCATTCCTCGATCAAATCACGTAACGTTACACTTCATTAACGGGTTTTAGTGCTGCCGTGAAGTGCTGTTATTATTTCTGGCTAGCGAGGCGAAATTCAGGCGAACGGGGTTAATACGGTCCTTATGGTAAAGTCTTATTTAACGCCAGCCGTTGCCGTCATTCATTTGGCCCGCTATGCAGATGCAAGATAAAAATCAAGGATTCTTCGATGAAAGTAAGTTTTTCCAGCTCCACTTTGCCAAAATCAGGCACGCTTGTTGTGTTTGCAACCGACGGGGGCACGTTGACGGCGCCTGCCGCTGCTGTTGACAAAGCTTGTAAAGGCCAACTGGCCCGCGCCATTAAGGCCGCAAGTTTTGAAGCAAAGCGCGATTCGGTTTTAGATATTATTGCGCCGGGTGGCGGTTTTGACCGGATTTTAGTGGTGGGACTTGGCAAAGTTGATGCGCTGACCGCAAATGAAGTGGAATTGCTGGGCGGCACCATGGCTGGGGCACTGCAAACGGCCAAGGCCAAGCAGGCGGCGATCGCTTTTTCTGCTTCAGGTTTGAAAAATATGACGGAAGCACAGGCGGGGGCCTTGCTTGCTTCGGGAGCCGCCTTACGGGTTTACAGTTTTGACCATTATAAATCCAAGAAACCAGAAAAGACCATAGTACTTGAAGGTCTTACCGTTCATTGCGCGGCACCAGACAAGGCCAAGGCGGCTTTTGCGCCACTGGCCGCAGTGCGTGAAGGTGTGCACTTGGCACGGGATTTGGTGAATGAGCCAGCCAACATTCTTTATCCCGCTGAATTTGCGAATCGGGCCAAGGCTTTGATGAAGGCCGGTGTGAAAGTTGAAATTCTCAACCCTACGCAAATGAAAAAATTAGGAATGCATGCCCTTCTCGGCGTTTCACAAGGTTCGCCTTTTGAGGCGCGACTTGTGGTTCTGCGCTGGGATGGCGGCAAGAAGGGCGCACAACCTGTGGCCTTTGTGGGCAAGGGTGTGACATTTGATACCGGCGGTATTTCGATTAAACCTGCAGCTGGCATGGAAGACATGAAAGGGGACATGGGCGGTGCCGCATGTGTGACAGGCTTGATGCTGGCGCTGGCCAAACGCAAAGCACGCGTGAATGTGATTGGTGCGATTGGCATTGTTGAAAATGCTATTGATGGCAACGCGCAACGCCCCGGTGATGTGGTAAAATCTATGTCTGGCCAAACCATTGCAGTGCTCAACACGGATGCTGAAGGCCGTTTAGTTTTGGCCGATGTGCTTTGGTATGTGCAAGATAAATTCAAGCCGAAATTTATGGTGAACTTGGCCACTTTGACCGGCGCTATTCTTGTGGCGCTTGGAAAAGAACACGCTGGGTTGTTCTCAAACAATGATGAGCTTTCTACTCGCATTTCAGAGGCTGGTTACGCCACGGGTGAAAAAGTGTGGCGGATGCCGCTGACCCCAGCCTATGACAAGATGATTGATAGCGATATTGCCGATATGAAAAATATTGGGGGCCGCTTTGCTGGTTCCATCACCGCTGCGCAATTTCTGCAGCGTTTCGTGAACAAAGTGCCGTGGGCCCATTTGGACGTGGCTGGCACCGCGATGGATGCTGAAAAAAATGCGATTAATCAAAGCTGGGGTTCAGGCTGGGGCGTGCGGCTGCTGAATAAGCTGGTGGCCGATCACTACGAAAAATAATGACCGAGGTTTGGTTTTTTCATTTGGATCGTCAGCCGCTGGAACATGTGCTGCCGCGCATTGTGGCAAGCTCGCTCACCCGCGGTTGGCACATGGTGATTGAAACTGCCGTCGTTGAACGCGTAGCGAAAATCTCTGAGATGTTGTGGGCGAGCGAAGATGTTGCTTTCCTGCCGCATGGGTTCGAAGGCGAACCTTCACCAGAGAAGCAACCAGTTTGGTTGACAGCCACCAGCGACAATCCAAATCATTCTCACGTGCGGGTGTTGCTGGATGGCGCGAAGCCCGGTGATATTTCAAATCTCAATCGGGCAGTTTTGATGTTTGATGGCAATGACCCATTGGCTATCGAAGCGGCACGAGCGGAATGGAAAATCCAAAAAGCGGCTGGCCATGATATTAGTTATTGGAAGCAAGACGAGAACGGAAAATGGACCAACCAAGCGAAGCAAAATTAAAATATCGGTTGCTGACGGGGCCTGATGATCGCAGCTTTTGCGAGCGGGTTTCAAAAGCTTTGGAAGAAGGCTATGAACTTCATGGTTCGCCTTCGATTACATTCAACGGTGAGAAGTGTGTAGTAGCGCAGGCGATTGTTTTGAGCCCAGCACCATTTCCAAAACTAACTTAGAATAGTGCCTTGTTCAAAACTAAATGCACGATGATGCTGGCCATATAACCCAGTGCCACCGCCCAAGTCCATCTAAAGTGGCTCATAAATGTATATTGACCTTTGCCAATACCCATCAACGCAACGCCGGCTGCGGAGCCTACCGCCAATAAACTGCCCCCCACACCAGCCGTCAAAGTGACCAACAACCATTGGCCGTGGCTCATGGCTGGGTCCATGGTTAGAACAGCAAAAATCAGAGGAATGTTATCAACAATAGCTGAGAGTATGCCGATGGCGACGTTGGCAATGGTGGGTCCAAATTGGCCGTAGAGGAATTGATTGGCGCTTGCGAGATAACCAAGCACACCAAGCCCACCGACTGCAAAAATGATGCCGAAGAAGAATAGTAAGGTGTCCCACTCTACGCGCTCAATTTGTTTGAACGAATCCAAAACGATATCAGCATTGTCATAGCGTTTGCCTTTGCGCTGCAGAAAGTAGGCCCAGATTTGCAAGTAGCCGAGGCCCAACATCATGCCAAGTGCAGGTTGCAGGCCGATAAAATTTCGGAAGCATACGGCTGTTGTTATGGTCAAAGCGAACAGCACCACGACCCCGATGGCGCCCGGTTTCAAACGCAATTTTTCTGTTGAAGACTTTGGGACCTCGTTTGGAATTGCAAAATGCATGATGATTGCTGGCACTAACCAGTTCACAACTGATGGCAGGAACAAAGCGAAGAATTCAAAAAATTTAACTTTGTCTTTCTGCCACACCATCAAAGTTGTGATGTCGCCAAAGGGCGAAAATGCGCCACCCGCATTGGCAGCAACAACTATGGAGACACAGGCAATTGCAATAAACTTCGGGGAGCCTGCGCCGACCGCCATTACTACCGCACCCAAAATGAGAGCAGTCGTTAAATTATCCAGCACAGGCGAGAGCGCAAATGCTAGGGCGCCTGTGATCCAGAATAATTGCTTATAAGAAAATCCTCGCGCTGTAAGCTTTGCCCGAAGGACATCAAAAACACGGCGTTCTTCAAGCGTATTCACATAGGTAATGGCAACGAGCAGGAAGAGGAATAATTCGCCGTACTCGAATATCACATGTTGCGCAGCGACTTCGGCAACTTCGTTGTGTCCGGCCGCAGTATAGGCCCAGCCGATCAATAACCAAATCAAGCCCGCTGCAACCAACACCGGTTTAGATTTGCGAAGATGAATGACCTCTTCAAAAATCACCAATCCATAAGCCAGTAGAAATATCGCAACACTAATATATCCAAACCAAGAGTGCGTTAAATCAAGGTGATTTTCAGTCATTGATTTACTCGCTCAGTTCCAGCCATTCATTTTCAAAGACTTCCAATTCTTTAGCAAACTTAGTGCGCAGCTTGCCATAGTCGGCGGCTTTTTTGGGTTCGTCCTTATAGATCATCGGATCAGCCAGAACCTGATCAAGAACAATGAGCTTATCCTTGGCCTTCATAATTTTAATATCAAGCTCTTGGATCATTTTCTTGAGCACGGGGGCAGCGAGCTTTGGCTTCTGCGCAACCGGTGCCGCAACGGCTTCTACTTTTGCGGCTTTGCGCGGCTTGTTCCGGCCCAGAACCAAATCGGTATATTCATCCATGTCGCCATCGTAGGGCTGCACCGTGCCGTTGTTCACAATCCATAAGCGGTCCACACACGTTTCGATAATGTGACGATCATGGGAGATCAGAACTACAGCGCCTTCATAGTCATTGATGGCTAAGATCAAGGCTTCGCGGCTGTCGATATCCAAATGGTTGGTGGGTTCATCCATCACCAGAACATGGGGGGCATGATAGGTTGCTAAGAAAAATAGCAGTCGTGCTTTTTCGCCGCCGGATAAAATTGAACATTTTGAATCGGCCAAGTTCACACCAAAACCCACTGCACCGAGTTTGGCGCGGCGTTTCGAAACTGGTGCATCAGGCATGAGTTCTGAAATATATTCAAATGGTGTGCGATCTTCTGAAAGCTCATCCAATTGATGCTGCGCGAAATAGCCGATTGAAAGTCGTGACGGGTGGGTCATTGAACCGAGCATCGGTTTCAGATTTCCGCAGAGCAATTTTGCAAAAGTGGATTTGCCGTTGCCGTTGGAACCGAGCAACGCAATGCGATCATCAGGGTCCATTCGCAGCGTGATATTTTTCAGAACAGTTTTATCACCATAGCCAACCGAAACTTTATCCCAAGCCACCAAAGGGGGAGCGATTTGCTTTTCCGGATTTGGGAAAATGAAGGGGGCCACGGCATTTTCAATCATATCAGCAATGGGCTCTAACTTTGCGAGCGCCTTCATGCGGCTTTGTGCCTGGCGGGCTTTGGAGGCTTTGGCTTTGAATCGATCCACAAACGCCTGCATGTGGGCGCGTTGATCATCCTGCTTCCGTTTCATTTTCGAATTGAGCGCTTGCTTCTCGCGGCGCTGGCGTTCGAAATTGTCGTAATTGCCTTGGTATAAAGTGAGTTTGAATTGGTCGAGATGGAGAATTGCATCAACCGACACGTTCAACAAATCGCGGTCATGGCTGACCAGCAAAATGGTGTGCGGATAATCGCGGATATAGGATTGCAGCCAGATGGTGCCTTCAAGATCAAGATAGTTGGTGGGCTCGTCGAGCAGCAGCACATCGGGTGCGCCGAACAGGGCGGCGGCCAAAGCCACACGCATCCGCCAACCGCCAGACAGGGCCGAGCAGGGGCCGTTCATCACTTCCTCGGTGAAGCCCAGACCTGCGAGAATGACGGCAGCGCGAGATTCGGCGGAGTATGCTTCAATATCGGCCAAGCGCACTTGAATTTCGGAAATGCGGTTGGGGTCTTTGGCGGTTTCGGCCTCGGCCATGAGCTGTGTGCGTTCAACGTCGCCTGCCATAACCACTTCGAGCAAAGTTTCTTTGCCGCCGGGGGCTTCTTGCGCCACGGTGCCGATTCGCGCTGTTCTTGGAATTGAAGCGGTTCCGGATTCGGGGATCAAATCACCCAAAATCAATTTGAGCAGAGTGGATTTGCCGGTGCCATTGCGGCCAACGAGACCTACTTTATGGCCGGTTGGCAGGGAGGCAGAAGCATCTTCGAGCAAAACCCGCCCGCCAATTCGAAATGTCATTTCACTGATGTTTAACATGGGCGCTGCATAGCGATAAGATTCCCAAACCGCAAACTGACTTTACGATTGACTCTTTCTATGTTGCATTGCACAAATCAACATATGAACCAACAATTTCAAGCCCAATCTGAAGATGTGACCTATATTGAAGAAATCACGCCGATGCTGCGTGATCTCTTAAGGCAGGTCATCCGCCAGCGCGAGCCAGAAGTTTTGCCGATCTTAGATCATTCTGATAAGGCCGCTTCGATCCCTGCTCATCTGGTGGAACATGCGCTTCAGGCGATTGGCATTTGGTTGCAGCTGATGAATATAGCAGAAGAAAATGCCGCCATTCGAAACCGCCGCAGTTTAGAAAAACTAGCAGGGCCAGATGAAGTGGGCGGTTCACTTTCGCAAGCCTTGGCGCAGGCTGCTGCCGAGGGGGTTTCCCCAGAAACTGTTGAAAAGGTTTTGGGCATTCTTGATGTAGGCCCGACCATTACGGCGCATCCCACGGAAGCCAAACGTGTGACGGTGCTTGAAATTCATCGCCGGATTTATTTGAAGCTGTTCGAACTCGATAGCCCACGCTGGACACCACGTGAGCGCGATGCACTGCTGTTTCAATTGCGTAATGAAATTGATTTGCTCTGGATGACGGGTGAAATTCGCATCGAAAAGCCGACCGTGGAAAGCGAAGTAGCCTGGGGTTTACATTTTTTCCGCGATGCGTTGTTTGATCGCACCACGGCAGTATGCGATGTGATGCAATCGGCTCTCATTCGCCATTATCCCGAACTCACCGCTCGCATTCGCCCGCCGATTAAATTCTCCTCATGGATTGGTGGCGACCGCGATGGCAATCCCTTTGTTACCGTGGAAACCACGCGCCGCGCCTTACGCGAAAATAGCATGGCTTCGGTGCGCCGCTTGGATTTGAAGCTGCAAGAACTGTTACAATTTGTTTCGGTCAGTACTTATGAAATGCAAATTCCAGAAGCCTTTGCGCCGGAGCTTGCCGAGCAATTGGATTTGTCTGGCGCAAAAGATGAAATTCTCAGCCGCAATCCAGCAGAACCTTTCCGACAATTGTTTGCGGCCTTGCGTAAACGCTTGGACGTGATTTATCAGACTGGCACCGCCGCAAAACCATTCGCAAATGTGGATGAATTAATTTCGATTTTGCATATGGTCGAAGCGACTCTTGCCGATATGAAAGCCCCTGGTCTTGCGACGTCGTTGGTGCGTCCGGTTCGCTGGGAAGCGGAGGTTTTTGGTTTCCGCACGGCTTGTTTGGATATTCGCCAAAATACCACGGTGATCAACCGGGTTCTCACCGAAGTGTGGGCCAAGATGAACCCGGTGGCAAAAACTGCAGCACCTGAAATTCATTCTGAGGCTTGGGGCAAATGGATTGTAACCGAACTTGAAAAGCCCATGGGTTTTGTTCCACAGTTCCGCGATATGTCTGAGGAGGCGACCGAGCTTTTGGGTTTGCTGCATCTCATTCGTGAAACATTGGATGGGCCTGATCCTAAAGCCATTGGCACATTCATTTTGTCGATGACGCAAAGTGCTGATGATGTTTTGGGGCTTTATTTGTTGGCAAAATATTGCGGGTTATTCAGTGATCCGTCAAGCCATGAAACTTGTCGCATTCGTGTGGTGCCGCTGTTTGAAACAATTGAAGATTTGCGCGAAGGCCCAGCCATTATGGAAACGCTTCTCGCTAACACTGTGGTGCGCCAATCGGTTAAGGTCAATGGTGGTGTGCAGGAAATTATGTTGGGTTATTCAGACTCCAACAAAGATGGTGGCTTTTTCTGCGCTAGCTTTGAATTATTTGAAGCGCAGCGCCGCTTGATCCGAGTGGGGCGAAAATCTGAAATTGAAATTAGCTTCTTTCATGGTCGCGGCGGTTCGGTGAGCCGTGGGGGCGCGCCAGCGGGCCGGGCGATTGCTGCTCAACCATCTGGCACGGTGGGCGGGCGGATGCGCGTGACCGAGCAGGGCGAAGTAGTTTCGTCAAAGTTTGCCAATCGCGGCACGGCGCTTATTAATCTCGAGACGCTTACTTCAGCTGTGTTGCTGCACACGCTGAAATCTAGCTCGGAACCGGAGCAGCGCTTACTGCCAGATCATCAGGCGGCGGTTGAGGACATCGCCCAGCTTTCGTTCAAGGCCTATCAGAAGTTGGCGCAGGATCCGGCATTGATGACTTATTTTCAAACTGCAAGCCCTGTTGAAGAATTGGCCTTGTTGAAAATCGGCTCGCGTCCGGCGCGGCGTTTTGGGGCGAAGGGCCTTTCTGATTTGCGCGCCATACCTTGGGTGTTTGCGTGGAGCCAGAATCGTCATTTGCTCACCGGTTGGTATGGGCTGGGCTATGCCCTTGATGATTTTGTGTCAGCCCGCGGCGGGGCAGGCATGAAACTGCTCAAAGAAATGTTCGTGAAATCCCCTGGCTTTCGTTTGGCGATTGATGAAGTTGAGAAGTCGCTGTTTCTTGCTGATATGGACGTGGCGGAGAAATATGCTGGATTAGTTCCGAGTCGTAACGATGCCGAACGGCTCTATGCGCTCATTCGCCACGAACATAAACGCACATCAAAAGTGATCCTCGAACTCTCTGGCGATAAACTCTTATGCGAACGCTTCCAAGGCTTCCGCCGCAGGTTTGACCGCGTGCGCCCAATGGTGGATCAAGCCAATGAATGGCAGGTGCAACTGCTCAAACAAACACGTGGTGATAAGCCGACTGAGGCCATGAATATGAGTTTGCTGATGACAATGAACTGCATCGCAGCGGGCCTAGGCTGGACAGGATAATGGCATTGGTCTGCCAAATGCGGTTAGTTAAAAGTGCATATATGCGGTTAACAAGACGTAAACTCCATTCCGGGTAGATTTAGAAATACCCAGTCGGTCTTCAGTCGGCCTTAATTTGGCATGAGTTGCCGTTTAGCAGTGGGTAAATGGAGAATCATAATGGTTAAGAATTTATTTCGTATTGCAATGTTGAGTGGAGTGTTTGCTCTGGTCCCGGCTGTGGACAATGCTTTTGCCGAAAAAAACGGTAATGGTGGTGGCAATGGAAACGGCGGTAACCACGGCGCTGCTTCCGGTTCAGAAAGCACTTCAAAATCTGCAGAACATCGCCTGAATAAGATTGAAGAAACTGCCTCAATTGAGTCAGAAATTGCTTCTGACCTTTCAGAAAAATCTGAAAAAGGTAAATTGGCAAGCAAATTGGGCGCATTGAATGCCGCTCATGCCTCGGCAAAAGCGTTTGCACATGCTTCGCCCAATTCGCGCGTTGGCAAGATTAGAGCCTATTATATTGCCAATGTGGCCGCCGAAGTCGCTGATGCTGACTTGGTGACGGCGACGGCAGCCAACACCGCTGCACAAGCTGCTTTGAACACTCTTGTCCTTGGGGGCTACACACCGGCCGCAACTTTAGTAGATGCCAAAGCGGTACTTGCGGCTGCAAAAACTGCACTTCCAGCAGGGTCAACGGATGTGGCCTTGCTTCAAGCCATTACTGATGCGCAAGTTGTAGTTGATTCCTTTACAGCGGCCGCCAGCCTTGCCTTGGCTCACACAAATGCTGTTGCTGCTGATGCGAATGCTACTGACTTATTGAATACGGCTGCAAATAAAACTCCTGTGGATGCACCCACGAGGAATGCACTTGATCTGCTTTTAAAGGATAAGATTACACTTTAAAATGGGAAAGCAATGTTGAATTGAGTGAGGGATCAATGCGGACCCAAATGGCGCGCACCCTTTTCCCTCGCTAATTCAACTTGTCGTTGCCGCTCACGGTTTGATGAGAGTTGTGCTGGCGTCAACTTATCGGCACAACTTGGACAACAGACGCCTTTTTCATATTTCTGATTAAGGCGATCCGTAGCTGATACCGGGTTCATGCAGCCATGACACAAGCTGAAATCTGAGATTTCCAATCCGTGTTCCACGGCCACGCGCTCATCGAAAACGAAACATGCGCCATCCCAGGTGCTTTGTTCCTTGGGCACGGTTTCGAGATATTTGAGAATGCCGCCTTTGAGGTGAAACACATTCTCAAAGCCTTCATTCAACATAAAGCTAGAAGCCTTCTCACAGCGAATGCCGCCAGTGCAGAACATGGCAATTTTTTTATGTTTTTGATTGTCCAGATTCTCACGCACATAAGTCGGAAATTCGCCGAAGCTTTCGGTGCCGGGATCAATCGCACCCTTGAATGATCCAATCCCCACTTCATAGGAATTGCGGGTGTCGATTAAAACCACATCAGCATCATTGATGAGCGCATTCCAATCTGACGCATCGACATAAATGCCTACTTTGTCATTGGGGTCGGCTGTCACATTGCCCATTGTGACGATTTCTTTTTTCAATCGCACTTTCATGCGACGGAAGGGCATGGATTGCGCGAATGAGAATTTGGGCTCTATGCCAGCAATTCCGGTGAGTGTTGCGATGGTCTTCATAGCTGCGTCGATCTTGTTTGGATTGCCCGCAATAGTGCCATTAATGCCTTCGAATGCCAGCAAAATAGAGCCTTTTATACCAATTGAATTGAGTGCCGCCAGCAGGGGAGCTTGGCGCTGTTGATAATCTGGCAACCGGGCAAATTTGTAAAAAGCTGACACTTTGAAATTCATGGCGGCTTCATAACGCTCCTTTCAATAATGAACAAGTCGCTTTGCCTCTTGCTCTCCTTCGCCAGTTCGGGTGTAAATGAGGTCATAAACAGGGAGACTGAACAATGATGACAATAACTAAACGGGCCTTATTGGCCACCGCTGCCCTGCTCGCATTGAGCACAGCAACCTTTGCTGCAGACATGATCGGCAACTGCGAAGTGATTGGCAAGAAGGGTGAAATGCCCATCGCTGCCCCAGCAAAGGCTGGCCAGTTGACGTTGGAAACCAATTTGCCAGCGCCGATTTGGTATAATGGTGACACACCAGAAAGCATTAAGGACGGCATGGAATATTGCATGGCTGCTGAAATTGCTTGGCGCGGTGGCCTCGACAAAGTTGTGCTGGTTCCGGTGGAATGGGATGCTTTGATTGCCGGCCAAACCCATGATTTTGATTTGGCCATGTCAGAAATTTCAATCACTGAAGATCGCAAGAAAGTCCATGACTTCTCCACACCGTATTTCAACTCTGACATTGGCGTGTTGACTCGTGCCGATGCACCGATTGACGAAAAAGCAATTAAGACCGCCAAAGTCGGCGTGCAACAGGCCACAACCGGTGCTGCATTTATGACCGACAAGATTGGCATCACCAGCCCGCAAGTGTTTCCGGATGCGGGCAGCATGTTCGCGGCTTTGAACGCTGGACAAATTGATGTCGCCATCACGGATACTTCGATTGTTCTAGCGCAAGAAGTGCAAAGCAAGGGCAAGCTCAAAGTGATCGGTCAATATAAAACTGGTGAAACTTATGGTGCAATTTACCCTAAGGGCAATCCGAACAACGGAACGATTGATAAGATTATTTCTGCGATGGTTGCCGATGGTACGATTGCTAAGTTGAGCGGAAAATATCTCGCTGCCGCTTGGGGCAAAGACCCAGCGTCAATCCCTTACTTTAAGCCCTGATCGTTTGACGTGACGGAGATGGACAAAACTGTTGGTGCGCCTCTGAAGGGCGCATCAACTTTGCATCAGCGTGCTGATGCGTTAGGCGTTATTGGCCTTCTGTTGGCGTTGTTCTGTACGCTTTGCGCCTATTACACGTGGCGAGTGGCAGCCGCCGCACTTGATTTTTTGGACATTAACAATCCCATTTTTTTGAGCATCGCTGTCGTTGCAATTGCTTTGGTGAGCATGTTGTTTGTGCCGGCTTTGCGCGGCTTTATGCTGTCGCGCAGTGCTGTTGCCGCCTTGGCAACGGGTGATGTTGTTCAGGCTCGCATTGATACGGCTGCGGCACGCGAAAAATCATTGATTACGATTGGCTGGAGCGTGTTTGTGCTTTTCGTGCTCGCCTTTATTTGCTTTGTGTTGATGAATGAAGTGGCCGTTGGGAAGACGTTCTTCCTGTTGCCACTCATCCACGCCAAATGGTGGTTGGTCACTTATAAGTTTTTGACAGTGAATATGTTCATCTGCATTGTGGCAGAAATTTTTGTATTGATCTGGGGACTTATAGTGGCACTTGCGCGGTTGACGCCGGGGCCCGCGGGCCAACCCATTCGGGCTTTGGCCACTTTCTATTGTGACCTGTTCCGTGGCCTCCCGGGCATTGTTACTATGTATTTGATTGCCTTTGGCATTCCGACTTCGGGATTATCAGATATTATTATGGGTCACATTGTTCCGCTGTTCAAAGATCTGTCGATGCTTTCTGCGCAAGAACGGGCAGCTGCTATTCGCGTGGATGTCGTCTGGTGGTGCATCATATCTCTCACTTTGACTTATGGTGCTTATGTGGCCGAGGTATATCGCGCTGGTATTGAAGGCATTCATCATAGCCAGACCATGGCGGCGCGGTCACTGGGACTGAGCTATATGCAAACGATGCGCCACGTTATTGTGCCACAAGCAATCCGCCGCATTGTAGCACCTTTGCTCAATGATTTTATTGGGCTTCAGAAAGATACTTCATTGGTGCAGGTGGTGGGTGTAATTGATGCCTTCAGCCAAGCCAAAATCATTGCGGCGAATGCTTTTAATTTGTCGGCTGTGACGGTTGTTGCTTTCCTATTTGTGCTGGTCACTATTCCGCAAGCGCGCTTTGTTGATCGTGTGCTTGAACGCGACAATGCGCGGATACGGGCAGGGGGCTGAATATGGCCTTTCTTGAAATTAAAAATGTTGCCAAGAATTTTGGCGTTGTACCCGTGTTGCGCGGCCTGAACTTAGACGTGAACGAACATCAAGTTGTGTGTTTGATCGGGCCATCTGGGTGCGGAAAATCGACACTGCTTCGGTGTATTAATGGACTGGAGCAAATCCAACAAGGCGAAATTCGTTTGGCGGGAGACAGGGTTTCTGGACCAGGTGTTGATCTCAACAAGTTGCGCCAGCAAGTTGGCATTGTGTTTCAGAGCTTCAATTTGTTTCCGCATATGTCAGTACTTGACAATGTGATTTTGGCACCCACCAAAGTTTTGGGTTTTGGCAAAGATCAAGCTGAAGCTAAAGCCATGCAGCTCTTAAAACGCATTGGCTTGGAAGCCAAAGCCTTGGAATATCCGGACCGCCTTTCCGGTGGGCAACAGCAGCGCGTGGCCATTGTGCGAGCGCTGGCGATGGAACCCAAGTTGATGTTGCTCGATGAAATTACATCCGCACTCGACCCTGAGTTGGTGTCGGAGGTTTTGAACATCGTGCGTGATCTTGCAGGGCAGGGCATGACGATGCTACTTGCCACCCATGAAATGGGTTTTGCCAAGGAAGTGGCTTCGAAAGTGTGTTTTCTCTTCGAAGGAGTTGTGCATGAAGAAGGCCCACCCGAACAAATTTTTGGGGCACCAAGTCAAGAACGCACGCGTGGATTCTTGAAACGCATCATTGAGGCTGGTCGCCTCTAACTTGTTCATCTGCCGTTCAGGCTTGTGGCGGAACAAAAGCACTTTGTTCATAGTTTAGCCCCAGAAATGTTTCACTTAAAATGAGAGGCAGATATGATGTCTGCAACTTGAGTCGGAGATTTGGAATGAAATTACTAAAGAGTGCGGCGAGTATTTTGGCATTGGCATTGTTTGTGATGCCAGCTTATGCGGATGACGTTCAAAAAAATGTTGAGGCGATACAAATGGCGCAGGCTGCAGATGCTGCTTTGCCTCCAGAAGTGCAGGCGATTTTAGCTGAACAGCGCGGTGTTGGCGATCTTTCGATTGAAGAGTTGAAGGCGCGGGCCGCCAAAGCTTTAGCCTATTCCCAAGATCAAAGTTTATCACAAGATATCCGTGATCAATTGAAATCTCTCGGCGATGCCGCAAATGCAAATCTGGCAGCGCGTGCCCAAGCGGAACAGCCTGCTGCTCCTGCCGTAGAACCAGCGCCACCGCCTGCTGTAGAGGCACCGAAGCAAGAAGAGGCCGCACCCGCGGTAGAACCAGTGCCAGCACCTGCAGTGGAAGCTCCAAAGCAAGAGGCCGCGCCAGCCGTTGAGCCCGCACCAGCACCTGCAGTTGAAGCTCCAAAGCAAGAGGTTGCACCAGCTATTGAGCCCGCACCAGCACCTGTTGTTGAAGCTCCAAAGCAGGAGGTTGCACCAGCCGTTGAGCCGGTTCCGGCACCTGCTGCTGAAGCACCGAAGCAGGAGGTTCAACAACCTGTTCCTGCCCCTGCCGCTTTACCTGTAGCCTTGCCGGATGAGGTGAAGGCTTTGTTGGCAGATGGCCGCACGCCTGCTGACTTGACCAACGAGGAAATTCAATACCGCGCTTCAACTGCGCGTCGGTTTGCGAAAGATAAAACTTTGTCACAAGATGTGCGCGATCAATTGACGGCATTGGCAGTGGCTGCTCATGATGAATTTGAGTTGCGCAAACAAAATCCTGCGGCCGCGCAGAAGGCTGTTGAACCTGCAGCCCCAGTAATCGTGCAAGAAGCGCCGCCACCTGCGCCTGCTGGTGCTGCAGCGGCGGCACCACAAGTGGCACCCATTGCGCCACCATTGCCCGCGCCGACGGCTGCCGAAGTGAAGGCTTTGGACGGCAATGTCGGAAACCCAGAAGTTGAAAAGAAGGCCCAGCTCTATTTGGCTGATGTAGCGCCTTTGGAAAAACTTTCGGACAATGACCTACGGGCGCGTTTAGATAGTATTCGCGACTTGCTTTCCACCAACCAACTTTCAGCTGACACCGAGCGCGCCGTTCGGGGTAAACTCCAAAATGAACGTGAAGCTCTGCGGGCGCGAGTAGCGCAAGCACAAGCCACGCAAGTAGAGCAACAGGCGGCAAAACAGCCAGCTTCAGCGCCCCTGCCGCCCGCGGAAATCGCCGCCATTACGGCAACACCTTTGCCGCCGGTTCCTGTGCAACCTATTGCTCCTAAACCTATTGCTGGTACGACAACGAACAACTCAACCGTGAATAATACAACGATCAACAATACCACGATCATTACGAATGTGACGCCAGTGCAAGTGGTGTTGCAAGATCGTCGCCCGCCGGAACAATTGCAATTGGCGGAATTACAACGGCGTGTGAAGGTTTATGATGAAGCACAATATAACGAAGCTTATGATGCCGAAAACCGTGATTATTGGCGCGCTTCAGTGGCCCGTGACCGCGAGATTTTACGCCGTCGCATGATTGCTGAACGCAATGCACGTGCCGCCCAACTGGCTGTGAATGGCAACATTGGTGGCTTTGATTTCACCCTTGGCATTAATTTTGATGCCACGCGTCCGCCACCGCCGCGGGCTGTGTTTGCTGCCGAAATTGACGACCAAGAAATGGAAGATGTTCTGGTGGCACCACCGCGCATGGTTATTAAGAAGCGCTACTCACTCAATGAAATTGCTGCACAGCCGCGGCTGCGCAATACAGTTTCACGCATCGAAATTGATACCATTCGCTTTGGTTCTAATGAAGCTTTCATTCGTGAAGAGCAGATGGACAGTTTGGATGGCATTGGCACGATCATTGAACGCATTGTGAAGAAATATCCCAATGAAGTGTTTTTGATCGAAGGCCACACCGACGCGCGCGGCACGGATGCTTATAATATTAAGCTTTCAAAGGCGCGGGCCGAAGCGGTGAAAGCCGCTCTCAGCGATTACTATGTAATCCCACCGGTGAACTTGCGAACAGTTGGATTGGGGGAACGTTTCTTAAAAATTCCAACAGCTGATGCCGAGCCGGAAAATCGTCGTGTTTCAATTGCGCGCATCACGCAGCTTTTGAGTCGCGCACAATAGGCATACTCTGGAAGCCAACACTTGCCTCTGACGTGGACCGCCGCTATAGGCGGTCCATTCTATTTTAAAGAGGACCATCATGGCTATCGAACGTACATTTTCTATCATTAAGCCCGACGCAACCAAGGGCAACAAGACTGGCGCAATTAATGCGGTGATTGAAGCCGCAGGACTTCGCATCATCGCGCAAAAGCGCGTGAAGTGGAAGTTGGTGGATGCCAAAAAGTTTTATGCTGTTCATGCCAAGCGTCCGTTCTTCAAAGACCTCGTGAAGTTCATGGCTTCGGGCCCTGTTGTTTTGCAAGTGCTTGAAGGCAATGGCGCTGTGAAGAAGTATCGTGACATTATGGGTGCTACAAACCCTAAGGAAGCCGCAGCAGGAACTATTCGCGCATCATTTGCAAAATCGATTGATGAAAACTCGGTTCACGGTTCTGACTCCATTGAAAATGCGAAGAAAGAAATCAAGATGAACTTCACCGCTAAAGAAATCGTTGGCTAAAACGGATCGGATTGCACGCATCGCGCTAACAGTGGGGCCTTATGTGGCTTTTATTGTGTTGGTCAATTGGCTTTTTGTTCCTGAGCATCTGATTGAAGGGGTGACGCAGTGGAGCACCAACACATGGATGGGTACTTTGTATCTGGCAAATGTGATTGTTGGTTTTGTTTTTGTATTGCGTGATTATGCGCAACGCGAAATCGGACATAAAGTTTTGTTGGCGACGCTGCTTGCGGGCATTCCGGTTTACTATTTTGCTGGGGCAGGGCTTGCAATTGCAAGCCTTGTGGCTTTCGGTCTGTCTGAAATGACCGACTGGGCGGTTTATTCGTTTACCAAGCGCCCGCTGCAGGACCGTATTATTTTGTCCAGCTTAATTGCTGTACCAGTGGACACATTGGCGTTCCAATATCTCGCGCAATATCTGTCCCCAGCCGCATTTGCGACTGAGGTGGTAAGCAAGGCGATTGGTGTTGTAATTGTGTGGTATTTATTGCGCCTTCGGTTTGGCAATGTAGAGGTTGCGGCGGCGCACTGATATAAATTCATCTCTTCTTTTGCGGGTAGATTGTTTCATCCCGCTCTAACATTTCTACAAAGGTCGTAATTTTCTTGTTACGACCTTTTTCCGTTTTTATGTTATGCATTCGAAATGCTAAAGCAAATCGGTTTTGTTCATTGAGTTTTGCAAGCATTGCCTTGGCTTTTGGAGAGGCATCAATAGCTATCTGAAGGTCGCCGGGAATTTTCAAGTCTTTGCCACTTTTGTAAGCGCGATCCCAGCGGCCATCGACTTTTGCTGCTTCGACATGTTTGAGGCCATGTTGAGTCATCCGGCCTTCGGTGATCAGCCTTGCTACATTGTCTACGTTAATTTGGCTCCAGATGCTTTTTTTAGTGCGAGGCGTATAGCGTTGGACGAAGCTTTCACTGTCATAACTTTTGCGGATGGCATCAATCCAGCCCCAACATAACACCACATCGATTGCTTCTTTTGCTGAAATTGACTTGAGGCCGGAATCACGCTTGTGAATCTTAATCCAAACTTCGTTCTCGCAGTTATGACACTGCGATAGCCAGTGGTAGAAGCTGTCGGCATCGACAAATTCGTGCACTTTTCTCGGGTCGACAATGACAGGGGGCATGACTGTCTCTGTTAGTATTGATGACGCATCCGCTGTTTAGGCGGCCAGCGCCTTCTTCACTTTCTCGGTTAGATCATTGCGCGTAAACGGCTTGTTCACCAATTCAATGGTGTCTGGCAGGTCTTGCATTTGGCGCACGGAGCCTGGGGCATAACCGGACATGAAAAGGATTTTCAGTTCGGGACGCAGCTTCATGGCTTTGTGGGCGAGTTCAGGGCCGTTCATGCCACCGGCCATGATCACATCTGAAAGCACGAGATCAATATCACGGATGTCGTCGATCATTTTTAGGCCTTCATGGCCGTTGCAGGCCGTAATGGTTTCGAATCCCATTTCCTCGATCATAGCGGAGGCGACTTCGCGGACGGAATCATTATCTTCGACGACAAGAATCTTCAGCTTACGGCTGTTGGTTTGAGGTTGAATTGTCTCAGTTGTGGCACCCAACTCACGCAGTAAATGCTCTTGCAATTCTGCCGGACGTTGGACAGGAACAGTCGCTGTTGAAGCCCTGAGTTTTGGCAGATAGAGCTTCACCGCGGTGCCGTGGCCCACTTCGGAATAGATTTTGACATGGCCACCGGATTGTTTGACGAAGCCATAGATCATCGACAGACCTAAGCCAGACCCTGCTTCTGGACCTTTAGTGGTGAAGAAGGGCTGAAAGACTTTTTCGATGTTTTCTGGCGCAATGCCTTCGCCTGTATCGGTAACGGCAATTTCAACATAGTCGCCGGGGATCACTTCTTCATTATCGGCGCAATATTCGGCGTCTAAATTACGATTGGCACTTTCAATTATCAGGTTGCCGCCTTTGGGTTTCATAGCATCGCGGGCATTGATGGCGAGATTGAGGATCGCTGTTTCCAGCATGGTCTGATCGGCCTTTATAGGCCAAACATCGATGCCCGGCATGATTTTGAGATCAACTTGTGCAGTGACAGCTTGTTGCAACAGGTCTTGCATTTTGAACAGCAGATCATTGACGACCAATTCTTTGTTTTGCAGAGTTTGTTGGCGCGAGAAAGCCAACATGCGGCGGGTGAGATCGGAGCCTTTGTCTGCCGCTTCAATGGCGGCACGGATACGTTTTAGCGCGCGCTCATCACCTTTGACGATTTGTTCGACGAGTTGCAAATTACCCATCACCACCATCAACAGATTGTTGAAGTCATGGGCAATGCCGCCCGTGAGCTGTCCTACAGCTTCCATTTTTTGCGCTTGATGGAATTTGCGCTCCAAGGCTTTGCGCTCCGTGACACATTGGCAAGCGCCAAAGACTGATTCTATCTGGCCAGAAGAATCGCGCTCAGGTTCCATTGAGATTTGGAAATATTCAATTTCGCCAGATTTCTTTTTGAGGGCGATTTCTAAATTTTTGATCTGCGTGCCCATTTTGGCGAGCTCTAAAGCTTCGCAGAATTTTTCCTGGTCGCCGGGCTCAATCATTTTAATCAAAGTATCAAGGTTCGGATGCACCATGGCCTCGGCCATGCCGATGAGGGCCGCTAATTCAGCTGTAAGACGCGAGACGTTGCTTTCTACTCGCAGCTTAAAGCTACCGAGATGTGAAACAGCCTGTGTGCGTTTGAGCGCCAGTTCAGAGTTTTTAAGCCGCTCTAAGGTGGCCATTTGATCATTTACATTGCGGCACAGACCGACGCATTTTACGGGCTGGCCGGTGGCGGGGTCGCGGATGAGCCCGGCAGCCGATTCAATCCAGATATATCCGCCAGTCTGGGCCCGTACGCGATATCTGGTTTGAAAAATTTCGGTGCCAAAAGGTGCCGTACGGATTTTTTCGTCGAGGGTTTTGTCAATATCTTCAGGATGGATCAATTGATTGAAGGAGTGAAAATCCAGCGCAACATTACCGACCTGTTTGCCAAATATCTCAAGCATTTCAGGAGAATTATAAGTGATACCGGTTTCGTAACTGTGATCCCATAATGCATAGCCACCGGAACGCAGCGCCAAATTCAAGCGCTTTTCGTTGCTTGCGGCATTTTCAGCTTGCTCGATGCTGGCATGTTGACCGACCAAGATCATGTTGCGCGCGCCATCTTCGGTCCAAGGCTGGGTGCGGAAAGAGGTTCTGATTTCACTGCCAAGCGGCGGGGCATAACTAACTTCAATTGTTGGCTCGTTGGTTGGTTTTAATTTATCCGGCTTAAAACGGGCTGAAATTATGCCTGCGCCAAATTTCTTCAAAGCTTTGCCTATCACTTCTTCTCGCTGGCAATTCCACTTACGGAGAATTGCGGTTGAAACATCTTTGATAATCGCTTCTGGCATCGAGACGATGATCATTTCGATATTTGCGAGTTCGAAGGCCGTGACTAAAGCTTCAATCATATTTTACCGCCGCGCTGTGAATTACCTCGTCATTCTGGCGATAAAGTATGAAACAAGTGTTGATCTTATAACTGTCATTGCACTGAATTGTACAAAACGGCATAGATTGAAGCTCAAAATTGAGGGTATCATGGAAGAAAAGTGGCAGAAGAGCTTTCCGGTCTCATGGGACCAATTTCATCGCGATGCGCGGGCTTTAGCCTGGCGCCTTTCATCGGCGGGGCCGTTTTCAGCTGTTGTGGCCATTACCCGGGGCGGGTTAGTTCCGGCAGCAATAGTTGCGCGAGAACTGGGCATCAGGGTCATCGAGTCGGTCTGTGTGGCCTCTTATGATTATGATAAACAAGGTGAAATTCAGCTGTTGAAGCCAGTTTCTCCGGTGATCATCGGTGCTGACAAAGGGGCTGGTGTTTTGATTGTGGATGATTTGGTAGACACGGGGGCTACGGCTAAAGTGGTTCGTGAAATGCTTCCTAAGGCCCATTTTGCCACTGTTTATGCCAAGCCTCAGGGGCGGCCTTTGGTTGACACATTTGTTACGGAAGTGAGTCAAGACACGTGGATTTATTTGCCGTGGGATATGGGACTGCAATTTTCGCCGCCGATTGGTGAGCGGGCTACGGCTTAATTTTTGGAGTGTTGTAATCTTGTTTGCGGGCTGGAAGTCTTTCAAAAAAGGGTCTGAACCCGGGGTAAGAATCGGCGAGTTTTGAAGTTTTCGCCGCTGCGAGTTGGGGCAGGGCTGAGTGAAAATCGTGGATCATTTTTTGAAACTCCGCAGTATTTGCCATCGCTTCTTCGCCGAGAATTGCAAAAACGGGGGTGTTTTCTCCTTTGCCCTTCATAACGATGCTGCCTGCCGAAACCATCGCCAATGTGGCGGTTTTCGCCGTTGGATTGCCAGCCAAGATAATATTATGGCCCACATGTTTGCAAGCTTGCTCGGCGCGTGCGGCAGTGTTGACCGCTTCACCTAACACCGAATAATCAAATCGTTGCGAAGAGCCCATATTGCCCACGGTGCTGATGCCAGATGCAAAACCGATGCGTACTGATAGGGGCCATTGATTAATTGCTATGAGCGTGGCTGACAGTGACGGAGAGGTGTTTAATATATCGATGGCTGTTTGAATGTTGATGCCTGCCAGAGCGGCGTGATATTGATGGTCTGTCAAAGGTAAGGGCGCGTTCCAAAACGCCATCACCGCGTCGCCAATATATTTGTCGATCGTGCCGCCCGTTGACAAAATTGCAGCGCTGCAAGTTTCTAAAACGGTATTGACGGTTTGCACTAAAATTTGCGGTTCCAGTTTTTCGCTGAGCGGCGTGAAGTTTGCGATGTCAACGAACATCACGGTGACTTCGCGCAACTCCCCGCCCAAATTGAGGACCGTGGGGTTTTTTTCAATTTCGGCCAAGACTGAGGGAGCCACATAATGGCTGAAGGCGCGGCGTAATTGCCGACCTTGGCGGTCTACCACTAGCAGCTTGTAAGCTGTGGTTGAAAGGAACGTGGTTGCGAGAGCCATGGCTGGAAATGTAAAATCGATCAGAATACCAAATCTGCGGAAGGCCAAAGCTACGAAGCCGGCAAGTACAACAAAAACAAGGCTAATACTAAGAAGATTTGGCAATGGCCTCCACAGTATTGCCATTAGGGATATGATGAACCCCGAGAGTACAACACCTATGAATTCTGCACCAGTTGCCCATTCTGGTCGTGACAAAAAGGCTCCGGACAAAATCTGTTCGAGGGCCTGAGCATGGACCGCCACACCTGGCAGATCTTCACCCAGTGCTGACGTGCGCATGTCTAACAGGCCAACGGCCGATGTGCCGATAACAACCATGTGACCATTTACGAGGGTGCGTAAATTTTCCCGATGTTGACCATCAATCACATCTGCTGCCGAGACAAACATTTTTGGATCATTCGGTCGGTAGTAGATTTGAAACTGGCCTTGGTCTGATGTCGGGATTTCAATCTCGCCTACTTGAATGCTCTCAATTGCAGCGTCTGAGGAGCTTGATGTATTCACGATATAAGTGTCGGCCGCCTGCGCTACACGCAAAGCCTCTAAATCCAGACTCGGGAAGAATTGCTTGCCATCGGAAAACAGCAGCGGAATTTGACGGGTGACGCCCTGGTCTTTACTGAGGTCAATATTCATGCTGCCGATCCCTGCTGCGGCATCGTCAAAAATGTCTAGATTTTTTGTGACGTGTTCAAGGCGAGGTGCTGGTTTGGAAGCTGGATTTCCAGTTTGAGCAAAGCCCGCTTTCAACTGCGGGGTTGCTGTTGCCGGACCACGGGACGTGGCGAACGCGCTAACAACCGGACGGCCTTTTATCGCTGCAGCAAAATCGCCATCATTACTTCCTGCAGCACGATCGGGTTCTGGAAAGACCATATCAAAAACAATTGCGCTAGCACCTGAGTGGTTGAGTTCATCAACGAGTTTAGCGAGCTCGGATCGCGGCCAAGGCCATTGGCCCAATTTGGCTAGTGAAGCTTCATCAATATCGACAATGCGCACAGGTTGCGAGATGGCGTCGCTGCGTGGCCAAATGGTTTGCAAAGTATCAAAGCCAGCGTTGCGAAGAGTGGTCAGGATTGCCGGATCGAAACTTCGCAGCACGACAAATAAAAATGTGCAGATTAATCCGACGCCCAGACCCTGCCAATTATTCTTAACCGCCATTCGGACTTATAGGTCTTGTCGGAATGGTGGGCGTTGGTGGAGTTGGCGGCGTGGGTATTGGAGTAGGTGCTGGAACAGGTGTTGGGGTAGGATTAGTTAGTGGCTTAACTTCTGAGCGTTGGCCTTGTTTGTCAGACCTCGAATAGAGGTCGAAGATTTTATTGCAAGTTGCAATGGGTAAGCGAAATGGCTTCCTCAATTGGCTTTGATTGATAATATATGGTAACTTGCTTATGAGTAATTGAGCTTTAATTTCGCCGAATATTTTTTGAGATCGTCCTGATTCCGAAACACCAAGCTCGCAACCGGCATTGAGGTCGACACATTTTTTGTTGCTGTTGCAGAGTTTTACTTTGCCTTCCAGAACAGCAACTCCGGTTTTGGACTCCACCCAAAAATCAAAACCGGTACCGCGAATGCCGATTGTTGCGTTTGCTGTTTTTATTTTATAGGCGCCCTTGGCACTTTGGCCGGTAATAAAACGATAGGTGCCTCGTAATGCATTGATGGAAAAATTTTGGGCCGTTGATGGGCCGCGCATGAGGTATTTTTCGATAACAAGTTTAGATCCTGGGCCCACGACGAGTTTGGTGCCATCCAGAAACAGCATCTGCGCATTGCCGCTGCTTACAGTAATAGTGTCGTGCTCAAAAAGTTCGCTGCCTGATGAAAGTGCACGATTGCCGCCAGGCCCCGATGACGTGGGCGTTCCCGCAACGGCCACAATTTTAGCAATTGAACCTGCAAAGCAGGGTGACGCTAAAGTAAAAAACGCCATCGAAAACCCAACACATGCCAAACGCAACATGGCCTCAACTCCGCCAATTTGTAGTCCCCAGTGAAGTCTAGAGCGACAATTGCCAGTTGGCAACAGCCTCTAATTTTCCTAAGTCTTATCTGCAAATGACTTCATCTCCATTGATTCCGATTTTTGTGTTGATCGCTGCATTGCAAGCCAAGCATTTTATTTGTGATGGCCCACTGCAAACAAAAGCAATGGTTGTTTCAAAAGCCATTTATGGCAACCGCATTGGACTTTTACATTCGGCTTTGCATGGGCTCGGCACACTGGCGGTTTTGGCCGTGTCTGGGGTCAGCGCTTCAGTTCTTGTCTTACTTGCGATTCTCGATTTTATTGTCCACTATCACATTGATTGGACTAAGGAAAAGTTTGTGAAATGGGCTGGCTACACACCGCAAGATTCACAGTTTTGGTGGGCCTTAAGTGCCGATCAAACTCTGCATCAGTTCACTTATCTGATTATCGCTTTTTTTGCGTTTACAGCCTGATATCGCCATCGTTAAAAACTTTGCGAGTGTTGGAACGGCGCATTTTCATTGCTAAGTCCCGACCTAAAAGTTGGTAGAGAATTCCAGAGACCTGGCCATCTTTCGCCATTACTTTGGCCATTCGCATTTTGGAAAACACCAAAACCCGGCTGGGCTCATCAATCGTTACCCTGGCGGTTGCCGGATTGCCGGTCAAATAAGCGATTTCGCCGACGAAGGAATAGCGTTCGAGGAAGGTAACGAAAGACCCATTAATTTCAACTTTGGCTCGGCCCGTGCAAAGAAAATAAAGCGCATCTACGGGTGCATCTTGTCGAGTAAGAATATCGCCTACATCAAAATTCTGCCATTCTGCGGCTTTCAGCAAATGGGCTATTTGACTGTCCGTGAGACCTTCGAATGATTGGCGCAGCAAATGTGCATCGGCATCTGGCAACCGCGCATTGAGGCGTTCGCGGATAAGGCTGGCGATTTGATAGAAATTGAAGCCAATAAACAGTGCGACCACCGTGAAAGTCAGTGTTGTCGGCAAATCGGCTATGGCAAAGTTGTTGAACATTTGGGACCAGTTTAGCTAAAAAAAAGCTTCACGCAATGAGGCAAAGCTTGTCAAGACGCGATCAGCCACCTATCAGGTGAATCGTAATGTGCGGGCGTGGCGTAATGGTAGCCGCAACGGACTTAAAATCCGTTTTTCGAAAGGAAGTGCCGGTTCGAGTCCGGCCGCCCGCACCAGATGTTTGTTAGTACGGCGACTAACAGATGAGGATCAGGAACGGTCTACCCCTAATGTCATGGCAAGGTAGTTGCCGATT
>JANMWK010000006.1:0-1969 GCA_031393975.1 Hyphomicrobiales bacterium
AAGCCCACGCCATATTGGCCAGCAGCGGGCAGCTCAAAGCCCAAGCGCTTGGCATCGGCCGCGAAATATTCATGCGGAATTTGGATCAGAATGCCAGCGCCGTCACCTGCTTTAGGGTCAGCGCCCACAGCACCCCGGTGCTCAAGGTTTTTCAGGATCAGCAGACCCTTGGATACAATGTCGTGGCTCTTTTTGTTATTGATGTTAGCATAAAGGCCAATGCCGCAGGCATCATGTTCATTGCGCGGATCATAAAGCCCATGGGCCGGCTTCATGCCTTCAGGCAGAAATGCGGGTGCGTTCATGGTCTTTGGCTCCTATATAGGTCAACTCTGCTGACTTATCGTATGTCATCAGAGAGAGCACGGCGCAAGTAAAGAATCATTTTTGCTGTAAAAACGAAATAATATTGCGTGAATCGATGGGCTAGCGTTTTGAATCGAAGCTTTTCTGCGCCTTGTCCATCACCTCGGCGTTGGTCTCAACCCAGCGCCATATTCCGCAAACGGCTTTTCCTAATGAATGGCCAAGCTCAGTTCGGCTATATTCTACATTTGGCGGAATGACCGGATGGACGGTTCGCGATATAAGCCCAATGCGTTCCATACGGCGCAAAGTTTGGGTCAACATTTTCTGGCTAATCTCAGGAATGGCGCGACGCAAGGCAGAATAGCGAACTGATTCAGCTGTTACCAATTCCTCAAGCACGATCATCGTCCATTTATCGGCAATTTGCCCCAAGAGCTCTTTTGTCAACACTTCAACAGCAGGGCCGTAAGTTGGAATTGCTTTATGCGTTTTCGCTTCTGCCAGCGCCCCATGCTCAATAATTTCGTCCATCGTGGTATCCTTTAAGTGCCCTAGTTTATTTAAGGTGCCGTCTTCACAATTTCAAATGCAGCTTTATGTAGTGCGTTTAATTGAACAGGAGACATCACATGAAAATCAACATCATTACAGGTGGCAGTCGTGGCCTTGGGCGGTCGATGGCGCTGCATTTGGCCGATAAGGGCCAAGATTCGATTATTACTTATCACGCTAACAAGGCTGCGGCTGACGAGGTGATTAAAGCTATCAAAACTAAGGGGCGCAAAGCTGTGGCTTTGCAGCTTGATGTTACCAAAGCTTCAACTTTCGACGTTTTTGCAGGCGAAGCTAAAAAGGTATTGGCCGAAACTTGGAAGCGTGAAAGCTTCGATCATCTCGTTAATAATGCTGGCTCTGGCATTGGTGTTACGATTACTGACACGAGTGAAGCGCAGTTTGATGCGATGATGAATGAGCATGTTAAAGGGCCATATTTCCTCACGCAAAAGCTTCTGCCTTTGATGGCCAATGGTGGGCGCATCATCAATGTGTCTTCAGGCCTTGCTCGCTTCTCGTTCCCGAGCCGTGCACCCTATGCGATCATGAAGGGAGCCATTGAAGTGTTCACCCGCTATCTGGCCAAGGAGCTTGGCCCACGGGGGATTACGGCAAACACCCTGGCACCTGGTGCCATCGCCACTGATTTTGGTGGCGGCGGTACACGCGATAATGCACAAGTACAGTCTATGCTATCTGGCATGACGGCGCTTGGGCGCGTTGGTTTACCAGATGATATTGGCGCGCTTGCAGCAGTCATGCTGAGTGATGATTTTCGCTGGGTGAATGGCCAGCGCATTGAAGCGGCTGGTGGGTTTATGTTGTAATTTTCAGTCAAAGGCCTGCGGCAAGCGCGGGCCTTTTCTTTTTTGGGCTAGAGGTGCAAAATCTCAGTCATGTCTCAGCCGATCATTCATTCTTTCTTCGACGAACCCACCAACACGGTGAGTTATCTCGTGTCTGACCCTATCACGAAGCAGGCGGTGGTGATTGATCCGGTGTTGAATTACGATCATAAATCAGGAGAGGCATCGGTTGCCTCTGCGAACGCAATATTGAATAAGGCGGCGGAAGAAAATTTCCTTATCAGCATGGTTCTTGAGAC
>JANMWK010000161.1:0-8786 GCA_031393975.1 Hyphomicrobiales bacterium
AGAACTTTATCGCGAGTTCAAAGTTTATCCTGGCGCGCGATGGGACCAAAGCCCGATTTTCAAAAAACTTTATGAAGCTGAATATGGTCAGCTTGGCGGTGATCCCTACGGCTGCCTCGTGGGCGATTACTACTTTGATCATTCGCCAACAGATGTTCAGCTTTTGCGTGATATTGGCAAAGTAGCGGCCGCCGCCCATTCTCCATTTTTTGCCGCAGCGGAAAGCAGCCTGCTGGGAATGGACAGTTGGAATGAACTGACCAATCCTCGCGACATAGGTAAAATCTTTGATACGCCAGACTATGCCGCTTTCAAATCGCTGCGCGATGCCCCAGATTCACGGTATCTCGGTTTGTGCATGCCACGTGTTCTGGCGCGGCAGCCCTATGGTGCTAAGAACGAACCCGTTGAAGAATTCGCCTTTGAAGAAGATACAGATGGTCATAAAGGTGAAAAATATGCGTGGATGAACGCGGCATATGCCATGGCAGCCAATGTCAATCGGGCATACAAGGAATATGGTTGGACTGTGCGCATCCGCGGAGTACAATCCGGCGGTGAAGTCGAGAACCTGCCGACCCACACTTTCCCGACCGATGATGGCGGCGTGGATCTGAAGTGCCCCACCGAAATTGCCATAAGTGACAGGCGCGAAGCAGAGCTTTCCAAAGCTGGATTGCTACCCTTGATCCACAGGAAGAATACGGACAAAGCGGCCTTCATTGGTGCACAGTCACTCTATAGACCCAAGAAAATGGACAGCGATGAGGCCACTGCGTCGGAAAACCTGTCATCGCGCTTGCCTTATATGTTTGCGGTATCTCGCTTCGCGCACTACTTGAAATGCATGGTGCGTGACAAGATTGGTGCCACCATGGAACAGGAGCAACTGCAGAAATGGCTGCAGGAATGGATTACAAAATATGTTGACGGTGATCCCAAAAATTCAAGTGAGGCAACCAAGGCAAGGCTGCCGCTAGCTGGTGCCGAGGTGCAGGTGTTTCCTGATGAAGAAAACCCTGGCTACTACGCCGCCCGCTTCTTCCTTCGCCCTCATTATCAACTTGAGGGCATGGACATTGGCATGAGCTTGGTATCCCGATTACCCAACCAACAGGGGCGATAAAACGAAGAACCTCCCTCAAACGAGGGATTAAATATCCGAGGATCTGTGACAATATGTTGATTGCGCAAATGAGCGTGGCACTTAATCAATGAAACGGAGACCAAAATGGCTGACGACATCATACTGAAAATTGAAGGCATTCCTGGTGAATCGCAGAAGAAAGGGCACGAAAAAGAAATTGATGTTCAATCATGTTCTTGGGGAATACAAAATATGGCATCCACTCACATGGGCGGTGGCGGCGGTGCTGGCCAAGCGCAATTCCATGATATCCATTTTAGCAAGAATTTTGACTCGGCCTCACATCTCATTCAATGGCGTTGTGCCGATGGCCAACACATCCCGAAGGCAGAAATTTTCTTCCGCAAACAAGGTGAAGGTCAGAAAGAATATCTGGTTATCACAATTGAGGACGTCTTAATCGGTGGTTATTCGGGCTCCAACGGGGGTGAGCAGTTCAACATTGCCTACTCAAAGTTCAAGTTTGAGTACAAGGAACAGGACTCGAAGGGTGCCTTGGGTGGCAAAAAGACATTCCACTTCGATGTGAAAAAAGGCGAACGTGTTTGAGGGGTGATGGCACCTCTCCAAAATGGGCGGTGCCTACTCCTGATACTTTCCAAGATGAAAAAGCAGCCTAAGCACGATCGTTTTGTACCCCCAATCATGCAGGCATTTCGTGCGGCCTTCCGTGAACGGGACTCTGAGAGGAAACTCGACGTGCGCAGCCAAGAAGGCGAAAGAGTTTTGGCGGGGCGTCGGACGACGCCCCGCAATGTTGTAGGCGAAGCCGTATTGCGCCAGGACTTGGCTGAGGATGTTGCTGCCTTGCTAAACACAGTCAACCTTGCTTCTGCTGTTGACCTTAAGGATCTAGAAGAAGTTCAATCGTCAATATTGAACTACGGTGTTGACGATCTGACTTCGATCTCTGTCGACTCTGCAAGTGTCGGAAGTTTTCCTGCTAAAATTCGAAAGGTCCTTGAAACCTATGAGGCCAGGCTGGCACAAGGCACTGTTACTGTGATACCAAACAGGGAATTCGATCCGCTGAACACAAAGCTTTCCTTGCATGTGTCCGCCGACATGTACGCCACGCCTTCGGATGTCCCAATTGAATTTGTTGCCGATGTTGAGCCATTTGGCAACAACGTGAAGCTTACAAAGTTCTGATGCGATGAACCGCGAATTCCTTGAGATCTATAACCGCGAACTCCGGGTTTTGAAGGAGAACGCAAAGGAGTTTGCCGAAGAATTCCCCGGTGTTGCAGATCGCCTTGGCGGCCTTCTCGAAAACAACATGGACCCCATGATCGAAGGCTTACTGCAAGGCACGGCCTTTCTGGCATCGCGCGTTCAGCTCAAGCTCAAGCATGAGTATGAACAATTCACCAGCAATCTGCTTGAGCAGTTGCTGCCTGATTATCTGGCTCCGACACCTTCGACAGCGCTCCTGAAAATCGAGCCCATTTTTACCGATCCGAGCCTGAAGGACGGAACTCACATTAAGGCTGGTTCCTACGTCGAAGCCCGCTTTGTCGAGCGCCAAAGACGTATCGCCTGCAAATTTCGCTTAGCCAACGACGCAACATTGTGGCCCTTGGACTTGGCGGCTGCCGTGTATCTACCGTCCCCAGCGGCACTTCACGGCCTCGGCATTGAAGCTCCTGCAAATGTGCAGGCAGCTTTGCGATTTTCCCTTCTGCGTCGAACAGTGGCCCAACGTGAAGACGAACCAAGCGAAAACAAGGTGGCAATAAAACCAGAATGCTGGATTTCAAATTGCGACACAGAAGAGCTCACCTGTCACATCACGTGTGCTGAAGTCGACGCTGTCAGGATCTATGAGAAAATATTTGGTCACAGCACTGCGGTCTATCTCCGCCACTTTAACGAGTTTGGCGATGCCGTGATAACGCCATTGCCAGTCGATAGTCTACAACAGGTGGGCTTTGACGAAAATGAAAGCTTGTTCCCGCGTGAGCAGCGGATGTTTTCCGGTTTCGAACTGTTGCGTGAATTCTTCACACTTCCGGCAAAATTCCTGGCCTTTAAGATCAGCGGACTTGGCACCGCGTTGCGCAGCATGAACACCAACAAGTTGGACATCGTCATCGCCATTGACCAGGCTGACAGCAGATTGGTCCCTGTTATTCAACCGGAAGCCTTCGCACTCTATGCTGTTCCGGCCGCAAACGTATTTGAAATGCCAACTGCAAGAGTTACCGTAAAGGCAAATGAGAATGAGTATCACATAGTCACAGACCGTTCACGGCATCTAGATTTCGAAGTGATAAAGATACTGCAGGCTAACGCGCATTTTTCCGGCAGCAGCGTAAAAAAAGAAGTGCATCCGCTTTATGCTGGCCCCCCACTTGATGCAACGGAAACTGACACCATTTACTATACGCTTCGCCGCCTGCCACGGCGTCGGTCTCAAGAGGAACGCAGCTTTAGCCAAGCCTCATCTTATGTAGGCACTGATTCCTTTTTGATGCTCACAAACCTCAAAAGCCTGGACAGTGGCCCACGCGTTTCGGAAGTGAGCCTTCGCGCCCTTTGTTCAAATCGGCACCTGACGGAGCATCTGCCAATTGGCCAGGGAGGTGCGGATTTCATCCTTGAAGAAAAAACCAATCTCAAAGTTTCCTGCATTCAAGGTCCCACAGCACCGCGAGACTCTGTGACCATGGCAACAAATAATGAGAATGGGCGGAGCGAACAAAGCACCGCTGCCTGGCGCCTGATCAACATGATCAGCCTCAACCATCTTGGTCTTACTGGTCGGGGCACCTCCGACTCTGCGAGTGCATTGCGCGAAATGTTGTCCCTTTTTGCAAACTTGGCTGATGCTGCCACTGAGCGGCGAATTCGAGGCATCAAGGCGGTTGAAAGTCGACCGATCAATCGTCGCGTCAGACAGAAAAATGGCGCTGGCGTGGTGCGCGGTCTGGAGATTTCTGTAACTTTTGATGAAAAGGCGTTTGAAGGCAGTGGTATCTTCCTTCTGGGTGCCGTGCTCGATCGGTTTTTTACAGAATATGCTGGCATAAACAGTGTGGTGCAAACTGTTATCATTTCTGCCGAACGCGGCCCTGTGATGCGTTGGCCCGTCCGCTTTGGAAAGAAGGTTGAGCTTTGAGCGATACACCCGATTTTCTTGACCTCATGCGCACTCTTGAGCGCGCCAAACCGCAAAAGCCACGTATTGGAGAAAGCGGCTCAAGGGCTGAAGACATCGTGTTTCTTGGACAGGAACCTCATGTTGAATTTTCACGTTCAAACGTGAACTCGATAACCGAGACAAAAGACGGAAAACCCTTTGTGCAATCACGCTTCCTTGGCCTTCTAGGCCCGCAAGGAGCTTTGCCCCTGCACACAAGCTATGAAACCGCACATTGGAACAATATGCGGGACCCGGCTTTTGCCCGCTTTCTCGATGTCTTCAACAATCGCTTCCTGCAACTCTTCTACCGTGCTTGGGCCAATGCCAGGCCTATTGTGCAGGCTGATCGCCCGCGCGACAATCAGTTTGTCGTCTACATCGGCTCCATGATCGGCATCGGTACCCGTGCAACGCAAGAGCGCGATTCCATCCATGATTTCTCCAAGCTGGCCTTAAGCGGCTTGCTTTCTCCGACGGTCAAGAGTGCCTCGCGACTTGAAAACATGATCGCGTGGATGTTCAAAGTAGCCGTGGCTGTAGAGCAGTTTACAGGCGTTTGGTTGCCTCTTGAAAAACACGAGCAATCGACATTGTCCAAGGGTAAATGCGGGCTTGGTGTCGACAGCATAATTGGCAGATCTGCATTCAGCTTGTGCGACAAATTCAGAGTCAGGATCGCAGTAAAAAACCTGACTGAATTCGAAGCTTTCCTGCCCGACGGAAAATTCTTCCGCCTGTTAGCCGACGCTGTGGAATTCTATCTTGGAAGCGTTTTGATTTACGAAGTCACGCTCGGCCTGCCGGAAAGCGAAGCCAAGCCAGTTCAGCTTGGTGGATTTGGTCGTCTGGGGTGGACAAGCTGGATGGGGAAAAATGCCGAAGCAGACATGCCCGCAAAGCGTTGGGATTGCAGGTTCCATCCGGCAGAACATTAATCAACGGGGAATGGTGAGGTAAGGTCATGGCAGATGTCAGTCTTGAAACAGTAACCGGAAAGCTCAATCAAGTCGGCTACGATACCTTTATGCAAGCCTTGCGTCACGCCAAGGGTGCTGGCAATCGCAACCTGGAACTTGAACACTGGCTGTTGAAGATGTTGCAGATGCCGGGAAGTGACGTCGCAATAACGGCCGAACATTTCAAGCTCGATCTTGCCAAGTTGCTCACCGATCTCAACGCAGTTGTGTCAGGCTTTGCCGGCAATAAGACGGAGATGCCCGGCATATCAGAAAACATCATTGATGCTTTAGACCGCGGCTGGCACTACGCAACGCTGCTTTTCGGCGAAACCCAGATCCGGACGGGGCATATTCTCTCCGCAGTGCTGAAGGAACCCAAACTGTCACGCACGATGCACGGCATCTCGAAGCAATTCAAATTGATCGATGCAGAGCTTCTCACCGCCGAACATCGCAGGATATGGCAGCAATCGATTGAAGAAAACATGCGCCCGATGGATGGCTCGGGCCTTGTGGCACCCGGCACCGGCGGTGATGCGCCGACAGGTTCGAAAGGCACAACTGCGCTGGACCGCTTTGCCATTGATCTTACCCAACGCGCTGCCTCCGGAGAAATGGATCCGATTGTCGGACGCGACGAGGAAATCCGCCAGATCATCGACGTATTGATGCGGCGGCGCCAAAACAATCCCATCCTCACAGGTGAAGCTGGCGTCGGAAAGACGGCAGTTGTCGAAGGTTTTGCACAGCGCATTGCAGCAGGCGACGTGCCACCACCATTGCGTGGCAACAAACTTTACGCGCTTGATATTGGATTGATGCAAGCTGGCGCCTCTATGAAGGGAGAATTTGAGCAACGACTACGCTCCGTCATAGATCAGGTGCAAACCTCTCCCATTCCAATCATCCTGTTTATTGATGAAGCGCACACCCTGATTGGAGCTGGAGGCGCAGCTGGGACTGGTGATGCAGCAAATCTTTTGAAACCTGCATTGGCCCGCGGAACGCTGAAAACCATCGCCGCTACAACCTGGTCAGAATACCGCCAACACATTGAGAAAGACCCCGCTCTCGCGCGGCGTTTCCAGCCCATCAATATTGGTGAGCCTGATGTTGATCGCTGCTGTGATATGATGCGCGGTCTATTGGCGCCCATGGAAAAACACCACAAAGTTCATATCTCTGATGCAGCCCTTGTTGCAGCCGTCAAACTTTCCAGTCGTTACATCCCGTCACGCCAGCTACCAGACAAATCCGTGAGCTTGTTGGATACAGCCGCCGCCCGTGTTGCGGTTTCGCAAACCTCGACACCGGCTGCTGTTGAGGACGCGCGCGTGTTGATTTCAGCACGTGAGAAGGAACTCGCAGCCCTTGAACGCGAACGCGACATTGGTGCTGCAGACGAAAAGCGCATTATTGAAGTCACCACAGCCATCAGTGATGCCAAAAACAAATTGGCAGAGCTTGACAAGGATTGGGCCGCCGAGAAAATCATTGTCGATGAAATCATGGCGCATCGCAAAGCCATCACAGACCAGGCTGCGAATGCAGATGAGGCCCGCACTCAACTGATTTCAATCATCGCCAAACTCGAAGAGATCGATCCTGAAAAGCGCATGATCTATCCCTATGTAGACGAACAGTCGGTGGCATCTGTTGTGTCGGACTGGACCGGCATTCCCGTCGGCAAAATGGTCAAGGACGAAGTTCAAACCATTCTCAATCTCGCTGACACGCTGAACAAGCGCGTAATCGGCCAATCACATGGTCTCTCGATGATTGCTAGGCGCATCGAAACCAACCGCGCCAAGCTCGATAATCCGAACAAGCCCATTGGCGTGTTCATGCTCGCTGGCCCATCAGGTGTTGGCAAAACCGAAACCGCCCTTGCCCTTGCCGAAGCGCTTTATGGTGGCGAGCAGAACGTGATCACCATCAACATGTCGGAATTCCAGGAGGCCCATTCGGTTTCAACTTTGAAAGGCGCCCCCCCCGGCTATGTTGGTTATGGCGAAGGTGGCCGCCTCACCGAAGCCGTACGACGCAAACCCTACAGCGTGGTACTGCTTGATGAAGTGGAAAAAGCCCACCCCGATGTCCACGAAATCTTCTTTCAGGTCTTTGACAAGGGTGTGATGGAAGATGGTTCAGGCCGTCGCATTGATTTCAAAAACACATTGATCATCCTCACCACTAATGCCGGCACCGACATGATCATGCACGCCTCCGCCCAAGGTGCCGAAAGGCCGGATGCAGAAAAACTAGCGACGGACATGAAACCAGACCTATTGCAAGTCTTTCCCCCTGCCCTGCTCGGCCGCATCGTCACCATTCCCTATTACCCCCTTTCAGGGGATATGCTGGGCGGCATTGTGCGCCTACAGTTGAACCGCATTGGAAAACGCATCGCAGATAATCACAATGCAAAATTTGTCTATGATAATGCGGTGGTCGAGAAAATCGTTTCCATGTGCAACGACCCCGATTCCGGCGGCCGTATGGTGGATAACATCGTCACCAACACACTGCTGCCTGCCCTCAGCCGCCAGATATTGAACAAGGCAATTTCGGGAGAAGAGTTTATCGAGGCGAAGGTGGAAGTAACGAATGGAGAGTTTGGCTACTCGGTGAACTGACATGTCTACTCAATTCTACTGAAAAAGAAGCGCGTGGGGCATTTGCTTGGCGATCCAAAAGAAGGACTTTGTTGTGGTGTAAAATTGAAACACAAATTTCAATTGCCCTAAGGGAGATGAACCAATGGCACACGGTCAAATGGCACTTGGAGAAATGTTTTTCTGGAACCTCGGTTCTGACGTCGGCATTGACAGGCCAAACAAGCCCGACGACGTGGAACTTGTACGCTTCGGATACTGTTGTTACCAGCTTTGGCCGCAGGAATTTATGACATTCGATGAAGACCTGAAGTCAGCCGTGCGCGAGCTCCGATGGCAGGGAGGTTACGACAAAGATCTGCAAGCTGTCATTGACATGGATCAGAAGAAATACGCCGTCCAACGTGACAGATGTGTCAGCGTAGAAAAATCTGGAATAGCCAAGAACCTAAATTATTCCAAAAATCAGGTTTGGACGATATGGGCACTGAACACCGTTATGCGCTTTGCGCTGCCAGGCCTTTACCCTCGTATCGACATGGATTCCCGAAGTGGGCCTCAAATAACCGAGACGGTGCGCTATTCATTTATCTCCCGTTCGTGGAGTGCTGAAGCAAATCCAAACTGGTAGGGGAGTTCAAGATCGTTTTACTTACAATGTAACATAGGAAGTCCACAGGAGAGCAAGATGGTTCATATGGCAAATTGCGGACCAAACACTGAAGGGCGAATGTTTTTTAACATCGACGTACAAGTTGAGAAAGGCGCACCACCGCAAAGGCAGGGCGTCGAACTCAAGTTAACGGGGTTTGGAGTTTGCATTTAGTGTGATTCCATGGGCCTCCCTGATTCGGAGGTTTGCCATGGACATGATGTTGGAAGAATTTTCTTCGAAGCCGCGCCTGAGATCGCTTCTCGAG
>JANMWK010000035.1:0-17965 GCA_031393975.1 Hyphomicrobiales bacterium
TGGTGAAGGAGCAGCAACCCGCACTGTCGGACTTCTCGGAGGCATTTTCGCTTATGCCGTAGATTGCGGCATGATCGACACAAGCCCGGTGATTGGTGTAAAGCGATTTATAGATAAAAAAGGAAATCGTTATCTCAGCCACCAGGAACTTGTAGCCCTCGGCGAAGGGTTGAGGCGTGCTGAATTGGAAGGTGAGAATCCTTCTGCACTATCTATTCTCAAACTTCTCGTCTTCACGGGAGCGCGCAAGGGCGAAATTGAAACTCTAAGATGGCCGGAAATCGACTTTGAGACAGGGTACTTGAAACTTGCTGATTCCAAGACTGGTCAAAAGGCCATCCCACTTAACGCAGGAGCGTTGCAAATTCTTAGCGATCAGAAAGTAATGGAGGGAAGCGACTTTGTATTCCCTGCCTATCGCGGCAACGGCTACTATGAGGGCACACCAAAAGTTTGGAAACGTATAAGATCAATTGCAGGAATCGAAAATGTCAGAATGCATGATCTTCGTCATAGCTTTGCCAGCATTGCTGTTTCAGGCGGTGCAAGCTTGCCAATTATTGGGGCTTTGCTAGGTCATGCAAACAGTGCAACAACCCAGCGTTATGCGCATTTGAGTGACGATCCATTGCGGGCTGCAAGTGACGCCGTTGGCAATCATATCTCAGCAGCGCTATCGCCTAACCCTGAAGCTGACATAATCCAGTTGGCGCGGGGGAATTCGAATAATTCAAACTCATGAGCCAAAACAATTCTGCCCATAGCGCATAAACGCAACCCCAACTTGTAAACAATCCCAAAGATGAGAATGATCTTCTAGACATTAAAGGCTTGGGATTATTGCCACGTTTGACAAGTGGCAAATTGTAGTAAAGCGTGCAGCAAATAAAGTTTTGGGTTTAACATCCCACTGTGGAAAATGAGATCTCTGAGGTTGTATAAAGTCGCGTAAGCAAGCTTGCCATAATCGACAATACTATGCGTTATGATGTCGAACTTCGTGAGAAGTTGCGACATGCCAATGCATCTTCGTTCCTAGGGCAATATGATTTGCTAGGGAATATTTAATTTGGCTCTAGCCGTCACGATCTGCTTTGTGCAACGAATTGCATCTTAAAAAGCTGGTTCTGAATCGTTTGGTGTGTTTTATCCGCATCTCGAACAGCGACTTGGGACGCTTTAAATAAGGAAATTCTCTGCAATGACCAATGACGCCTTAGATCCATTAACTAATACGCCTCCGACACTAACCAGAGTTAAGGAGCGGGCCCTCATTGAGCGGGCAGAGGCACAAGCCGCTATCAACGATTTATTCTTGCGGTCGATGAAGGGCGATGCGCGAGCTTGGCTGCATGGTTTACTAAAATTTGTCAGTCAAATGAAACGTTACTCTGTTTTCACTACCAAGCTAATCTATGTTCAGCGCCCAGGCGCTGTATCTGTGGGAACCGGCCATTACTGGGCAAAGAATGGAAGAACAATTCGGCCAGGTGCAGCTCCAATTGTGATCTTGGTGCCGAATGGACCTATAACTCTTGTATATGAAATTGAGGACACTGAGCAAAGACATAAGCAACTTGAATTGATGCCGATTCTCGAAAATCCATTGCGAGTTGTGGGTAATGTTGGACTGGAAAAGTTCCGGAAGAATGTCGAGCTATTTGGAACCACAGCAAAGAGAAAGACCGGTTTGTTCCGGGTTATGGAAATGCCTCTGGGTACGGCACGGTCTGGCCATGTTTTGCACCGATGGGATCGGCACGGCAGATTTCTCATATATCTAAACAGCAGCAAAAGCTCAGAGGAACGCCTGAATACCCTTGTACATGAGATGGCACATGTTTTCTGTGGCCATTGTGGGGTACACGACTTAGGATGGTGGTCGGATCGGCGTAAGTTGAAAAGTGTAGTCAGCTCTAAAATGGAAAGTGACATTAAGGAGTTTGAAGCTGAAGCCGTATCTTGGATTGTGGCAACACGGGCGAACCTGAACTCAAACGCGCCAGACTACCTTGCGGACAAGGTCAAATATCTCGATCGGGGGAATATCAATATCAACGCGGTGTTAGACGCCGCAAACAAGATCGAACCACTATTGGGTTGGCATTGATGGTAATGTCTGAGTTAGACAGTCGGTAATTAGCTTGATAATCTAGGCCCTTCGAGCGATGCCTCAACCGCGGCTTTAAACGACGCACTGCCGGAATTAAAAAATGCGCAATTCGATTTTCAAACCAGAGCCTTCCGAGACGGTTCTGACCGATGCTTGTCTGTCGATGATGGTAGCGCGACCGGGAAGCTTGGCCTTCAACGAGGCTCACCTGCCTCCCGCGACATCGGAACCGTCAGAACTGGTGAAGGCAAGTCCATATCTGATCGAAATGCTCCGTCTTGGGATGGATTCGCGGGAAGTGGAGCGGCGAGCACAAGGCGCACAACGCTTAAAAGAGGCATACTGCTCAATACCCTTTCACGCACGGAAGGCGGAGAAATACCCGGATTATTGGAACGAGCGCTACGCTTCTTGCATCAATTGGTAATAAAGGGCGGGCTTGACGGCCGGCTTTATAACAATTTCTTGTCAAAGTTTTTTGGCCGACATTTCGCAATTGCAGCGGCCCTAGACGAAAAGTGTAAAAATCGGGTAGCAAATGGTAATTGCGTTGTAAGGTGGAGTTCACCCAACAGGAGCTGAAGTGGAAAGAAGGATTGGCTATGAAGAATGAGCAAACGATTGTGTTGGAATCTGAAACTTTCCCCGCCACGAAATTGGCAACCATGCAGGCTTCCGAAATGCTGACGCCCTCAGAGCTAGAATTGCTGCGGCAAGACTTGAAAGACAGCAACGCTTACTTCAAAAAACTGTACGCCAAAGCCAGTTAAATTCAGTTGCGTTGAATTGCCATTCGTCCACAGATCCGTCGCGAAATTTTTTTCGCACGGCGTCTCGCAAGGAGTTTATATAACCGACGAGTTTAGCAATCTAGATGTTCAGTCCCGACATTTGATGGTACGATTTTGACCACTGAATGGAAGGAGGCACTAGGGGCCAGATTTTACATGGGAGCGCCACGACAACTGAGGCAGTCCGTCGAGCGATACAACATAGTCAAGAGAGCATAAGGGCGCTGGCTGAGCGCTATCATGTCAATCCGAAGACTGTGTCGAAGTGGAAGCACCGTGAGACAGTGGGGGATCGAAAGACTGGACCGAAGGAGGCCCATTCAACGGTTCTGACTGCTGAAGAAGAAGCCGTGATTGTTGCCTTCCGTCGCTACACGCTATTGCCTCTTGATGATTGCCTCTATGGTCTGCAACCGACAATCCCGCATCTGACGCGGTCTTCATTGCATCGCTGCTTTCAACGTCATGGCATCGAGCGGTTGCCGGAAGTCGAAGGCAACAAGGCTCCGAAGAAGAAGTTTAAGGCTTATCCGATTGGCTACTTTCATGTCGACATTGCGGAAGTCAGAACCACAGAAGGCAAGCTTCATCTCTTCGTGGCCATCGACAGAACCAGCAAGTTTGCTTATGTCGAGCTTCACCAGAAGGCGACCACTACCATCTCAAAGCAGTTCCTGGACAATCTCGTTGCTGCTGTTCCTTACACCATTCACACGGTTCTCACCGACAACGGCATTCAGTTCACTGATCCAACTGGTGAGAGCTGGACACCTGCGGACATCAGGAAGATGCGAACGGAAGGAAAGCTGTTCAGGTGTCACGCATTCGAGAGTGGATGCGCCACTCACAACATTGATCACCGGCTGACCAAGATCAAACATCCCTGGACCAATGGCCAAGTCGAACGCATGAATAGAACGATCAAGCAAGCTACTGTTCATCGCTACCATTATGACAATCACGATCAACTGCGCCAGCACCTCGCCGACTTCATAAATGCCTACAACTTCGCACGCCGTCTCAAGGCCCTCAAAGGCCTAACCCCATATGAGTTCATCTGCAAATGCTGGACAAATCAGCCTGAAAGATTCAAACTAAACCCTATCCATCAAATGTCGGGACTGAACATCTAGGCCTTGTTTTGAGGACGTATCAAATGCATTCGTCATGCGCGTTCTTGATCTCTTTTAAATGCGTGATGGACGGTCTTACGCCCATGGGAAAATACGTTAACAGTTTTCACAGTTCTGACCGAAGATTACTAGTCGTCCGCTCCGGTTTCTTTAAAGCAAAATGGCGTCCCCTCAACTCTGTCACACCTGGCTTCGCAGTAGTGATGGTTTATCTAATAGTGTAGGGTATATCTTAAAGCTTCATGGCCTCGCTCGCTTCTTCGCTGAAGCAGGCATCCAAGATTTTCTGCAGGTCGGCGGCGCGTCTAAAGCTTGGATCACCGTTTTTGCCGCTCACAATCGCGTCAATGAACTTCTTATAGTTCGCAGGTTCAGCTTCCGTGCGCACTATGTTGCGCCAGGCTTGGGTGTGGACGTCTTCTCCCGAACACACACGCAAGGTTGTGAGGTCATGATCGTTTTCGATTTCCAACCCACCCTTGGTGCCGAACACATGAAGCTTCAGCGTGTTGCCATAACCTGTCATAAACCTGCTTGCATGAATCACACCTTGCGCGCCGTTTTCGAATTCGACGATCATTGAGGCTGAATCATTTGCATCCAATAGATATTCGCCAATTTTATCACCAGGGGTTTTGCGGAAGGTTTTCAATCTTGCCTGCAACGAAACAGGCATCATGCCGATGGCATATGTTGTGAAATCCAGAATGTGAATGCCCACATCGCCGAGCACGCCTTTGGAGCCGTGCTTTTCTGACAAACGCCACAGCCACATGGGCAGCTTATCCCATGCGCCCCAATGATTGCCCACCAACCAACTTTGACGATAGCTGGCTTCCACATGGCGCACTTCGCCAATTTCACCCGAGGCAATAATCTGCTTGGCTTTTTGTAATCCGGCCACCGCACGATAGGTGAGGTTGACCATATTGATAACGCCCGCTTTTTCCGCAGTGGTGGCCATTTCATCAGCGAGTTTGAAATTTTCGGCCAAGGGCTTTTCGCATAGCACATGCTTTTTGGCGACCAGCAATTTCATGGTGGTGGGGTGGTGAATTGAATCTGGCGTGACGTTAGTTGCGGCATCAAACTGGCCCCACTTAATGGCATCATCCAAGCTGCCAAAGGCGTTTGGAATTTTGTGTTCGTCGGCAAATTTTTTGGCACGGGCCAAATCAATATCGGAACAGGCTGTCACCTCAACGCGCGGATCGGCTTGGAATTGCTTGATGTGGGCCGCAGCCATGCCGCCAGTGCCTAAAACCAACAACCGAATGTTTTTCATTATTTAAACCCTTCTTCGCCATCTTCATGCAGGCGCGGGCCTTTTATTTCAAGTGGAATTGGCGCTTTGTCGGCTGGCACATTAGGAGCTGCGTGGATGCCTGTCCAAGGCTTTGCCGGGTTATAAGCCCAGCGGGTTGCGTTCTTGATCACCTTCAAAATCAGTGGATTATGATAGGCCGCATAAGCTTCATGGCCGGGGCGGAAATAGAATATCTTGCCTGCACCACGCTGATAGGTAACACCGGAACGGAAAACTTCACCCCCTTCGAAATGTGAGATCATCACCGTTTCCAATGGTTCTGGAATCGAGAATGGTTCGCCATACATTTCTTCGTTTTCAATCTCGATCATTTCGGGCAGGCCCGCAGCGATGGGGTGGTTTGGATTGATAACCCACACGCGTTCTTTTTCGCCCGCTTCACGCCATTTCAATGAGCAAGGTGTGCCCATGAGCTTTTTGAAAATCTTGGAATAGTGACCGGAATGCAGAACAATGAGGCCCATGCCTTCCCACACGCGTTTGGCAACGCGGTCAACGATGACATCACTCACATCGCCATGGGCAGCATGGCCCCACCACAGCAGCACGTCGGTTTCATCCAAACGTTTTTGGCTGAGCCCGTGTTCTTTGTCGTCGTCCAGCAGCGCATGGCCAACCACAAATTCTTTGTCGCCCTTGTAGGCATTCTTCAAAGCACCATGCATTCCTTCCGGGTAGAGCGAGGCCACCAGTTTGTTGGTTTGCTCGTGGCGGTGTTCATGCCAAATGAGAGTGCGAATGGTCATGGTGGAATCCTATTATTTAAGGCGGTTATCGTCTGGTCCAAAGCGATGTACATGTTCTGCAATGGGTTTCAAGTTTAGTTTTTGGCCGGTCTTATAATTTGTGCGGCCGGGCTCGCGCACCGTCAACATGCCTGTTGGGGTGGAAACATAGAGAAAGCTGTCGCTACCCAAGACTTCGGTATAGTCAAGCGTACCCGAAATATTAGTTGCGGTTTTAGAGAACTCAAAATGTTCAGGCCGCACACCGATGGTTTTGGCTTTGAGCTTTTCAGCAGGTGCGCCAGTGATGAAGTTCATTTTTGGCGAACCAATGAAGCCCGCCACAAACACGCTGTTTGGATTTTCATAAAGCTCCATCGGCGTTCCCACCTGCATCACGCGGCCCGCCTGCAACACCACAATGCGATCAGCCATGGTCATGGCTTCCACTTGGTCATGAGTGACATAGACCATGGTGGTGTTTGGCAAGTCACGCTTCAACTTGGCGATTTCCATACGCATTTGTACACGCAGGGCTGCATCGAGATTAGAAAGCGGTTCGTCAAAGAGGAATACCTTAGCCCCGCGAACAATGGCACGGCCGATGGCCACGCGCTGACGTTGACCGCCTGAGAGAGCTTTTGGCAGGCGTGAAAGATAAGATGTGAGCTGCAGCATTTCGCCCACAGCCTCAACTTTCTTTTTAATTTCAGCACGTGGCAAGCCTTGGTTTTCCAAAGCAAAGCCAATGTTTTCAAAAACACTCATATGCGGATAGAGCGCATAAGATTGGAACACCATGGCAATGCCCCGCTTGGAAGGCGGCACATCATTGACTACCGCATTATCAATTTCCAAGGTGCCTGAGGTCACCTGATCGAGACCGGAGATTGAGCGCAGCAAGGTTGATTTGCCACAGCCTGATGGGCCCACGAACACGATGAACTCACCTGATTTAATGTCGAGACTCACATCCTTGATAATCTGGTGGGAACCGTAGGATTTGTGAATATTAGTAAGTTTAATATTAGCCATATTAGCCTCCCTTAACTGAGCCGGCGAGAAGGCCGCGCACAAAGTAACGTTGCAATGAGAAGAACACTGTGAGTGGAACAATGATGGTGACGAAAGCCGACGCCGTCAAAATTTCCCAATTGCCACCGCGCGAACCAAGCAATGCATTGAGCTTACCCGTGAGCACAAGTTGATCAGGACCGGAGCCCAAAAACACAATGGCCACGAGCAAATCATTCCATACCCAGAGGAACTGGAAAATGGCGAATGATGCAAGTGCTGGGAAACACAAGGGCAGCACAACGCGGCGGAAAATTTTGAAATCATTGGCACCATCAATTTGGGCTGATTCAATTAAATCCTTTGGAAGGCCTGCAATGTAACTGCGGAGCAGATAGATTGCGAAGGGCAGACCAAAGCCCGTGTGCGCCAACCACACGCCGAGATAGGTTTTCGACGGGACCCCCATAAATGTGCCAGCAGCGTTATAAAGTTTCAGTAACGGGATGAGTGACATTTGCAGAGGAACAACCAAAAGTCCTACAATGATGGCAATGATCAAGCCCCGGAATGGAAGCTTCATCCATGCCAAGGCATAGGCAGCAAAGGCCGCGATCAAAATGGGGATGATGGTTGCTGGAATTGTTACGGTGAGCGAATTGATGAACGACCGCCCTATGCCTTCTGAAAACAATACGGTTTGGTAGTTATCAGTTGTGAAGCGTGGCGGCTGCGACGCGATAAAGAATACGCGCCCGGCACTATCTTCGGTCAAAGCTGTAGGTGAGGTGAGTATGTATGAACCATCAGTGTTAACGTGCAATGTCTCACCATTGTCCAGCAAAGCAGTAGTGCCCGCTGCATTGGCGCCTGGGGCTTGCACCTTCGTGCCAAAGGCTGAAACCTTGCCACTCACAGCGTCAGCGCCTTCAAACAAATTGCCAGAGATAGTGAACTTACCATCTTTTTCAACCTGATCGGCCATGCCTTTTAGGCGGCTCTTTTTGTTGACATCTGCACTCGCAAGGGCTGTCCACCAACCTGATGCGGCAATATCATTCTTGTCGCGCAAGGAGCTGATGAGCAGGCCCGCTGTTGGGAATGTCCACAGCACAATGATGAGCAGTACTGCTAAGTTGAGCGCAATGCGCGACGGCTCAAGGGAGAATTTTTTTAACATAATCAATTTCCCTTCTGTTCGGCGTTGGCTTGGCGGATATTCCAAATCATAATTGGAAGGACCGCTACCATGATGACGATGGCAATGGCCGCTCCCCTGCCAAAGTCACCGCCACCACGGAACATCCAATCGAACATCAAGTTGGCAAGCACCGAGGTGTTCCATTGGCTGTTGGTCATCGTCAACACGATGTCGAAAATCTTGAGAACCAGTACTGTGATGGTCGTCCACACCACAAGAATGGTGCCGTAAATTTGCGGAACCATAATGCGAAAGAAAATCTTAAACGGGCCAGCGCCATCAATGGTGGCGGCTTCGAGTGTATCTTCAGGAATTCCGCGTAGAGCAGCGGCAAGAATAACTGTGGCAAAGCCAGTTTGAATCCATACCAAAATGGCCATCAGGAAAAAATTATTCCAGAATGGCAGCGCAATCCACACTTGCGGATCGCCGCCAAAATAGGTGACGATAGCGTTGAGGATGCCAATTTGTTGTTGGCCTTCACCGCGATAATCATAGACGAATTTCCAGATGACGCTGGCACCCACAAACGAAATCGCCAGTGGCATAAAAATTAAACTCTTGGCCAAATTGCCCCACCACAAGCGATCAGTGAGCACAGCGATGATAAGCCCCATCAAAGTGCAAAGTGCGGGAACCACTGCGAGCCAGAGGATGTTATTGAAAATTGAAAGGCGGAACTGCTCGTCATAAAACGCCCACGTGTAGTTGGCCATGCCTACAAACTTATCACCAGCGCGATCATGAAATGACAGCCAGAAGGTTTGAACGACGGGAAAAATTAAATAGACGCTGAGAAGCAGCATGGCGGGGCCGAGAAACAGCCAAGGCCTGATATTGGCTTGAATGCGAAGGTTGCGCACAGCACTGGCGTCATTGTTGGCATTAGCGGGAAAGGTTTTATCCAATAGCCAATTTGAGCCATAAAAATAGCCGAAACATCCACCAACACCGAGAATGACGGTAAAAAAGGCATAAAGAATTTGCGCTATCATGTGAGCCGCTCCCGCAGTGAATTTTCAAACACGGATATAGAAAGCCCCGGACCGGGAGTGGTCCGGAGCTTCGTCGTCGTTCTTAGGAGGAACCTAAGTTACTTGAGTGCATCCCATGCTTTTTGGATGGCATCAGCTGTGTCTTTTGATGATTTGCCACCCACAAAATCCACCATGCCGGTCCAGAAAGCGCCTGCACCAATTTTGCCGGGCATCATGTCTGATCCGTCAAAACGAAATGTTGTTGCTGCTGCCATCATGGCGCCTTCCTTGCGGGCAGCGTCGCTTGCATAGGCAGCAGGATTGGCTGACTTGAGCGGAGTCAAGAAACCACCGTCAGCCATCCAGATTTCGTGAGCTAATGGCAACTTCAAGAAGTCGATGAAAGCGCGCGCAGCTTTAGAATCCTTAGTGATAGTGAACAATGTTCCGGCACCCAGCACAGGCTTACCGAGATCCGGCTTGGAAGCGTAAGTTGGCATGTAGAAGAAGTCTGCATCTTTACCCATTTTCGTGCCTTCAGGGAAAAAGGACGGAATGAACGAAGCCTGATGGTGCATGTAGCACTTTGGCGGTGTGGAGAAGAGACCCTTGGGACTATCGCGGAAATCAATCGAAGCAACACCAGCGTGGCCGCCATCGACATAGCCGTCATTTTTGGCGAAGGAGCCGAAGATATCCAAGGCATTGATCACAGCAGGATCATTGAACTTCACTGAGTTGTTCACCCAGCCATCATAGATTTCTGGCTTCTGGGTGCGGAGCATAATGTCCTCAACCCAATCTGTTGCTGGCCAGCCGGTTGCACCGCCTGAACCCAACCCGATGCACCATGGCTTGCCACCATCTTTTACAATCTTGTCAGAAAGGGCGATCAAGTCTTCCATGGTTTCTGGAACTTTGTAGCCAGCATCTTTGAAGTTTTCGGGGCTATACCAAACAAGGCTCTTCACATCTGTTTTATAGGAGAAGCCGTAAAAATTCTTGGCTCCGTCTTTGCCTTTAGAGGTGCCGAGATCAACCCATGATTGGCCAGCACCATAATTGTCGACCATCCACTTGGCATCTGCGTCGGTCAATGGGCTGAGCAAGCCTTTAGCGGCGAGATCTGCGATCAGGCCTGGTTGTGGCAACACTGAAATGTTGGCAGGGCTGCCAGCAGATGTGTCAATAACAACCTGTTGTTCGTAGTTTTCTGAAGACGAATACTTCACATCAGCGCCAGTGGCTTCGCGGAAATAATCCAGAACCACTTGCACGTGCTTTTCGTCATCGCCACGCCATGGTCCGAAAATTGTGAGAGTTTCACCCTTGAGGTCAACCTTCTTCAATTCATCAAGATTGGCCCAGGTAAATTTGGCATCTTCGCCTGGCTTATATTTCAGTTCGGCAAATGCAGGTGATGCAATCAGCATTGCAGCTACAGCTGCGCCCAAGAACATAAATTTCTTCACGTGTAGTCCTCCCAATTGAAAATTATAAAAAATAATCTCGTAAGCTTTGGTCTGGCTTTTATTTTTACCAAAGCGCTTTGAACAAATTCAAGCTAACACGCCAAAGTGTTTCGTCAAGAAAATACTACATATTGCAGTGCAAACTTGCAAAAACAGTTCAAACAGGTATTACTACTCTGCCTAAAACGAATTCAAAATTTTAAGCGCTTTGGGCAAATTGGACAATGAAATAAGCAATGAATCTCAAAGAATTGGCCAAGCATCTTAACCTCTCCCCGACGACCGTTAGCCGGGCTTTGAATGGTTATCCTGAAGTGGGCGAGGCTACACGCAAACGTGTAGATGAAGAAGCGCGGCGCTTTGGCTATCGCCCCAATACCCATGCGAGACGGCTGGCGACAGGCCGCGCTCATGCAATTGGTTATGTTCTCCCAGCCGATAAGAGTCTGATGATTGACCCTTTGTTTTCGGATTTTGTATCCGGTGCCACAGATGTCTATGCCGCCCATGGTTTTGATGTGATGTTACACGCTGGCGGACAAGAGGATGAAATCTCGGTTTATCAGCGCTATGCACAAGGTGGCTCGGTGGATGGTGTGGTTGTGCTGGGGCCACGATTGCGCGATCTCCGCATCGAAGCGCTCAATGCGCTGCATATGCCTTATGTCGTTCATGGCCGTGTTGGCGGTTTGGACAGTGATTTTGCTTGGCTTGACATCGATAATTATGGGGCCTTTTACCGTGCCACCAAACTGCTTATCGATCTTGGTCATCGCCGCATTGGTTTGATTAACGGACTAGAAGATTTCAACTATGCCCACGATCGCAGGCGCGGTTACGAAGTGGCATTGCATGACCGTGGATTAAAGGCGGATCCAATGGTGACATCCAGTGGTCTCATGACTGAAGAAAATGGCTATCGTCAATCAAAGCGAATTTTGCAACTGGGAAATCGACCAACGGCGCTGATCTTGGGGAGTATGCTGCTGGTGGCCGGGGCGATGCGCGCTATAAACGAAATGGGCCTCATCATCGGGCGCGATGTTTCATTGATTGCACATGATGACGGCTTACCCTTTTTGAATGCGCAAAGCCTTGTGCCATCGTTGACGACCACAAGTTCTTCAATTCGTGCTGCTGGGGAGCGGGTGGCACAGCTCTTGTTAGGCATTATCATCGACCCCGATGCTGAACTGCCGCATGAATTATGGACTGTTGATTTAATTGTGCGCGGATCCACCGGACCCGCGCCGTAAAACTTATTTCAGTAGCCAAAGCTTGGCTGGCTTATCGCGTTCAAGAATATAGAATTTATCGTCAAACACGTTCTGCCACTCGCCCGCTGTGCCATCAGGCCAAACAACGCGGACTTGGGTTTGTGTGGAAACTCCCAAACCAAAATGCCACCAACCATTTTCGCCACTGGCATGGCCACCGCCTGAAGTGATTTCACGGCGCATAATTTTGTCGCCCTGCTTCACTTCAATCCACGAACCGATACCATCACGATTTACGGTCGGTTGTTGCAACTTCAGTTGAAGCCAATGGCCGAGATTGGTGCTGGTGTTGCGCCAGAGCTGGGCTTTATCATTACGGTTCACAACAACAAGATCAAGCAGTCCATCGTTGTTGAAATCGACGACGGCGGCGCCGCGAGAGGTGAATGTGCTTGCAACACCTGCCTGTGAGGCGACATCGGTAAACTTGCCATCAGCGCCCTGGAGCAATAAGTTATTTGGGTCTTTAGCGGCGAAGTCTGGCATTTTATCAACATTGCCTTTGGCGACAAACAAATCTTGCAAACCATCATTGTTCACATCTTCAAACTGGGCGTGCCAGCCTGTGCTAGGGCGAAGGTCCGTGCCTGTGGTCGGGCGATGAACGGTGACACCCTTTGCGAATGCGATATCTTTAAAGGTTGCGGCGGGGGCTGCTGCTAAGGTTTGCAGTTTGTGGTCTGCCATGCTGGTGAGAAAATATTCAGGATAACCATCACCGTCCAAATCGGTGCTGGCAATGCCCATACCCCAAATCTTGAGCGGCTTCCAACCTTCGGCTTCGGTGTAAAGTGCGGGTGGCCTTCCAGCGTCGATATGCCAGAGTTGCTCTTGGCCACCTTCATAATACTCACGGTCGTTTGAAACACGAAGCGATGGTGTGCCGGATTTATTCCAATCAGTGAATAACATAGACAGTGCGCAAAAGCTTGGCTTTAATGCCAAGGGTGGGGCAAATTTTTTATTGGCGGGGCGGTGCAGCCAATTATCGGTGCAAGAGCCCCAAGGAGAAATTTCTTGGGCGCGATCAATGTAATTTCCAATCGCTAAAGTGGGCCAGGTTGAGCCCTTTTCCCATATTGCGGCAAAAGATGTGGACCAAGCATCACCCCCGTCAAACGCCCAAGCTTCGTTGGCCCGTTCAAATTTGCAATTGCCAAGTCCGCGCATCACAATATTTTCGCCGATGCGCAAGAGCACAAGGTCCATGATACCATCGCTGTCGATATCCAGTGGATATGTTCCGATCACTTTATCAAGTTCGAGGCCACTGGTTTCAGCTTTGAATTTTAGTTTACCGCCCTGTGGGGAGGTGTTGCGATAGAACTTCGCTTTCTTGGTGCCACCCGAAAGCAGCATATCGGCAAAGCCATCGCCATTGCAGTCAAAAGTGGCAACGCCACCGCCCACCATATAGACCCACTCGCCTTTATAGGTGCTGTTGATGCCTGCGGTTTTGGTTTCTTCGGCGAAAGTGGGAATCGTCGGAGTTGGCTCTGCCGCTACGGCAGCGCTGGACAACAATAGTGAAGCAAGAATGAAATTGCGCATGACTATTTCCGTGTTTTAAGAGCGGTTGCAAAGGCGCCAATACAGCGGCCTTGAGCCAAACCATTTTCAATTGCTGCGCGATAATGAATGCCACCATAGAGGCGTGAGATTCCTGCCTCTTCTGCAGCTCCTGCGAAGCTCTTGAAGTTGCGCGGTTTTAAACCATCTTTTGTGCCGGTTTCATCGGTGAAGGCAAAATTTTCGCCAAATGCTTGCGTGAGCACCAGAGCCGCTGCAGCTGATTGAGTGCTATGACCACTGGGATATTCAGGGAATGGCGGTGTATTTAGCAATGGTTCCCATTTCGGGTCCATTACGCGCTTGATGTAAGTGATAGGGCGCACGAGATCATATTGGAACTTGCCATTCCAACACCCGATGAAAGCATCAGCTTCAGCAATGCTTAACCGCGCCAAGACATCAGCCGTCTTGTCCATATCGGCATTTTGCCTTTCTAGTATTTGCATCGCAATAGAAATCCAGTGGCCCGGTGGTGTGACAGTCAACATGGCGTCATCTGACCAGAATTTCGCAATGGCTTTTTGTTCTGGGGTCAGATTTTTTTTGATCTCAACAACTTCTAAAGCCTGCTTATAGAACTCTGAATTCTTGTCCTCACTATACTCAGGCGGAGGAGCCAATTGGCAGGTTGCACCATTGGGCATAGCGAAGGAACGGTTCTTGCCCCAATTGGGAAGCAATGGATTTTGTTGCAAGTCTATGGTGTTGGTGGGAACCCAATGCGCGGGGCCTTTTGTTAAGGTATAAGTGGCCGGAAATCCCATGTTTTGAATGACGGCTCCACCATCTTTCATCGCCCATTTCACAATTGTGTTGGCAACGCTGCGGCCATAAGTTTCACTGCGCTTTACAACATCGCTCTTAACCTCTTGGGTAACTTCAGTTTCAATCTTCTTACTGAACGCGTCCATAGCGTGGTGGCCCGTTGGACCGGTATTGGAAAAAAGATTTTCAACGATGGTTTGCATGGTCGCCTGCAGGATGACGGCTTCATTATAAGTTTTGCCAGCTTGCCGTTTGGGCGCGGGCGGCAAGGATTGAAGCTGGCCACTTAAAGATTGTAATGTACTAGGGCCCGATGCCGTCGCTTCAAATGCAGCTATGCTCATATAGGCAAAGGAACGACTGGCCACAGGGGGGGTATAAGTTGCAGTATGACGCACGAGTTCGAGAGCTAATCTATACCAACTGAAAAAAACATTTTGCGGTGGCGTTGCGCCTGCAACGGCCGCAGTCGCGAAAAAGCTAAAGGCCAAAGCCACTGCAATAAAACTCTTAAATATTTTCATGACGAATTCTCAGTAGGAGTAGTTTGGCTTATCATTGGACCGCTGGAAAAAATAGTGGAGTCGAGATGTCGCAAAGTTGCTGCAATAGTTCCGGTGATGATCATGTCGGTGTAAATGGGTGCGGTTTCGATTTTAACTTGGGAGCGTAAAGCTTCAACCACGCCTTCTTCGATTGCAGCACGCAATGCTGGCTCAATTAAATCTAGCGCTCGCGTTCCGGGGCCAGCGAGCACAATGCGATCAGGGTTAAGCAATGCAATCATACGAGCCAGGCCAAAGCCAATGGCGCGGCCTGCTTTTGCATATGCAGCGGTGGCATTTGCATCACCTGCTCGTGCTGAATTTTCCAACGCCAGCATGACAGCAGGATCGACAGCAGAAGATGGTGGAGGTAATTGGTCAGAGCGGTTTTCAGCGCTGCGCAAAATGCCATAATCAGAGGCGTAAGCTTCGAGACACCCTGCCCTGCTGCAGCGACAGAAAGCACCGTTTGGAATATGATTCATGTGGCCAAATTCGGCGGCAGCTCCGGTCGAGCCATGATAGACTTTACCGTCAATCACCAAACCCATGCCCACACCATAACCCATGAACACCACAGCCGCAGTGCCGGTGTAACTATAGCGATCAGCAGCCATCACACCTTCAGCGATCATATTGGCATCATTGGCGATGCTGCAGGTGACGCCGGTTTCTTTTTCAATGGGGGCAACCACCGGAATGTCGCGCGCTTTGAAAGCCGGACTCCAAGCGATAGTTCCCTTTTGTGAGTTGGTAACACCCTGTGTCGCTATTCCGATGTGGGCCACATCACCTGATTTAAGTTTGTTTTCACCGAAAAATTCTCGCACAATTTTTGCTAGTCCAGTGCCAAAAATCTCAGGCTGCATTTCATAGGTGGCGATCGAAATATTTTTGCGGGATATGATTTCTCCGGCAAAATTCACTAAAGCAAGTTCAACACCATCAATTGAAATCTTTATCGCTATAATGCGCGCCGCGTCAGGATTGAGATTGACCCGAACCGTGGGCCGCCCTCGACGAGTGGGATCACTTCGGTCGGGAGCTTCATCCATTTCCAACATGGCCTTGTCATCAATCAGCTGATTGGCAATTGTTGTAATAGAAGCTGGAGAAAGACCGGTAATGCGACCAAGCTCAACGCGCGGCATGGGGCCGTGCAAGCGCAAGGCTTCCAGCACAATGTGCCGATTCTGCCGCCTCACCAAATCGCTATCCGCTTTGCCGCGCATTTTGTCTTTCGCACATGCAGCATTAATATTGCGCTGCACAATCAAATATTTAGCAATTCAATCTTGACTCAACATCAGGCTTCATGCAACATTATTTTGGACGTCAAATTAAATTATTTCGACACCGACAAGAATCCATATCATCGACAGCATGACGTCTGGCGGGTGAGTGAAGGTGTTACAAGGGAGAATGGGAATGAAGAAAACAATTTTAGCATTGATGACTGCGGGCTTAATGCTCGGTGCAGCCACTACCACAACAATGGCCGCTGGCAAAACCATCGCCGTGTCTTGGAAGACATTCCAGGAAGAACGTTGGAAGACCGACGAAGCCGCAATTAAAGCTGCAGTAGAAAAAGCTGGCGATAAGTATGTTTCAACAGATGCACAGGGTTCTGCCCAAAAGCAGGCTGCTGACATTGAAGGCTTGATTTCGCAAAAAGTTGATGTGATCATGGTTGTTGCTTTTGACAGCGATGCCATCCTCCCATCGATCAAGGCGATCAACGATGCTGGCATTAAGGCCATTGCCTATGACGTTCAGTTCGAAGATCCAAACGCGCTTTATGTGACATTTGACAACGTGGGCGTTGGCCGCATCATGGCTAAAGAAGTTCTCAAAGTGAAGCCAGAAGGCAACTATGCTTTCATCAAGGGCGATAAGGGCGATCCAAACGCAACCTTCTTGTTTCAAGGCCAAATGGAAGTTTTGAAAGAAGCTCTCGATGCTGGCAAGATCAAGAATGTCTGCGAAACATTCACCGATGGTTGGAAGCCAGACAATGCTCAGAAGAACATGGAGCAATGCTTGACTTCAACGGGCAACAAAGTTGACGCTGTATTGTCTGAAAATGATGGCATGGCTTCAGGCGTTGTCGCTGCTCTCACTGCACAAGGCATGGCTGGCATTCCAGTTTCAGGTCAAGACGGTGACTTGGCTGCGATCAACCGCGTAGCTCTCGGCACACAAACTGTTTCAGTTTGGAAGAACTCAACAGACTTGGGCAACACAGCAGCTGCTGCCGCAATCGCTTTGGCTGACGGCACTGCCATGGACAAAATCCCAGGCGTTGGCAAGTTCGCAGGCGGCAAGAAGAAGGTTGAAATGAATTCAATACTACTTGCTCCAACACCAATCACTAAAGACAATGTTGATGTTGCCATCACTGCTGGCCACATCACCAAAGACGCAGCTTGCGCAGGCGTAAAAGCTGGTGCTGCAAAAGGTTGCTAATTTTTAGCGCCTGATACAATATTGAACCGCGACACTCGGGAAGGTGTCGCGGTTTTTCTTTAAGTAGAAGTGGGATTCGGGGAGACATTCATGTCAAACACAACCAACACAAGTTTAAATCCGGCCATGCAAAATGAAGGGCCAGTAAAGCGGTTTTTTCGCGCAACCGAAATCGATACACGCATGTTAGGCATGATCGGAGCCTTAATTCTGATCTGGTGTACGTTTGATATTGCCAGCGGAATTTTGCGCGGCAATTTTGGTGGTATTTTAGGCGGCTCGTTTTTGACACCGCGCAATCTGTGGACGCTGCTTGTTCAAACTTCTTCCATCGCAGTAATGTCTACCGGCATGGTGTTGCTGATTGTGATGCGCCAAATTGATTTGTCGGTCGGTTCAATGCTCAGCATGGTTGCTGTTGTGACGGCGGTGCTGCAGGTGTTCCATCTTGGTCCTGATATTGGTGTGGGCAATCCGTTAATTTGGCCGATTGCTGTCGTGTGCTCAATCACCCTTGGGGCGTTGATTGGTGCCTTTAACGGGGCACTCACCGCCTATGCCAAAATACCAGCTTTCATCGTTACCCT